>NZ_JAMWXW010000001.1:0-521657 GCF_031570135.1 Paraburkholderia sp. USG1 | reverse complement strand
CGATCTCCGAGCCTTTTTCCAGTACGCACACGCCAATTTCAGCGCCTTGTTCCGCCGCCAGCTGCTTCAGGCGGATCGCCGCGGACAGCCCGGCCGGGCCGCCGCCGACGATCACGACGTCGTATTCCATCGACTCGCGCGGACCGTACTGCTCAATGAGACTTGCGGGGGTCATTGATGCTCCTCTTACCGTTAGAATGCTTTTTTCGGGTTCGTATTGTGGGTGATGCACTCCCGCACTGCAACCCGATGAGCAGACATTAGCACGATCGTTCTATTTACGTGATACGGTATCGACCCGCGTTGGCGGTCTTACCGCACCTGTCAACCGCATCTGCAAAAACAACCGAACAAGGAACGACAATGGGCCGTTCGATTAATCTGGAAGGCAAGGTTGCGCTGATCACCGGCGCTTCGAGCGGGTTGGGAAAGCGCTTTGCGCAAGTGTTGTCGCAGGCGGGCGCCAAGGTCGTGCTGGCGAGCCGCCGAACCGAGCGTCTGAAGGAATTGCGCGCCGAGATCGAGGCGTCCGGCGGCGCGGCGCACGTCGTGTCGCTCGACGTCACGGATTATCAGAGCATCAAGTCGGCCGTCGCCCATGCGGAAACCGAGGCCGGCACGATCGACATCCTGGTGAACAATTCGGGCGTGTCGACCACGCAGAAGCTCTCCGAGGTCACGCCCGCAGACTTCGAATACGTGTTCGATACCAACACGCGCGGCGCGTTCTTCGTCGCCCAGGAGGTCGCCAAGCGCATGATCATGCGCGGCAACAACGCGCAGAAACCGTCGTACCGGATCATCAATATCGCGTCGATGGCGGGCTTGCGCGTGCTGCCGCAGATCGGCCTTTACTCGATCAGCAAGGCGGCCGTCGTGCATATGACGAAAGCGATGGCGCTGGAGTGGGGCAAGCACGGCATCAACGTGAACGCAATCTGCCCCGGCTATATCGACACCGAGCTCAACCATCATCACTGGTCGACGGAGCAAGGGCAGAAGCTCGTGTCCATGTTGCCGCGTCATCGCGTCGGCAAACCGGACGACCTGGACGGGCTCCTGCTGCTGCTGGCAGCCGACGAATCGCAGTTCATCAACGGCTCGGTGATTGCCGCCGACGACGGATTCGGGCTCTCCTGAGCGCGTCACGGCGCGTCCGGTCCGCGCATTTCAGAGCGTGCAGGCCGGATTGGCGCCCATTCGAAGAAACTGTTTTACGCGTTTTGGCCTTTGCGCCGCTCGAGGGCGCGCGCTATGTTGCGATCTATCCCCGCGCCGGTTCGCGTGCCGGCTTCAACCTGGTTTCAATCCGATAAAGAAGTGCGATGAGCGATTTTCACGCTGTTTTTGAGATGTCGATGCCGATCCGCTGGGGCGATATGGACGCGTTCGGCCATGTGAACAACACGGTCTATTTCCGCTACATGGAGCAGGTGCGGATTTCCTGGTTCGAGCAGTTGGGTCTGGCCGGCAGCAATGCCGACGGACAGGGGCCGGTGATCGTCAATGCTTCGATGGAGTTTCTCAAGCAGCTGCACTATCCCGGCGACGTGATCGGCCGGATGACAGTGGCTACGCCCGGCCGCAGCAGCTTCGACACGGGGTTTGAACTCGTGCGCGCCGACGATCCGATTACCGTGTATGCGCGCGGCGCCGCACGCTGCGTGTGGATCGATTACGCGGCCGGCAAGTCGGTGCCAGTGCCTGACTTGCTGCGCGCAACCATCGAGCGCGCCGCGCTGGTGAAGGCAGCCTGAGCGGCGGTATTAGGCCGGCGGGCCCCGGCGCTCACCTGCGCGCGCGTTTCATTTCTTCAATGCCCGAGCAGGCGCTGCAATAGCTCCGTCGCGTTTCCCGTATCGTATTTGCGCATCAGCCGCGCGCGGTAGACATCCACCGTGCGCGGGCTGATATCCAGCACGCGGCCGATCTGTTTGCTGGTTTTCCCCGTGACCAGTTGCGCGGCGATTTCGCGTTCGCGCGGCGTCAGTTCGACCGCCACGCGCCGCGTCGCGCTCAAATCCTCGAAGGTCCAGACGCCCGCGGCGTGCGCATCGGCGCGTTCCTGCGCGCGGCCTGTCACATGGCACCAGAACAGTTCTCCGTTAGCCCGCTTCATGATGCGGTCGTCCGCGTAACTGCCTTGCGCGGTCATGATCGGTGGAATCCGCGCGCCGATCCGCTCGAATTCGTCCGTGGACGGGTACAGCACCTGGAACGACTGGCCGAGCAGCGACTCGCGCGTGCAGCCGAAAATCGACGCGAGCTCGTCATTGCAGTCTTCGATAATCCGTTCGCGCGACAGCACGAGTCCGATCGGAGCGAGGTGGAACGCTGTTTTGTAATCCAGTGCGGGCATGGGCTGGCGGCAAGTACTTATGTATTTTTGCGTATTGTGCCGTATGGCGCGCACGGCGTACTCTTTCGACCACACGATATCGCGGTGAAGTCATCCGCGGCAGGCATCTGCACGACGCGCAGGGAAACCTGGGCACACAGCCTGCCGGGGATGACTAGAATGACGTGTCGGGCTCGAGCCCGCAAAACGCCATACCAGCCGCAACGATCCGGCGGCCCGCGTTCGGGTTTCGGATTTCCATAAAGGAAGGGACAAACTGATGAACAAGGTCTATCCAGGCGCCGCCGAGGCGCTGAAAGACATCGTCAAGGACGGGCAGACGTTTGCCGTGGGCGGCTTCGGGCTGTGCGGCATTCCCGAGGCGCTGATCGGCGCACTGCGCGATTCGAACGTGCAGGGCATCACCTGTATCAGCAACAACGCGGGCGTCGACGGTTTCGGCCTCGGTCTGCTGCTCGAAACGCGTCAGGTCAAGAAGATGATCTCGTCGTATGTCGGCGAGAACAAGGAGTTCGAGCGCCAGTATCTGGCCGGCGAACTCGAGCTCGAATTCACGCCGCAAGGCACGCTCGCCGAGAAGCTGCGCGCGGGCGGTTCGGGCATTCCGGCGTTCTTCACCAATACCGGCTACGGCACGCTGATCGCCGAAGGCAAGGAAACCCGCCAGTTCGGCGAAAACCACTACGTGCTCGAACACTCGCTGACGGCCGACGTGGCGCTGGTCAAGGCGTGGAAGGCCGACAAATCGGGCAACCTGATCTACCGCCGCACCGCGCGCAACTTCAACCCCATGTGCGCGATGGCCGGCAAGATCACCGTCGCGGAAGTCGAAGAAATCGTCGAAGTGGGCGAACTCGATCCGGACGCGATCCATACGCCAGGCATCTTCGTGCAGCGCATCGTGCTCAATGCGCATCCGGAAAAACGCATCGAACAACGCGTCGTCCGCGCGAAAGGAGACTGATCATGGCATGGACTCGTGACGAAATGGCCGCGCGCGCGGCGAAGGAATTGCAGGACGGCTTTTATGTGAACCTCGGCATCGGCCTGCCTACGCTGGTAGCCAATCATGTGCCGGCGGGCGTCGAAGTGTGGCTGCAGTCGGAAAACGGTCTGCTCGGCATCGGCCCGTCGCCGACCGAAGAGGAAGTGGACGCCGACCTGATCAACGCCGGCAAGCAGACGGTGACCACGCTGCCGGGCTCGTCGATTTTTTCGTCGGCGGATTCGTTCGCGATGATTCGCGGCGGCCACATCAACCTGGCGATTCTGGGCGCGATGCAGATCAGCAAGAAGGGCGATCTGGCCAACTGGATGATCCCGGGCAAGATGATCAAGGGCATGGGCGGCGCGATGGACCTGGTCGCGGGCGTCAAGCGCGTGGTCGTGCTGATGGAGCACGTCGCGAAGGGCGACCAGCACAAGATTCTCGAAGAATGCACGCTGCCGCTCACGGGCGTGGGCGTGGTCGATCAGATCATTACCGACCTCGGCGTGATCGAAATCACGGAAGACGGTCTGAAGGTGACCGAACTGGCGCCGGGCGTGAGCGTCGAGGAAATCAAGGCGAAGACGGGCGCACCGCTCGACGTGAGCGCGGTGAGCTGAACGGCGTGCCGTGCGGCCGCCTGAAGCGGTCTGAAACGGTTGTGTAGGCCGTTTGCGTGAGCTGTTCTCGCGGCGGGTGGTCGCAGGCGGCGGCAAGGTGGTTCCCGGGCGGGCGAGGCGCGAGTCTCGCCCGCTTCCGTTTGTGTCGCGGATAGTTGTTCTACGGGGTGTCTTAGGCCGTCCTGGGCTGTCCTATGCCGTTCGGCCGACTCTTGTCGCGCGGCAAAGCGGTTTACAATCGTTCGAAGATTGGACGCTTATCCATCCTGCTGTGCCCAGGCCGAACCCTCAGCGCTTTCGCAAGGAACCCAGATGACCGCAACCACGTCCGCTTCCACCGCCGGGCGGCCCGCGCCGCGCCAACGCTATGTGCAGTGCGCGAGCGCCGGTGGCTTGCACCGCATCGCCTACACTGAGTGGGGCGACCCGGCCAATCCGCGCGTGCTGCTGTGCGTGCACGGCTTGACCCGTTCAGGGCGCGATTTCGACCGCCTCGCGGCGGAATTCGCCGGCACTTACCGCGTAGTTTGTCCGGATGTCGCGGGGCGGGGCTTGTCATCGTGGCTCGCCAACCCCAACTTCTATACGGTGCCGCAATACGTCGCCGATATGGTCACGTTGATCGCGCGCCTGAATGTCGAAACGGTCGACTGGTTCGGCACCTCGATGGGCGGCCTGATCGGACTCGCGCTCGCCGGCTTGCCGGAAACGCCGATTCGCAAGATGTTGTTGAACGACGTGGGTCCGCATCTGGAGCCGGCTGCGGTGCAGCGCATCGGCGATTATCTTGGCAATCCCGTGCGTTTCGAAACGCTGCAGCAAGGCATCGACTACGCAGCCTTGCTCGCGCAGACTTTCGGCCCGCTCACGCCGGACGAATGGCGTGAGATCAACACACCGCTTCTGCGCGAGCAGGACGGCGCGTGGCTGTTCCGCTACGACCCGCGTATCGCACAGCCCTTTACCACGACCACCGAGGAAGCAGCCAAACTCGGCGAGGCCGCGCTGTGGCATTCGCTGGCCTCTTTCCAGGGGGCGGTGCTGGTGGTGCGCGGCGAGCAATCCGATCTGCTCTCGCGTGAAACCGTCGCGAAGATGGTCGAGACCGGCCGCGCCGTATCGAGCACGGAGATCGCTGGCGTCGGACATGCGCCGGCGTTCCTGTCAGCCGAACAGATCGATATTGCAAGACGGTTCTTTATCGGACCGGCCGCCGACGCGTCATAATATGTGGCTCCGCCCGGCGCCCTTGACGGGGCGCGATGCGGAACGCATCTACGTTCAACTTCCAACCAACTTCAGGATCCTTCATGGCAGTCATTCGTCACCACGTCGGCAAGCGCCTCTCGGAAATTGCCGTTCACAACGGTACTGTGTATGTCGCGGGCCAGATCGCTGAAGACGCGGATCAGGACATCACCGGGCAGACTCGCGAAGTGCTTGCCCACATCGACCGTCTGCTGGGCGAAGTGAACAGCGACAAGTCGCATTTGCTGTCGGTGCAGATCTTCATCTCGGACATGGCGCATTTTGCCGGCATGAACGCCGTGTGGGACGAGTGGATCGCACCCGGCGCCACGCCGCCGCGCGCTACCGTCGAAGCGAAGCTCGCCAATCCGAAGTGCCTCGTCGAAGTCGTCGTGGTCGCCGCGCAGCGCAGCTAAGCCAGCCACATGCGTCGTTGAAATTCCGTTGATTTGTCCGGCCCGGTGGGCCACCGCACCATGAATACCGAAATCGTTACGAGCACGCCGAAGCCCCTGCCTTCTTTCGATGAAGCAATGGCGTTCGTGCGTGAACATGCGGGCGAGGTGCGGCTCTCGTCGGGCGAAATGCTGGCGGATCATGCGGCGGGTACGGCGTCGATCATGCGCACGCTCAACGTCGATCCGCCGGCGGTGCTGGCGGCGGCATTGTTTGCGCTGACGCCGCATCTGCAGGATCCGGAGCGTGTGATCGCCGACAACTTCGGCGAAGAAGTCGCGCAACTGGTCGGCGATGTGCGCAAGTTGCTGCGCCTTGGCACCGTGAGCTTGCGTGCCGCGCAGAATGCCATGCCCGAAGCCGGGCGCGACGCCCAGGCCGCGCGCCGCGCGCAGGTCGAGGCGCTGCGCAAGATGCTGCTCGCATTCGCGCAAGATATTCGAGTGGTGCTGATCCGGCTCGCGTCGCGCCTGCAATCGCTGCGTTATTACGCGGCGGCGAAAATCACGCCCTCGCCGGACGTGGCCCGCGAGACGCTCGATATCTATGCGCCTCTCGCCAACCGCCTGGGCATCTGGCAACTGAAGTGGGAGCTCGAAGATCTCGCGCTGCGCTTCGAAGAGCCGGTCACTTACAAGCGCATCGCCAAACTGCTCGACGAGAAACGCGTCGAGCGCGAGAGCTATGTCGCGCAGGCTATCGAGCGCCTGCAAAAGGAACTGGCCGCGGCGCATATTCGTGCAGAGGTGAGCGGCAGGCCGAAACACATCTACAGCATCTGGCGCAAGATGCGCGGCAAGGAACTGGACTTCGCCGAACTGTACGACGTGCGCGCCTTTCGGGTGATCGTGCCGGACATCAAGGATTGCTACACCGTGCTCGGCATTGTGCACAACCTGTGGCAACCGGTGCCGAAAGAGTTCGACGACTATATCTCGCGGCCGAAACCGAACGGCTATAAATCGCTGCACACGGTCGTGATCGGCGACGACGGCCGCGCGTTCGAAGTGCAGATCCGAACGCAGGAAATGCATCAGTTCGCCGAATACGGCGTGGCGGCACATTGGCGCTACAAGGAAGCGGGCGTGCGCGGGTACGGCGGCCAGTTCACCGCGAACGAGAAGTACGACGAGAAGATCGCGTGGCTGCGCCAATTGCTCGCGTGGAAAGACGAAGTCTCCGAGGGCGAGCACGGCGAGAAGCGTGCGGCGCAGCCATGGGAGCAACTGCGCCAGGCCACGCTCGACGACGACCATATCTATGTGCTGACGCCGCAGGCGCGGGTGATTCCGTTGCCGCACGGCGCAACGCCCGTCGATTTCGCGTACCACCTGCATAGCGAGCTGGGGCATCGCTGCCGCGGCGCGCGCGTGGATGGCGCAATGGTGCCGCTCAACACACCGCTGCAGAACGGTCAGACGGTCGAGATCGTCGCGGTCAAGGAGGGCGGCCCGTCGCGCGACTGGCTGAACCCGCAACTCGGCTATCTGCAAAGTCCGCGCGCGCGGCAAAAAGTGCGCGCGTGGTTCAACGCGGTCGAAGTGCAGGAACATATCGCGAGCGGCCGCGCGATGGTCGAAAAGACCTTGCAGCGCGAGGGCAAGACGTCGGTCAATCTGGATCAGCTCGCGGCCAAGCTTGGCTTCAAGACCACCGACGATCTGTTCTCGGTGGTGGGCAAGGAAGAATTCAGTTTGCGGCTCGTCGAGCAGGCGCTGCACGATGCGCCTCCGCCTGAGCCGGTGGTCGACGCGCCTGAGCAATTCGAAAAGCGCAGTAGTGGCGCGAGCGTAGCGCGCGGTGCGTCCACCGGCGTGCTGGTGGTCGGTGTCGACGCGTTGCTCACGCAACTCGCGCGCTGTTGCCGGCCGGCGCCGCCCGACGACATCTGCGGCTTTGTCACGCGTGGTAAAGGCATGTCGATTCACCGCAGCGATTGCGCGACGTTCCTGCGCATGGCCGAGCGGGCGCCCGAGCGAGTGCTGCAAACGGCGTGGTCGGCGGAGGTAATGAGCGGCCGCGGCCAGTCGGTCTATCCGGTCGATCTCTCGATCGAAGCCACGGACCGGCAGGGTTTGCTGCGCGATATTTCCGAAGTGTTCGCGCGTGAAAAGATGAACGTGATCGGCGTGAAGACGCAGACGCGGCGTAACGCTGCGTTCATGCAATTTACCGTCGAGGTATCGAACGCCGCGCAGATTCAGCGCGCGTGTACGCTGCTCGGTGAGGTGACGGGCGTGGTGCGTGCATCGCGCAGGAGTTGATGCTGTTGATAGGTGTGCGCGTCTCGTGGACATGTTCGAGTTCGCGAGTAGATATTTAAAGTCGATGCATAAAAGTACTTGCCAAGCGGTGTGGCGCTCCATATAATCTCGTTTCTTCAGGCTCGTAGCTCAGCTGGTTAGAGCACCACCTTGACATGGTGGGGGTCGTTGGTTCGAGTCCAATCGAGCCTACCAACGAAAGAGAAATTCCGGTTTCGCCGGGGTTTCGCAAACTGCAGTAAGCGCATTTGGCGCAAAAGGCGAATACGGTTATGACACCGCGAACGTTGACCGAAACTACTTCGGAGCGACGCTAGTCGAGGACCACTTTCGCCAATGTAGTTTGCAGGAAATGTGAATGCGGCCCCTCGAAAGCGGGGCCGCATTTTTTTTGGCTTGTTTGATGGTTGTATGTGCCGCCGCCGGTCGGCACCACGGAGAACGCAATGGTTTCGATACGTTTGCCTGACGGTTCTGTTCGACAGTACGAGCATCCGGTGACCGTCGCCGAAGTGGCCGCCTCGATCGGCCCCGGCCTCGCGAAGGCCGCGCTCGGCGGCAAGATCGACGGTGAGCTGGTCGATACGTCCGCGCTGATCGATCACGACGTGGCGCTTGCCATCGTCACCGAGAAAGACGCAGACGGTCTCGATATCATTCGCCACTCCACGGCGCACTTGCTCGCGTACGCGGTGAAGGATCTGTACCCGGAAGCGCAGGTCACGATCGGCCCGGTTATCGACAACGGTTTTTACTACGACTTCGCGTACAACCGTCCGTTCACGCCGGAAGATATCGAGAAGATCGAAAGGCGCATGCAGGAACTCGCGAAGAAAGACGAGCCGGTTTCGCGCCGCGTGGTGTCGCGTGACGAAGCGGTGGACTACTTCAAGAGCATCGGCGAAAAGTACAAGGCCGAGATCATCGAATCGATTCCCGCCACCGACGAGATCAAGCTGTACTCGCATGGCGGCTTCACGGATCTGTGCCGCGGCCCGCACGTGCCGTCCACCGGCAAGCTGAAAGTCTTCAAGCTGATGAAGGTCGCGGGTGCCTACTGGCGCGGCGATTCGAAGAACGAACAATTGCAGCGCATCTACGGCACGGCCTGGACGAAGAAGGAAGACCAGGAAGCGTACCTGCACATGCTCGAAGAGGCGGAAAAGCGCGACCACCGCAAGCTCGGCAAGCAACTCGATCTGTTCCACATGCAGGACGAGTCGCCGGGCATGGTGTTCTGGCATCCGCGTGGCTGGACGCTGTGGCAGCAGGTCGAGCAGTACATGCGCCGTCGCGTGAACGACGCGGGTTACCTCGAAATCAAGACGCCGATGATCATGGACCGCTCGCTCTGGGAAGCGTCGGGCCATTGGCAGAACTATCGTGAAAACATGTTCACGACGGAATCGGAAAAGCGCGATTACGCGATCAAGCCGATGAACTGCCCGGGTCACGTGCAGGTGTTCAACCACGGTCTGCGTTCGTATCGCGATCTGCCGCTGCGTTATGCGGAATTCGGCTCGTGCCACCGCAACGAATCGTCGGGCGCGCTGCATGGACTGATGCGCGTGCGCGGTTTCGTACAGGACGACGCGCACATTTTCTGTACCGAAGACCAGTTTATCAGCGAATCGATCGCGTTCAATACGCTGGCGATGAGCGTTTATAAGGATTTCGGTTTTGACAATGTCGAGATCAAGTTGTCGCTGCGCCCGGACGCGCGCGCCGGCACGGACGAGACGTGGGATCGCGCGGAGCAGGGTCTGCGCGAGGCGCTGACGGCCTGCGGTGTAACGTGGGAAGAACTGCCGGGCGAGGGCGCGTTTTACGGCCCGAAGGTCGAATACCACATCAGGGATGCGCTCGGCCGCTCGTGGCAGTGTGGCACGTTGCAGCTCGATATGGTGTTGCCGGAGCGCCTCGGCGCGGAATACGTAGCCGAAGACAATAGCCGCCGCCGGCCGATCATGCTGCACCGGGCAATTGTCGGATCAATGGAGCGTTTTCTCGGTATTCTGATCGAGCACCACGCTGGTGCAATGCCTGCGTGGCTCGCGCCAATGCAGGTCGTTGTGATGAATATCGCGGAAAGTCAGACCGAATATGCGCAGTCTTTAGCCCAATCGTTGCAAAAACAAGGGGTTAGAGTGGAGGCCGATTTGCGCAACGAGAAGATTAGCTATAAAATACGGGAGCACACGCTAGAGAAGGTGCCGTACCTGCTTGTGGTCGGCGACAAAGAGCGTGAAGCCCAAACGGTAGCCGTGCGTGCCCGTGGTGGTGTCGATCTGGGTGTGATGCCCCTCGATACCTTCATTGAGCGTCTGCGCCAGGATGTGCAGTCGTTCAATTGAGCCACTTGGCAGCCCGGCTCGTTTTTTTAATTTTTAGAGGAAACGTAACATCGCTACTGATAAGTCTGCGCACCGCATCAACGGTGAAATTACGGCACCCGAGGTGCGTCTGGTCGGGGTCGAGAACGAACCGCTCGGCATCGTGAAACTGGCTGATGCGTTCCGCATGTCGGAACAGCAAGATGTGGATCTGGTCGAAATCGCGCCCCAGGCGGTTCCACCGGTTTGCCGCTTGATGGACTACGGCAAGTTCAAGTACTCGGAAGCGAAGAAACAACACGAGGCCAAGCTCAAGCAGAAGGTCGTCCAGGTCAAGGAAGTCAAATTCCGACCGGGCACTGACGACGGTGATTACAACGTCAAGCTGCGCAACCTCATCCGCTTCCTCGAAGACGGCGACAAGACGAAAATCACGTTGCGTTTCCGTGGCCGCGAAATGGCCCACCAGGAAATCGGTATGCGCATGCTCGAGCGCCTGCGCACGGACCTCGACGAAGTCGGTCAGGTCGAGCAGATGCCGAAAATGGAAGGGCGCCAGATGATCATGGTGCTCGCTCCGAAGAAAAAGAAGTAACCGGCCGGAACAGCGGCGCGCCGTGTGGCGTGTGCTCCCGTCGTGAAAAGATTGAAACGGTGCGGCACCGGGTGTCCGGTGCGGTATCGGCAGGTTTCGGGGCGGCGCGTGTGTGACTAAATGCACGCCGCTTCCTGAAAAAGCGGCCGTCAGCGGTTCAGGCGGTCTGCATACCAAGTGGAGTGGGTTTCGAAGGGCGGGTAATGGCCAACTGGCCGACCGCACACCCATATCCATCAAATAATGGAGTTGTCATGCCGAAGATGAAGACCAAGAAGAGCGCTGCAAAGCGCTTCGTGGTGCGTCCGGGTGGTACCGTCAAGCGCGGTCAAGCCTTCAAGCGCCACATTCTTACCAAGAAAACCACCAAGAACAAACGCCATCTGCGCGGTTCGACGGCAGTTCATGATTCCGATCTGAACTCCGTACGCGCAATGCTGCCGTTCGCTTAACCCTTAACCGAAACTCATAGGAGCGAAACATGCCTCGAGTAAAACGTGGGGTTACCGCACGGGCCCGTCACAAGAAGATCATCAAGCTGGCCAAGGGTTACCGCGGCCGTCGCAATAACGTCTATCGCATCGCCAAGCAGGCGGTCATGCGCGCGGGCCAATACGCCTACCGCGATCGCCGCAACAAGAAGCGTGTGTTCCGTGCACTGTGGATCACGCGTATCAACGCGGCGGTGCGTCAGCACGACATGACGTACAGCGTGTTCATCAACGGCCTGAAGAAGGCTTCGATCGAACTCGACCGCAAGGTGCTGGCCGACATGGCTGTGTTCGACAAGGCTGCTTTTGCTGCGATCGTTCAGCAGGTGAAAGCCGCCGTTGCAGCCTGATTGCGCTTCTGGCAATTAAAACTGCGTGGTTCGTTGCAGCGAACATCCGGTAGTCTCGGTGACGTTGCAACAAAAACGGGGCTCCTCACCGAGCCCCGTTTTTGTTGGTAGAACCAGTTTTGCTTCGATTGAACACTGACGTTGAAATGATGGGATCAATGGATCTGGACCAGATTGTCGCCGACGCGCAAAAAGCCTTCGCAGAAGCCTCAGACGTCACCACCCTCGAGAACGAGAAAGCCCGCTTTCTCGGCAAATCGGGTGCGCTGACCGAGCTATTGAAGGGACTTGGCAAACTCGATCCCGAAACGCGCAAGACTGAAGGCGCACGGATCAACCTCGTCAAGCAACAAGTGGAAGCCGCGTTGACGGCCCGCCGTCAGGCTTTGGCCGACGCGTTGCTGAACCAGCGCCTCGCCGCTGAAGCCATCGACGTCACGCTGCCCGGCCGCGGCACCGGCGCAGGCAGCCTGCACCCGGTAATGCGCACCTGGGAGCGCGTCGAACAGATTTTCCGTACGATCGGATTCGACGTGGCCGACGGCCCCGAAATCGAAACCGACTGGTACAACTTCACCTCGCTGAACAGCCCGGAGAATCATCCGGCGCGTTCCATGCAGGACACCTTCTACGTCGACGGTAAGGATGCCGACGGCCGCCAACTGCTGCTGCGCACGCACACCAGCCCGATGCAGGTTCGCTACGCCCGCACCAACACGCCGCCCATCAAGGTGATCGTGCCGGGCCGCACGTACCGCGTGGACAGCGACGCGACGCACTCGCCGATGTTCAACCAGGTCGAAGGCCTGTGGATCGACGAGAACATCAGCTTCGCGGACCTGAAGGGCGTCTACACCGACTTCCTCAAGAAATTCTTCGAGCGCGACGATATTCTGGTGCGCTTCCGTCCGTCGTACTTTCCGTTCACCGAACCGTCGGCTGAGATCGACATGTTGTTCGAAACGGGCAAGAACGCCGGCAAGTGGCTCGAAATTTCGGGCTCGGGCCAGGTTCACCCCACGGTGATCCGCAACATGGGCCTCGACCCCGAGCGTTACATCGGCTTTGCTTTCGGCAGCGGCCTCGAGCGGCTCACCATGTTGCGTTACGGCGTGCAGGACCTGCGACTGTTCTTCGAAAACGACTTGCGTTTCCTGCGTCAATTCGCGTGAACCGGCGCGTGCGAACGCGACAAGCATAGAGCGCGGCAACGCACGCAGTGCATGCCGCCACAGCGTCCCCGGCAGAGCCTGATGATTCACACGAACATCGAGTCATGCAAAGCACTGCCGGACATGGACCTAACCTGATCAGAACGTACAAAGAACCATGCAATTCCCGGAATCCTGGCTGAGAACCTTTGTCGATCCGCAACTGACGACCGACGAACTGTCGCACGCGTTGACGATGGCGGGTCTCGAAGTCGAAGACCTGCGGCCGGCCGCGCCGCCGACCTCGAAGATCGTCGTTGGCCAGGTGCTGGAAGTCGTCAAGCACCCGGATGCCGACAAGCTCAACGTGTGTCAGGTGGACGCCGGCACGGGCGCGACACTGAACATCGTGTGCGGCGCGCCGAACGTGGCGCCGGGCATCAAGGTGCCGGTCGCGCTGGTCGGCGCGCAACTGCCGCCGGCTGAAGAAGGCGGTGCGCCGTTCGCGATCAGGCTCTCCAAGCTGCGCGGCGTGGAAAGCCAGGGCATGTTGTGCTCGGCACGCGAACTCAAGCTCTCGGAAGATCATAGCGGCCTGCTGATCCTGCCGGAAGATACGCCGATCGGCCAGGACATCCGCGAAACGCTCAATCTCGACGACACCGTGTTCGAGATCAAGCTGACGCCGAACAAGGCGGACTGCCTGTCGGTGTTCGGCGTGGCGCGCGAGACCTCGGCGATTACCGGCGCGCCGCTGCGCCCGCTCGAAATCAAACCGGTTGAAGTGAAGCTCAACGAGACGCTGCCTGTCAAAATCTCGGCGCCCGATCTGTGCGGCCGCTTCTCGGGTCGCGTGATCCGCGGCGTGAATGCGCGTGCAAAATCACCGCAATGGATGGTCGAGCGCCTCGAGCGTTCGGGGCAGCGCAGCATCTCCGCGCTCGTGGATATCTCGAACTATGTGATGCTCGAGTTGGGCCGTCCGTCGCACGTGTTCGATCTCGACAAGATCCACGGCGGCATGGACGTACGCTGGGGCCGCAAGGGCGAAACGCTCAAGCTGCTGAACGGCAACACCGTCGAGCTCGATGAAACGGTCGGCGTGATCGCCGACGAGCAGCATATCGAAAGTCTCGCGGGCATTATGGGCGGCGACAGCACGGCCGTCACGCTCGACACCGCCAACATCTATCTCGAAGCCGCTTTCTGGTGGCCCGATAGCATTCGCGGGCGCTCGCGCAAATACAACTTCTCGACCGACGCCGGCCATCGCTTCGAGCGCGGCGTGGACTATGCGACCACCGTCGAGCATATCGAACGCATCACGCAACTGATCCTCGACATCTGCGGCGGCGAAGCCGGCCCGGTCGACGATCAGATCGTCAATGTGCCGAAGCGCGAGCCCGTGAAAATGCGCGTTTCGCGTGCGAATCGCATCATCGGCATCGAGATCGGCGCGGACGAAATCGCGCAGATTTTCACGCGCCTCGGCCTGTCGTTCGAGCGCGGTGACGATACGTTCTCGGTGATGCCGCCGTCGTATCGTTTCGATATCGAAATCGAAGAAGACCTGATCGAAGAAGTCGCGCGTATTTACGGCTTCGAGAAAATTCCGGCGCGGCCGCCGGTCGCGACCAGCGAAATGCGCGCGACCAACGAAACGCAGCGTTCGATCCACGTGATCCGTCACGCGCTCGCCGCGCGCGACTACGCGGAAACGGTGAACTTCAGTTTCGTCGATGCCGAGTGGGAGCAGGACTTCGCCGGTAATGACAAGCCGGTGCGTCTGCTGAATCCGATTGCAAGCCAGTTGTCGGTGATGCGCACCACGCTTTTTGGCAGCCTGATTCACGTGCTGCGCACGAACCTGAACCGCCGCGCCGCGGATCGCGTGCGCGTGTTCGAAGCTGGCCGCGTGTTCCTGCACGATCCCTCGATCAAGGCCGGTGAGCTGACGGTCGAAGGCTTCGCGCAGCCGAAGATGATCGGCGGCCTCGCATACGGTCCCGCGCTCGACGAGCAGTGGGGCGCGGCGACGCGCACGGTCGACTACTTCGACGTGAAGGGCGATCTGGAATCCATACTGGCGCCGGCGGTCGCGCGTTTCGTCAAAGCGGAACATCCGGCATTGCATCCGGGACGCAGTGCGCGTATCGAACTGAATGGCCGCGCAGTTGGCTGGATTGGTGAATTGCATCCGCGCTGGATGCAGAAATATGATTTGCCGCATGCGCCGATTCTGTTTGAAATCGAAGCAGAGGCATTAATGCAGCGCGTATTGCCTACTCCGGCGGAAGTGTCTAAATTTCCGCCTGTGCGTCGTGATATTGCCGTGGTCGTCGATCAGAAAATCGAGGTTCAGGCACTGCTCGACGAGCTTCAGAAAGCCCAGTCCGAACCCGCGTGCAAGACTGTTCAGAAGGTTGCGCTTTTCGACGAATTCCGTCCAAAATCAAACACTTCCGGTGGTCTGGCTGCTCATGAGAAAAGCCTTGCGTTCCGTGTAACCTTGCAAGATACTGGTGGAACCCTTCAGGACGAAACGGTCGAACTGGCTATTCAAACTCTGGTGGAACGTCTGGCTCGAGTATATGGCGCACGGCTGCGCGGATAACCCGCATTTAACAATTGCACGGCTGTTTCCGCATCTTTTGTTTTTTGCTTGGCGCGCCATTTGATAGATATGAATGAAATGAACTCGAGTGATTTCGAAGCCCTTCTTACGGCGCAACGCAGCGCCATGATTCGCGATATTCCGACATCACCCGCCGTCGTTTCCGCTGAAACGCCGACACTCACCAAGGCGGAACTTGCCGAGTTGCTGTTCGACAATGTCGGGCTCAACAAGCGGGAAGCGAAAGACATGGTCGAAGCGTTTTTCGAGGTGATCCGCGATGCGCTGGAGAGTGGCGACAGCGTGAAGCTGTCGGGGTTCGGCAACTTCCAGTTGCGCGACAAGCCCCAGCGTCCCGGCAGAAACCCGAAGACCGGCGAGGCGATTCCGATCGCCGCGCGCCGCGTTGTGACGTTCCATGCAAGTCAAAAGCTGAAAGCGCTGGTCGAGAACGGCGCTGAAGCGAGTTTCACGCGCTGATCGACTGGCGCGTTCCTGCGCAACCCACCACGACGGCTAACTGACGATGACAGCGGCGATCGAAAAAGTCGTCTTGCCTCCGATTCCGGCGAAGCGCTACTTCACGATTGGTGAGGTCAGCGAACTATGCGGCGTGAAACCGCATGTGCTGCGCTACTGGGAGCAGGAGTTCACGCAGTTGAGGCCGGTCAAGCGGCGTGGCAATCGCCGGTATTACCAGCATCACGAGGTGTTGTTGATCCGGCGGATTCGTGAGCTGTTGTATGAACAGGGCTTCACGATCAACGGTGCGCGTAATCGGCTCGATTCGCATGGCGGTGGCGCACACGCAGTGCCGGCCGACGTGGTCGACGAGCGCGAAGGCGCTGCGATACCGGCGACGACCACGACCGCAGCCACAGTAGACGTCGAGCAGTTGCGCAAGGAATTGCTGAAGGTGATCGATTTGTTGAGCCATTAGTCTCCTTTGTTAACACGAAGCGGTTCTAATCGAATGAAGTGTCTGTTATAATTTTGTGCTGTTCGGGGCGTAGCGCAGCCTGGTAGCGTACCTGCATGGGGTGCAGGTGGTCGGAGGTTCAAATCCTCTCGCCCCGACCAAAGAAATCAATGCCTTACAAGCAATGCTTGTAAGGCATTTTTCGTTTTCAATGCAACGATCGCGCGACGCCACGGGTGCAATGATCGAGCGCAAGAAACAGCGTGTCGGCCTTGAACCATAAATCGGGGCGCGAAATTGCCACTGCGCGTGAGAGCGAAAATCCCAGTGCGATCAGAACGCCCAAACTGCGTTCACCGTCCGGCTGTCGCGCGTCGCGCTTATTCTCGCCCCAGCGCGATAAACCGTTCGAGATGGTGGTCCTCATCGCCGAGTTGATGATCGATCATCACGAGGCGCTTTGCGTAGTGAGCGAGCGGCAGTTCCCACGTCATGCCGATTCCTCCGTGCAACTGGATGCACTCCTCCGCGACCCGCGCGCCGATCCTGCCGATACTGTATTTGGCCGCCGACACCGCACGCTCCCGCAGCCTGCGTTCGGCGCCAAGCGCCGCGGCTGCGTTGATCACCGCCGAGCGAGCCTGCTCGATTTCGAGCATCAGGTCGGCCATGCGATGCTGCAACGCCTGAAAGCTGCCGATCGGCACGCCAAATTGTTTGCGCGTGCGCAGATACTCCAGCGTATGGTCTTTCGCGACATCCATCGCGCCGACGGCTTCGGAACACAAGGCCAGTACGCCGCAGCCAACGGCGTATTCCAGTGGCGCGAAGCCCGCGCCTGCTGAGCCGAGCAGTGCATCGTCGCCGAGCGCGACGTTGTCGAACGTTAATTCGGCCGCGCGCCCGCCGTCGATCTTGCGGTAACCGCGCACGCTCACGCCTGCCGCATCGCGCGGCACGAGAAAGAGCGTCACGCCTGCTTCTTCATCGTTATCGCCGTGCGTGCGCGCCGAGACCAGAAAGAGCGAAGCGTGCTCACCGTGCTGAACCACGGCCTTCGCGCCGTTCAGCCGCCACGCGTCGCCGCTGCGCTGCGCGCGCGTCGTCACGCGGGCCAGTTCGTAGTGGCCGTCGGGTTCGCCGTGCGCGAGAGCAACGATCCGCGAGCCGTCGATCAATTCACCGAGCGCGGCTTTCTGCGCCGCGTTGCCGCTCTGCGCAAGAGCGCGGCCGACAATCAGCGTATCCAGAAACGGCTCGACCACGAGGCCGCGTCCGAGGCTCTCGAACACCACGGCGATATCGAAGCCGCCGCCGCCAAAACCGCCGTCAGCTTCGTCGAACAGTGCGCCGATAATGCCGAGTTCGGCAAAACGGTTCCACAGTTCGCTGCTATAGCCTTCTGCCGAACACGCGATCCGCTCGCGCGTCTCGAAGCCGTATTGCTCGCTGACAAAACGATTGAGCGTATCCGCCAGCATGCGGCGGTCTTCGGTGTGCTGGAAATTCATGACGTGCGCCTCTTACAGTCCCAGGATCATTTTGGAAATGATGTTCTTCTGGATTTCGTTCGAGCCGCCAAAGATCGACAGCTTGCGATTATTGAAGTAAAGCGAAGCGGCGCTCGCGGCTTCCTCGGGGCCGACCGGTGTGCCTTCGAAGCCGTCTTGCAACGCTTCCTCGACGAACGGCTGCGCGTACGGACCCATTGCGCGGCGCGTGAGCGACGAGATTTCCTGACGGATCTCCGTGCCGCGAATCTTCAGCATCGAACTTTCGGCTCCGGGCACGCCGCCGCCGGCCACCGCCGCGATCACGCGCAGGTTGGTGGTCTTCATGTTCTCCAGATCGATCTCGACACGCGCCATGCGCGCCGCGAACGCGGGATCCTCCACGAGCGGCCGGCCATTGCGCCGCTGTTTCGCGGCGATCTTGCGCAGTCGATTGAACGCGGCCACGGAAAAACCGACGCCCGCGATATTGGTGCGCTCATACGTGAGCAGATACTTGGCGTAAGTCCAGCCTTTATTCTCTTCGCCGACCAGGTTCTCGACCGGCACGCGCACGTCGGTGAAGAACACCTCGTTGACTTCGTGCTCGCCGTCGAGCGTGATGATCGGACGCACTTCGACGCCCGGCGTCTTCATGTCGATCAGCAGAAAGCTGATGCCTTCCTGTTTGCGCACGTCGGTAGCGCTGCGCACGAGACAGAAAATCATGTTCGCGTAGTGGCCGAGCGTGGTCCACGTCTTCTGTCCGTTGACGATGTAATGCTCGCCCTGCGCATCCGTGCCGCGCACCGCGGAAGTTTTGACCGAGGCGAGATCGGAGCCGGCGCCCGGTTCCGAATAGCCCTGGCACCACCAGTCCGAGCCGTCGAGAATACGCGGCAGCCAATGGCGTTTTTGCGCTTCGCTACCGTATTTGATCAGCACCGGGCCGAGCATATTGACGCCGAACGGCACCACGCGCGGCGCGCCGGCCAGCGCGCATTCGTTTTCGAAGATGAATTTCTGCACCGCGTTCCAACCCGGTCCGCCGTACTCTTTCGGCCAGTGATTGGCGAGCCAGCCTTGCGCGTTGAGAATGGCGTGCCAGCCGGCCATGTCGTCGCGCGTCAGACGGCGGCCGCCGTGCACCTTGTCGGCGAGTCGTGGTGGCAGCTTGTCACGCAGGAAGGCCTGCACGTCGGCGCGGAAGGCTTCTTCCTCGGGAGTGAAGTTCAGATCCATGACGGTTTTTCCGGATAGAGTGGGCCGAGCCGCGCACGCAAGGCACGCCGCTCGTAATGCCTATCGATGATGCCCCGTTTCAGACCGTCTGGTTCAGGCTCGCGAAATCGGCGCCGCGTTCCACCAGTTCCACGAGCAGCGGCGAGGCCTTCCAGAAGAGCGGATCCTCTTTGGCGAACTCGCGGATGTCGGCAAGAATCTTCGGCAGGCCGACCATGTCCGCGTATTTCATCGGACCGCCGCGATAGCGCGGAAAGCCATAGCCGTACAGGAACGTCACGTCGACATCCAGCGGACGCAGCGCGATACGCTCGTGCACGACGTTGGCGCCTTCGTTGATCATCGCGGCCATATAGCGGCGGATGATCTCGTCGTCGGTGAAACTGCGCGGCGTGATGCCGGCGCGTGCGCGCTCGGCGTCGATGATCGCTTCCACTTCGGGGTCGGGTGTGCCGCTGCGCGATCCTTCGGGGTACAGATAAAAGCCACGTCCGGTTTTCTGGCCGAACCAGCCGCGCTCGCACAGGCGATCGGCGATCTGCACGTAACGTGCTGCGGGATTGCGGGTGGCGGCGCGCCGCTTGCGTGCCGCCCAGCCGATGTCGCCGCCCGCCAGATCCACCACCTGGAACGGTCCCATCGGAAAGCCGAACGCGCGCACGGCCGCATCGATCTGATAGGGCGAGGCGCCGTCTTCCATCATGGCATCCGCGGCGGCGCGGTACACGGCCAGCACCCGGTTGCCGATGAAGCCATCGCACACGCCCGCGCGCACCGGCGTTTTACGCAAATTTTTCGCGAACTCGAACGCGGTGGCGACTACGTCCGCGCTGACCTGTTTCGGCACGACCACTTCCAGCAGCTTCATGATGTTGGCGGGCGAGAAGAAGTGCAGGCCGATCACGTCGGCGGGGCGCGAAATGCTCGCCGCGATCGCGTCGATGTCGAGATATGACGTGTTGGTTGCGAGCACGGCGCCTGCTTTGCAGACGCGATCGAGTTCGGCGAATACGGCCTGTTTGACGGCGAGGTCTTCGAACACGGCTTCGATCACGAGATCGGCATCGGCGAGCGCATCGTAAGAGGTGCTGCCGTTCCAGCGCGCCATGACGGCCGCTTTCTTGTCCGCACTCATGCGGCCCTTGGCGATCAGGCCATCGTAGACTTTCTCGATGTGTGCGAGGCCGCGCGCAAGCGAGGCGTCATCGCGTTCGATCATCGTCACCGGCAGGCCCGCGTCGAGCGCCGCGACCGCGATGCCCGCGCCCATCGTGCCGCCGCCCACCACGCCGATCGCGTTCAGCGCGCGCGGTTTGGCGTCGCGTGTTTCGGGCGCCTTGAGCACTTCGCGCTCGGCAAAGAACGCATGGATCAGGCCGGCGCGCTGCGGGCTGTCGAGGCATTCGAGGAACAGCTTGCGTTCGAGCCGCAGACCTTCGTCGAAAGGCTGTTCGATGGCGGCCTCGACGGCGTCGATAATTTTCAGCGGCGAGAACAGGCCACGCGATTTCTTCGCGGTTTCCGCGCGCGCTGCGGTTACGGCGGCGAGGCTCGCGGCGCGGTCGCCGAGCGCTGCGGCCTCGCGGGTGCGGCGCACCGGCGCGTGGGCGGCCAGCAACTCGTGTACATACGCGAGTCCTTCGGCGAGGATGTCGTCGCTGCTGCCCAGGCGGTCGATCAGACCGAGCGCCAGCGCTTCCTTCGAGCTCGCATGGCGGCCGCTCAGGATCAGGTCGAGCGCGGCCTGCGCGCCGATCAGGCGCGGCGTGCGCTGCGTGCCGCCCGCGCCAGGCAACAGGCCGAGTTGCACTTCGGGCAGGCCGAGTTTCGCGCCTTCCACGGCAATCCGGTAGTGCGCCGCGAGCGCCACTTCCAGGCCGCCGCCGAGCGCCGCGCCATGAATCGCGGCGACCACCGGTTTCGTGCACGCTTCGATGCGGTTGCATACGTCCGGGAGCGCGGGCGGCACCGGCGGCTTGCCGAACTCGCGAATGTCCGCGCCGGCGATGAAATTGCGCCCCGCGCCGACGATCAGCACGGCTTCCACCGCGTTATCGGCATCCGCGGCTTCGACGGCGGCGAGCAGACCGCGCCGCACGTCGGCGGAGAGGGCATTGACCGGCGCGTGGTCGATCGTCACGAGCAGCACCTTGCCGCGCAATTCGCGCGTCACAACGTCGGCTGAAGGGTTGAGGGTCATGGTGTCGTCTCCTGACTGTTATCGGTTGCAGGCGGAAAGGCATGCCGGGTCTGGCGAATTCTCCGATTGTGAGGCGGTCAAGGTTTATTGACAATCACATGGAAGGTTGACAGACTGTCAAGGCTATTTTGACAAAGGCGCCGCTGTGGACGTCAATTCCCTGACCTTGCTGGTGGAGATTCTGGACGCGGGCAATCTCAGCGAAGCCGCGCGCCGGCTGAAAATGAGCCGCGCGAACGTAAGCTATCACCTGAACCAGTTGGAGCGCTCTATCGGCCTGCAACTGGTGAGGCGCACCACGCGCCGGGTCGAGCCGACCGAGATCGGCCTGCAGCTATACGAGCATGGCCGCACGATCCAGAATGCGCTGCTCGCCGCGCGCGAGTCCGTTACCACGCTCGGGCAAAGCCTGCAGGGCCGCGTGCGGCTGAGCGTGCCGAGCGGGTATGGGCAACTCGTCATGTCGGACTGGCTGATCGCGTTCAAGCGGCTTTATCCCGGCATCGTGCTGGACGTGATGTTCGAGAACCGCGTTGAAGACCTGATGCGCGACGAAGTCGATATCGCCGTGCGCGTGATGTCCGAGCCGCCGCAAAACCTGGTTGCGCGCGACATGGGGCCGGTCAGGTACGTGGCGTGTGCGTCGCCGGCTTTCGCGCAAACCCACGGCATGCCGCGGCAACTCGACGATCTGCGCACGGCGCCGCTGATTACCTCGGCCGTGGTCGGCAGGCAGTTGCGCGTGGCCGCTTACTTGCGTGACGAACGGCACGAAGTGCTGCTGGAGCCGACGCTCATCTCCGAGAACTTTCTTTTTTTGCGCCAGGCGGTGCTCGCCGGGCTGGGCGTGGGCCTCGTGCCGGACTACGTGGTGCAGGACGACCTGCGCCGTGGCGATGCGGTGACCGCGCTCGACGAATGGCGCTTGAGCATCTTCGGCACGCATATGTACATGCTGTATATGCCGAACCGGCATCACACGCGCGCGGCGGCGACCTTCATCGATTTCATTTTGCAGCAGGCGCACGGCACGGGCAGAGGCGTGCCGGCGTGATCGGCTGCGGGAAGGAACTTTGCTGAACAGTGCCTGAGGCCCATGACACCCGCACCTTCTTCACTTCGATCCCGCCGCCTCGAACCGCTTCACCGCGCCGACGACATCGCTGCGCAGTTGCCGCAATGCGGCCTCCTGTGCATCGGGCGGCACGAGCCCCTGCCACAGCAGATCGCTCAGCGAAGCGGCGGTCGCTTCGATATCCACCGCTTTCTGTTTTCGCACCGCGTCCCACAGCACGTGTTCCATCGGCCCATACACGGCGGAGCGCAACAGACCGAGCGGCATGTCGGCGCGAACGTCGCCGCTCGCCACGCCTTCGGCGAGCACGTTCATCATCGGTGCCGTATAGCGGCGCTGAAGTTCGACGATCACATCGCCGAACTTGTCGTCCTTCTCGCGTCCTTCGGAAAGAATGAGCGCGCACAGACCCGTGCCGTCGACGGTCAACCGGTAGAGGTGCGTGCGCACGAGGTAGGCGAACTTGTTGCGGGTGCCCGCGATCAACGGCAATTCGTTTTCGACCTGGGTGATGATCTCGTCGTACCAGTTGCCGAGCACGCGAACGCAGAGATCGCGCTTGCTGGCGAAGTACGTGAAGATCGTCGCCTCGGACACGCCGACGCGCCCGGCGATCTCCGTCATGGTGGCCGACGCGTAGCCGACTTCGGAAAACACGAGCCGGGCCGCCTCCAGAATCGCCTTGAGTCGTTGTTCGGAGCGCGCCTGCACAGGCACGCGGCGGGAAATGGCGGACACGGTCATCGATTGGGATACACGCGAAATTGAGTCGGCATAAGTTGAGTCTAGCTCAAAGAACGGAGAAGTGGTAAAGCATAAATAGTATGAAATAAAATTGCGGTTATGCACGACACGAGAATAAAACCTGAGCTAAACTCAATAAACATCGAAAGCGCAGTACATGAAGGAGACACCCGAATGCCCGCAGCTTCGTCGAGCACCTCGCCGCCGTCAAACGGCTATCGTTCGGTTTTCCGCGAAGGTCTCTTCGCCGGCAAAGTCATCATCGTCACCGGTGCGGGTAGCGGGTTAGGCCGATGCACCGCGCACGAACTCGCATCCTTAGGCGCAACTCTCGCGCTGGTCGGCCGAAGCGCGGACAAGCTGAAAGCGGTGCAAGCCGAACTGGACGAGGATCATCAACGCGCGTCCGCCGGACACAAAACATATTCCTGCGACATCCGCAACGAGCAACAGGTCCGCGAAACGATCGCTTCGATCGTCGCGGAACTCGGCCGCATAGACGGCCTCTTCAACTGCGCGGGCGGCCAGTTCCCCGCAAAGCTCGAAAAAATTTCGCTGAACGGTTGGGACGCGGTGGTGCGCAACAATCTGCACGGTACGTTTCTGATGTCCCGCGAGTGCTATACGCAATGGATGGAACATCACGGCGGAACGATCGTGAACATGCTGGCGGATATCTGGGGCGGCATGCCCGGCATGGGGCACTCGGGCGCGGCGCGCGCGGGCGTATGGAACCTCACGGAAACCGCCGCATGCGAATGGGGCCACGCCGGTGTGAGAGTCAATGCGGTCGCGCCGGGCTGGATAGCGTCCGCGGGCATGGACAGCTACAACGAAGACTACCAGGCGCTGCTGCGCACGCTCAGGCATAAGGTTCCGCTGCAGCGCTTCGGCACCGAATCCGAACTTGCCGGCGCGGCGGTGTTTCTGTTGTCGGAGGCGTCGGCGTTCATCAACGGCACGGTGATCCGCGTCGACGGCGGCGTGCCGAACGCGCGCCACTCGTGGCCGCTTCCGCCGGCGGAGCGTACGATCGAATATAACGGCTTCCCGCGCTATCAACCGCCGACGGGCTTGCAGGAGCAGACACGATGAACCTCGACGGCCAGACCTACGAATCGCTGACGGCAAACTTCGCGTGGCAGATCCCGGCGCGCTACAACATCGGTGTGGACGTGTGCGATAAATGGGCCGACGGTTCGGGCCGTCTCGCGCTGATCTACGAAGATCCCGAGAGCAACGCTACCCGCTATACGTTCGACGAGTTGAAAGCGCTGTCCGACCGCTTCGCCAACGCGCTGCTCGCAGCGGGTGCGCAACGCGGCGACCGGATCGGCATCTTCCTGTCGCAATCCGTCGAAACGGCTATCGCGCATCTCGCCGCCTACAAGGCCGGCATGGTGGCCGTGCCGCTTTTCGCGCTGTTCGGCGTCGATGCGATCGAACATCGGCTCGGCGATAGCGGCGCGGTGGCGTTGATTACCGATCACGGCGGCGTGCAGAAGGTCGGCGAAATCCGCGCGGCGTTGCCGTCGCTGCGCAATGTTTTCAGCGTGGATATCGATCAGGACAACGGCGATCCGCACGCACCGGTGCGTTCGTTCTGGCACGCGCTGAGGAGCGCGCCCGCCGGTTTCATGCCCGCCGATACCGGTGCCGACGATCCCGCGGTGATCATCTATACATCGGGCACGACCGGCAAACCGAAGGGCGCGCTGCATGGGCACCGCGTGTTGCCTGGTCACCTGCCGGGCGTCGAGATGTCGCAGCAGGGCTTTCCCGCGCATGCCACGCTGATCTGGACGCCCGCCGACTGGGCGTGGATCGGCGGCCTGTTCGACGTGCTCTTGCCGTCCTGGCATCACGGCGTGCCGGTACTCGCACGCCGCTTTGCGAAATTCGACGGCGAGGCCGCGTTCGATCTGATGGCGCGTCACGCGGTCTCGCATACGTTTCTGCCGCCCACCGCATTGAAGATGATGCGCGGCGTCGAACGTCCCGAACGTTGGAGTCTCGCGTTGCGTTCGGTGGCGAGCGGCGGCGAATCGCTCGGTGAGGAATTGATCGGTTGGGGCCGCAAAGCGCTGGGCGTCACGATCAACGAGTTCTACGGGCAGACGGAGTGCAACGTCGTGGTGTCGTCGTGCGCGGCGCTCTTCGAGCCGCGCTTCGGGGCGATTGGTCGCGCGGTGCCGGGGCATCGTGTTGCGATTGTCGATATGGACGGCAACGAACTTCCGCCGGGTGCAATCGGCGATATCGCGGTGGCCGCGCCCGATCCGGTCATGTTTCTCGGTTACTGGGGCAACGAAGCGGCGACGCGCGAGAAATTCCGCGGCAAGTTTCTGGTGACCGGCGACCTCGGCACGTGCGACGCGGACGGCTTCATCCGTTTTGTCGGCCGTGGCGACGATGTGATCACGAGCGCCGGCTACCGCATCGGGCCGGCTTCGATCGAAGACTCACTGCTGCGTCATCCGGCTGTTTCGATGGCGGCCGTGATCGGCGCGCCGGATCGCGAGCGCACCGAGATCGTGATGGCGTTCGTGGTGCTGAACCCCGGTTTTGTCGGCGACGCGGCGCTGGTGCGCGAGATCCAGCAGCATGTCAAAACGCGTCTCGCCGCACACGAATATCCGCGCGAGATTCGCTTTGTCGACAGCCTGCCGTTGACTGCGACCGGCAAGGTGATCCGCAAAGCCTTGCGCGAGGGACTGGAACAGGACGCGGACAATCCCACGTCAAAACCCGAGCGCCGATGAGCACGAGCCGACGTTCGCTCACCACCCGCAGCGGCAGGGCGCTGAGAGCTTCGGGCGCGCAACCGGGCGCGGCCTCGCTCGACGACACCGACCGCAAGCTGCTCGCGCTGCTCGCCGAAGACGCCACCCGCACTTACGCGGAACTCGGCAAGCTGCTGTTTCTATCGGCGCCCGCTGTCCACGAGCGCGCGCGGCGGCTGAAGAAAGAAGGCGTGATCAAGGCCACCGTGGCCGCGCTCGACGCCGCGAAACTGAACCGTCCGTTACTCGCGTTCGTGCATGTCGATACGACGAGCTGGGCGGTAACGCGGCAACTGCTGGCGCTACAGGAGCTATCGGACGTCGAGGAGATTCATACCGTAACGGGCGAGAGCGCCATGCTGCTCAAAGTCCGCACGCGCGACACGCAATCGCTCGAACAACTGCTCGCGCGCATTCACGCGATCGAAGGCTTCACCGGCACGCGCAGCTATATCGCGCTGACCACCTATCTGGAGCGCGGCCCGAGCCCGGACCTCTGAGCGCGATGAGCAATCGCTGCGCTTCAGGTGTGCAGCGAGAGACCTTTCACGGCTTTGTCGACGGCTTTTTTCGGCCCGCGCACGGCAAGCCCGACCAGGTCGGGGGCGTCGGCCGGCTCGGCGCGGAACACATCGCGGTTCGCCTGATCGTGGCCGGTCGAAAACATCGCGCGCACATACACGGCGCGCGTCAATTCGCGTTCAATGCCCTGGCGAAACGCGCGCAGCAAACCCGCGTTGTCCGCCTGATAGACCATCATCGGCTGGCCGAACAGCCGCGCATGGCGGCGGCCCGCCGCGTCCTCGTACGGTTCGCCCATCGCCTCGGGCGCCGCGCCCGCGATCCCTGTTGCGAGAAACGCGGTGACATTGAGTTTTTGCCAGACAGCGAGATCGTCCAGCACGATGATCGCGACTTTCGTATCGAATTCCATAACGCACTACGCTCCACAGCCTGGGCCGATGCATCGGTGTCGCATCGCCCGTCATTCAGGAAAAGTGTCCACAGCCGGATCTTATGGAAACTCGCGGCGCATGTGCACGACCTCAATGCAAAAACGAATGGGCTTCAGCGGACGCACGCCTGCCTGCCGGCCCTGTCGAGTTTTGCCTGATGCCATTCGGCAAACACTCGCTCGAATAGCCTGGCGTGCTGCATTGCAACCTGCCGTAGCGTCATGTCCATCGCCGTTTGCATCGCAATTGCTCGCGCGAAGATCATGCAATCGACGCTTGCGCAACATAGGGCAAGTCCCTGGCCCGATTTAGCCGTGCATTACCACTCGCGTGTGCGGCCTCCTACACTGGATTCAAACAGGAGGGGACACAGATGGCCAAACTCATCCACACGATGATCCGCGTGCACGATCTGCCGCGTTCGCTGCAGTTCTATCAAAAGGCTTTCAATCTGGACGTATCGCACCGGCTCGACTTTCCGGATTTCACGCTCGTGTATTTGCGCAACGAGGAAGCCGACGCCGAAATAGAACTCACCTGGAACAAAGGCCGGGCGGAGCCGTATTCGCACGGCGACGGCTACGGCCACGTGGCGTTTTGCGTCGACGATGCAAAGCGCGAACGGCAACGCCTGCTCGATCTCGGCATGGCGCCCAACGATCTGCGCGAGTTTCACAACGACAACGGCGAGTTGCTGGCGCGTTACTTTTTCATTCAGGATCCTGACGGCTACAAAATCGAAGTGCTGGAACGCTACGGCCACTATCAATAGTAAAAGTAATCCAGGCGGCCGCCGCACGTAGTTGCAATACCCCACAACAACCAGGTTGCATGGGACCGGAGTAAGTGCTGACGCGCTGACTCCGGTCTACAAAGGAGACAGACATGAAGACAGCGATCATCCCGATCGTCGCGTCCGATCACGCACACCATGCGCACCCTCACGAGCATGCTGACGAGCACGGCGGCGCACATCGCGCGGCAAAGGCAGCCGCGGCCGCATTGCGGATTCCACTCACGCGGCGCGAGCTGTTGAGAGGCACGGGTGTGCTGATGGGCACGCTGGCTGTTTCATCGGTGTTGTCGACGCTCGCACCGAGCCGCGCGTGGGCGCTCGAACTGCAAGGACTGGACACGCACCAGGGCGAAGTGATTCTCGCCTTCACGCGGCAACTCTATCCGCACCCCACGCTCGACAACGCGGTCTATGCGCTGGTCGTCAAGGATCTCGACGCGAAAGCGAAAGCCGATCCGGCAGTGCGCCGGCAACTCGCGGATGGGGTGCAACAGCTCGACGCGCAAGCCGCCTCGGACTGGCTCAAGCGCGCGCCCTCGGACCAGGCACGGGACGTTGCGGCGCTCGCGGGGACGCCTTTCTTCAACACGATACGCAGCACCGCGGTGGTCTCGCTGTATGCCAACACGATGGCGTATGCGCACTTCGGCTACGGCGCTTCGGAGGGAGACGGCGGCTACCTGAACAAGGGTTTCAACAGTCTCTCGTGGCTGCCCAATCCGCCGGCCAGTGCCAGCGGCCCGATTCCGACGGATAGCTGACAGGAGACAGGACATGAATCAGGACAACAACAAGGTGCGTTTTTCGCACAACGACGACAAGGTCGTCGTGATCATCGGTTCGGGCGCGGGCGGCGGGACGCTCGCCAACGAACTGGCGCAGAAGGGTATCGACGTCGTCGTGCTGGAAGCGGGCAAACTACATACGCAGGCCGATTTCACCACCGACGAGTGGGGCGCGTTCCAGATGCTGTCATGGCTCGACAAACGCACCACGTCGGGCACCTGGCGCGTCGCCAAAGACTTTCCGAATCTCCCCGCATGGATCTGCAAGACGGTGGGCGGCACGACCACGCACTGGGCCGGCGCGAGTCTGCGGATCAGGCCGTACGAGTTCAAGGCGAAGACCACGTATGGCGATATCAAGGACGCCAATCTGCTCGACTGGCCGCTCACGCGCGAAGAACTCGATCCGTACTACGACCGCGCGCAGCAGAAAATGGGCGTGACGCGCACCAACGGTTTGCCGGGTCTGCCGGGCAACAACAACTTCAAGGTGATGTCGGCCGGCGCAATGAAGGTGGGCTACAAGGACTGCAATACCGGGCACATGGCGATCAATAGCGTAGTGCGCGACGACCGCGCGCATTGCTTCCAGCGCGGCTTCTGTTTCCAGGGATGCCGTACGGGCGCCAAGTGGTCGACGCTCTACACCGAGTTGCCGCGCGCCCAGGCGACCGGCCATATGGAGTTGCGCACGCAGGCCCACGTGGTGCGTATTGAAACCGATGCGCGCGGTAAAGCGAAGGAGGTGCTCTACTACGACGGCAACGGCAAATTGCAGCGGCAAAAGGCACGCATCGTCGCGGTGGCCGGCAACTCGATCGAGACGCCGCGCCTGCTGTTGAACTCGCATTCGAGCAGATTCCCACAAGGGCTCGCGAACGGCTCGGGACAGGTGGGGCGCAACTATATGCGTCACACCACGGGCTCGGTTTACGCCGTGTTCAACGATAAGGTGGAGATGTTCAAGGGCACCACGATGGCCGGGATCATCGAAGACGAAGCGGTATTCAATCCGCAGCGCGGCTTCGCGGGCGGCTATCACATGGAGACCATATCGCTCGGTCTGCCGTTTTACGCGGCCTTTCTCGATCCGGGTGCGTGGGGGGCGACATTTACCCAGGCAATGGATCAATACCCGTACACGGCGGGCATGTGGATCGTCGGCGAGGATATGCCGCGCGAAAGTAACCGTGTGACCTTGAATACCGACGTGAAGGATCAATACGGCCAGCCGGTCGCCAACGTGCATTTCGACGACCATCCGAACGACGAAGCGATGCGCGAGCACGCGTTCAGGCAGGGTACGGCGGTGTACGAGGCGGCAGGTGCGAAGACGGTGTATCGCGTGCCGCCGTATCCGTCCACGCACAACCTGGGCACTGCCCGCATGAGTGCTCGCGCCGAAGACGGCGTATGCAACAGTTTCGGCCAGACGCATGAAGTGTCGAATCTGTTTATTTCGGACGGCAGCCAGTTCACCACCGGCGCGGCGGAAAATCCCACCATGACGATCGTGACGCTGGCGATCCGGCAGGCCGATCACATTGCGGCGCAGATGAATAAACGCGCGGTGTAACGCGATTCGACGGGGTAGGGCGGCGTTCGGGTTCGATGCGATTGTCGGGCGGCGGATGCCGGCGTATGTTGACGAAGGGGCGGCGTGCCGTGGCTGCATGAAGAGCGCCACGGCACACCTGCCTGAAAACCGGGAGTAACGCCATGTGTGGGATATACATCAACGCCGATCCGATCCTGTACGAATCGCGCACGCGCTCGTTGCGCATTCACGGCGTGATCACCACGGTCCGGCTGGAGAATCTGTTCTGGGACGTGCTGCACGAAATCGCCGCGCGCGAGAACATGACGACCAGTCAGTTCGCCGTGCAGCTCTATGATGAATTGATCGCGCTGCGCGGCGAGCTGCCGACCAACTTCGCGTCATTCCTGCGGGTGTGCTGTTTGCGCTATCTGTCCATGCGCACCGAGAAGGGCGCCGATGTACCCGACGCGGTCCCCGAGCCGGCGGCCGGATTGAGCGAAGCGAGGCCGCGCATGCTGAAGACGGTTTGATACAACAGTGCGGCGCGAAGCCGCGCGGATACAGAGAAGCGCGCGCCTGACCGCATGCTAGGATATTCGGCACATTACGCATTAAGTTGGAGACATGGATGCGTCCGGAGAGTGCCGCCCGTTTCGATAAACAGTTCGCGCCTCGCATTGCAGAGGCTCTTGCCGCGTGTTTCGCCACCACCGTGCATACCGAAGTACTGCCCTACGGCGGCCACGGGCATCCCACCCGCGTGCGGATTCATGCAGCGCCGATCGAAGACATGGGACTGTACCCGCATCCGCTGAATCTGTATCTGACCTGGGACAGCGACGAAATCGAGAGACTGATGGGCGCCGAAGGGCCGGCGCGTTTCGCGGGCTATCTGGCCGCGCTGCCGCGCAAGCTCGCGGCCTGGAACCGTGCGCGCGAACTGGACTTTGTCTCGCATACGCAGGCCGAGCCGGTCGCCTTGATCGGCGGACTCGACTTCGAGTCGTAAGCGGCGCGTTGCTTCATCCACACACCGCGGGCGCCGCGCGACGGGCACGGCGCCGATGCGTCAAGCCGTGGCGCCCAGTCTGAAGAAACTCACGCTTTGCACGAGCCCCGATGCCTTGCTTTGCACGGCGTCGGCTGCGGCTGCCGCCTGCTCGACGAGCGCCGCATTGCTTTGCGTCACCTGGTCCATTTGCGTGACGGCGTCGTTGACTTCCGCGATACCCGTTGCCTGATCGACGCTCGCCGTCGCGATCGACTCGACAATGCGCGTCACGCTGCCGGCGCTTTCCACCACGCCGTCCATTGTGTTGCTCGCGCGATTGATCAGTTGCGTGCCGGCTTCGATCGTGGCGACCGACTCGCGGATCAGCGTCTTGATCTCGCGCGCGGCGTCGGCGGAACGTTGCGCGAGACTGCGCACTTCGCTTGCGACCACCGCGAAACCGCGCCCCTGCGTACCGGCGCGCGCCGCTTCGACCGCGGCGTTGAGTGCGAGGATATTGGTCTGCGCCGCGATAGCTTCCACCACCGCGATGATGTCGACAATGCGCTTGGACGCCGCGTCGATCTGGCCCATTGTGCGCACCGCGTCGGTCATGACCGCGCCGCCTTCACGCGCGGCATGCGCGGCGGTTTGCGCGAGCGTCGTGGCTTCGCGTGCGTTGGCGGCGTTGCGTTGAACCGAGTCGGTGAAATGCTGCATCGACGCGGCGGTTTCTTCGAGCGAGGCCGCCTGCTGTTCGGTGCGTGCGGAGAGGTCGAGGTTGCCGGCGGCGATTTCCTGCGTGGCCGACGAAATCGTGTGCGCGCCTTCACGAATCTCGCTGACGATATGCCGCAAGCGCTGATTCATGTCGTTGAGCGCGACGAGCAACTGGCCCGTTTCGTCGCGGCTTACCACGGGCACGTCCGCGCGCAGATCGCCCGCTGCGACCGCCTGCGCGACGCCCACCGCCTGTCTGACCGGCACCGTGATACTGCGGCTCAAGAACCAGACCGCGAAAGCACCGACGCCGAGCGAACCGATGACGACCGACAGCAACAATACGGTCGCGATCGTGTACGCATGTTCGGCGACTTCGCTCGTCCGTACGCTGGAGTCATGCGCCTGCTGCATCACGGCGGCGACGATATCGTCGATAGCGGCGGTTGGCGCGCGGTCGATGCCCTTCACGAGGCCGTCGACCACGTGCGCGGTGTTCGGATCGGCGGCGTCGTAGTGCCTGAGCGCGTCGAGGTAGCTGTCCTGCAACGAGGCATGCGTGGCGAGCGCCTTGTCGACACCGTCCACGTTGGCGCCCACTGCGCTCAACTGGTCTTTCAGGTTCAGCAGGGCAGCGTGCGTCGTGCCGCTTTCCTTGTTGAAGGCATCACGGTATTTCGCAAAGGCGGCCGGGTCGGCGCCGCGCAACAGCAGATCCTTCCATTCCTGCACCTGCTTCTTGAACTCGACCTGCGCGACGCGCGCCGTATCGGCGGCTTGCGCATACTGGCTGAGCGATCGAGCGGACTCGATTTGCAGCGCATGCGTTCGGGACAATGCATGCCAGCCTTCCAGACCCACGATCATCGTCGCGGCCAGCAAGACCGCTCCGAGCAGTGCCAACTTGACGGCGATCTTCAGATTTCTATAGAACGTCACTGCAATGTCCCAACGGTAGCTTTTAATCGAGTTTGAACTGCGTCACCGCGCCGGCAAGGCTCACGGCCTGACTTTGCAGTGCGGCGGCGGCCGCCGTCGATTCTTCGACCAGCGCGGCATTCTGCTGAACCATCTCGTCCAGCTGGCTGACCGCGCGGTTGACTTCCTGAATGCCGCGCGTCTGTTCGTTGGCGGCCTGCGTGATTTCGGAAATGATGGTCGTGACGTTGGCGACGTTGCTGACGATCTCCGTCATCGTTTCGCCGGCCTGGCGCACCTGGCCCGAACCGGACGAGACGCTGGCCACGGTCGATTCGATCAGCGCCTTGATTTCCTTCGCTGCCTGCGCGCTGCGTTGCGCGAGGCTGCGCACTTCACCGGCCACCACCGCGAAACCGCGGCCCTGTTCGCCCGCGCGCGCGGCTTCCACCGCGGCGTTCAGCGCGAGGATGTTGGTCTGGAACGCAATGCCGTCGATCACGCCGATGATGTCGGAGATTTTTACCGACGCATGCTGGATCTCGCCCATCGTCGCAATCACTTCGGAGATCACCACGCCGCCGCGCGAGGCGACCTGCGAAGCGGAGACGGCGCTATCGTCGGCCTGTTTCGCGGCGCTGGCCGAGTGCGTGACCGTCGAGGTGATTTCTTCCATCGAGGCGGCGGTTTGCTGCAGGCTCGCGGCAGCGGATTCCGTGCGGCCCGACAGATCGACGTTGCCCGCGGCGATTTCATTCGCGGCCACGCGCACCGATTCGCTGGCGTCACGAATCTGGCGCATCACGCGGCTGAGTTTGTCGATGAAGGTGTTGAACGAGCGCGCGATCTGCGCCACTTCGTCGTTGCCGACAGCCGGCAGGCGTTGCGTCAGATCGCCTTCGCCGGAGCCAATGGCGTCCATCGCATCGCGCACTTTCGACAGACGCTGGAACGACACCGCGGTGACCGCCGCCACGACTGCGGCGGCGATGCCGGCGATCACGATCAGCGCGATCACCGAGGCGGTCAGCAGCGAACGCATGCCGGCAGTCGCTTCGGCTTTGTCGAGTGCGACGACCGCGTACCAGTCGGTGCCCGGAATCGCTTGCGCGCGCATCAGTTTGGTGCTGCCGCTCACGTCCATTTCGAGCGGACGGTCTGCGCTAAAAAGAGCGGCGAGCTTGTCGCCGGTCAGGCCGGGCGCGACATCGGACACCGGTTTCAAGGTCAGTTTCGGATCCGGATGCGCGACGATATGGCCGCTCGCATCGATCAGCATGCCGAAGCTTGCGGGCGTCGGATGGATCGCCTTGACGTTGGCGATCACGCTGTCCATCGCAACGTCCCCCGACACCACGCCTTTCACCGCGCCGTCGCGCACCACCGGCGCCGCGAATGCCACCACCAGCTTGCCCGTGCCCACGTCCACGTATGGCGGCGTCACCACCGGCTTGCCCGCCGTGGCGGCCTGCCTGTACCAGGGACGGCCGGTCGGATCGTAGTCGGCCGGAATGCCGGTCGGGTCGGAGAACTTCGCCGTCTTGTCTGCGTAGCCGACATACACGTTGGTGAACTTGCCGGCCGCGGCGATCTGCTTCAGTGCGGCGGACGGATCGGGTTGCAGCACCGCGTCCTGCAGCGAGTTGATCATCTGGCTGTTGCTGGCGACCCAGTCGCTGATGCCGGCCGCGTGTCCGCTTTCGACCGCGGTCAGGCTGCTATTGATGGCCTCGGCGTTATACGAGTTGGCGACGACATAGTTGAGAACCGCGTTGGCGGCAAGCGCCACCACGACGATAGCGACGCATAGGGCAACGATGCGCGCGCGAATGGAGGTGAACATGTCGGGAGTCTTTCGGAGTGAGCGGTGAACCGGAGTTGGTGAGGCGGGGGCCTCACCTGCGGTATACGGCCTGAACACGCGAGACTTGAGCGGTAAATACTTTCAATTGCTGACAAAACGCCGTGAGAGCAGCGTGTGGCGCAGTGCCGCGGGGCGGCAAGATGGGTCGTGAGGCGTTGTATTCGTACGACGATAACGCCGCGCTGAATAGGCGGCGGATCGCGTCTTACATCACCGGTGAATGCAGATGATGCGGATGGTCCAGAGTTTCCGCCACGATGCGCAGCGCCTCTGTGCATTCGTCACGCGTTTTCGATCCGCCGAGGCATACACGCATGGCATTGGGCGGATTGCCGTCGGTGGAGAACGCGGCACCCGCCACGGCGGCAATGCCCTGATTGCGCAGTTGCAAGGCGAGTTCCGACGCGCTCCAGCCGCTTTCCACCGGCACCGGCAGCCACAAATGAAAACCGTCCTGATGCGCTTCGTAAGGCCACGCTTCGAGCATGCGCGCGGCAATGGCCTGGCGCGCACGCGACTCGTTGCGGATCGCGGTGAGCATGTCCGAGGCGGTGCCGTCCGCGATCCATTGCGTCGCGAGCAGGACTGTGTACGAGCTTGCCATCACCGTGGTGGCGCGCAACGCGCCGGCCAGCCGCTGTGTCTGGCGCGGTGTCGGCGCATGCAGATGCGCGACGCGCAAACCCGCGCCGAAGCATTTCGACAGACCTGTCACGTAGTACGTCAGTTCGGGTGCGAAGCTCGCGAGCGCATCGGGTGCGCTCTGCGGCAGCATTGCATAGGCGTCGTCTTCGATGATCGGCACACTGTAGCGCAGCGCTACGTCGGCGAGCGCCTCGCGACGTTTATGCGTGAGCGTGAGCGTGCTCGGATTCTGCAGCGTCGGATTGCAATAGAACGCGCTCGGCTTGTCGGTCTTGCAGAGTGCTTCGAAGGCATGAGCGAGCGGCCCTTCGTCGTCGCGCGGCAGCGCTTGCAGACGCACACCGAGTTGCGCGGCGATTGCCTTGATGCCGGGGTAGGCGAGTGAATCGAGGCAGATCGTGCCGCCGGGCCGCGCGAGCTGCGAGACGAGCGCCACCAGCGCGCTGTGGATGCCGGGGCACACCAGCACGTTCTGCGCGTCGCAATGCGGCACCCGGCGCCTCAGCCATTCGGCGCCCGCATCCTTGTCGGCCGCCGAGCCGCCGAAGTCCTGATAACGCAGCAACTGATAAGGATCGCTCTCCGCCATCCGGCGCGCGGCGGAGTCGCGCAGACGCATGGCGTAATCGGGCGGCTCGGGCGGCGTGTTCATCGACATTTCGATGCTGCTGCCGCCCGCGAGCGGCAAGGTGGCCGTGCGGCCGCGTACGAACGTGCCGCTGCCGGCGCGCGAATCGAGCAGGCCGCGCTTGCGCGCTTCAGCGTAGGCGCGTGCCACCGTCGTGTAGTTCAGCGCGAGCTCTTCGGCGAGATCGCGCAGGCCCGGCAAGCGGTCGCGCGGACGCAGCCGCCCGGTGGCGAGATCTTCTTCGATCAGATCGGGAATCGCGAGGTAGGCGGGTTTGCGAATGTCGGCAAGACGTTTGATCCAGTGATGTGTCGGGCTGCTCATTGCCTTCAGGTCTCTATTCGTGTTGAAAAAGCTGATCGCATCGGAATGCGATCAATGATCGGATTGATCGACTGTGGTGAATGACTGCACCACGCCGACACGTTCGGCTGCGCAAATCGCACATGGCTGGTGCGGTAAAGCCGCACCAAAGGCGTTTGCGCGGGATTAGCGGACTGTATGCAACCTTCGCGCCAAAAAATTTTCACGTCGCATTTCGAATCGAGACGGAATTGATTGCTGATTGATCGCATTGGCATGGCCGATCAATGGCACGGCCGTTGCATTGGAAGAAGCGCGCAGTACCTGAACGCGCACCTTCTTTTACTTAGCAAACCTGATCGGAGAGTGTCATGCCAGCCGTCAACAAACCGCTGCATCAGAAAGGCGATTACCTTGTCGACTATGAGGAGAAAGTCTTTGAAGACGTGAAAGCCGAGCCGGGCGAGAAGGCGCTCGTCACGTTTCATACCGTCGCCTTCGAAGGCTCGATCGGCTTCGTCAATCTGCTGCAGGCCACGCGCCTGCAACGCAAGGGCTTCGAAACATCGGTATTGCTCTACGGGCCGGGCGTGACGCTCGGTCTGCAACGCGGCTTTCCGACGCTCGGCGACGAAGCGTTCCCCGGCCATCTGAACTTCAACAAGCAACTGACGAAGTTCATGGAAGAAGGCGGCAAGGTCTACGCATGCCGCTTCGCACTGCAGGCGCTGTACGGACACGGCGAAGCCTCGCTGATCGAAGGCATTCGTCCCATCAGCCCACTCGACGTGCTCGACATCCAGTTGCTTCACCGCAAGGACAACGCGCTGGTCATCCACACCTGGACGGTTTGACGAAAGGCGAGTGACCACCATGTCCGACAAATCGACCGGCAAGCGCATCGTGCGCGCCGCCGCGGTCCAGATCGCACCGGACTTCGAGCGCAGCGGCGGCACGCTCGAGAAGGTCTGCGAGGCAATCGCACAGGCGGCGCGCGAAGGCGTGCAACTGATCGTATTTCCCGAAACCTTCGTGCCGTATTACCCGTACTTCTCTTTCGTGCGGCCGCCCGTCGCCTCCGGCGCCGATCACATGAAACTCTACGAAGAGGCCGTGGTGGTGCCGGGCCCCGTGACGCAGGCGGTGGCCGAGCAGGCGCGTTTGCATCGGATGGTGGTGGTGCTCGGCGTCAACGAGCGCGATCACGGCAGCCTTTACAACACGCAATTGATCTTCGACGTGGATGGCCAGATCGTACTCAAGCGCCGCAAGATCACTCCGACGTTTCATGAACGGATGATCTGGGGGCAAGGCGACGCGGCCGGGCTGACGGTGGCGCGCACCGCGGTGGCACGCGTGGGCGCGCTCGCCTGCTGGGAGCATTACAACCCGCTCGCGCGTTATGCGTTGATGACGCAGCACGAAGAGATTCATTGCAGCCAGTTTCCCGGCTCGCTGGTGGGGCCGATCTTCGCCGACCAGATCGAGGTGACGATCCGCCATCACGCGCTGGAATCGGGATGCTTCGTCGTCAATGCAACGGGATGGCTGAGCGAAGCGCAGATTGCGTCGGTGACTCCGGATACGAATCTGCAGAGGGCGCTGCGCGGGGGCTGCAATACCGCGATCGTGTCTCCGGAAGGCCAGCATCTTGCCGAGCCGTTGCGCGAGGGCGAAGGCATGGTGATCGCCGATCTCGACATGGCCTTGATCACCAAGCGCAAACGCATGATGGATTCAGTCGGACATTACGCGCGGCCCGAATTGCTGAGCCTCGCCATCAACCGGCGGCCCGCGGAAACCGTGGCGCCGATGCAGGCGTGGCCGGTTGTCCCGGGCGCCGATTTCAATTCAACCGAAGGAGGATGCGATGAACGCCAGCGAACCGCTGTCGGCAGAGAGCCGGCAATTGATGACTGAATTGCAGTCGGCCGGTTTGCGGCTCGTATCGCCAGATTCGGGCGCGGCGAGCCGGCGCGGCGGCGCGGGCCCGTCGGACCACAAGGCGGTGACGGTGGATGGCGTGACGATCATGGTGCCCGTGCATACGAGTACCGCATGGCACTCTCCGTTCGTCGCGCAAACACCGGATGCCAGTGGTTCGAGTGCGCTGATGCGCGGCACGATTCCGATTGCCAGTATCAGCTTTCCGAAGTCGCCGCGTTTTTACGGCATGCAGACGCTCGACGGCGTGCCGTACTCGCATATCGCCACATTGCATAGCGCGGACGTACTGGCGACTACCGTATTGCAAACCTGTATTCGCTATGAGAGCCGGCGCAAGAGCTGCAAGTTCTGCGCGATCGGGCAGTCGCTCGCGGCGGGCCGCACGATTGCGCGCAAGACGCCCGAGCAACTGGCGGAAGTGGCGCGCGCGGCCGTGCTGCTCGACGGCGTGAAGCATATGGTGCTGACCACCGGCACGCCACCCACGCCGGATCGCGGCGCGCAGATTCTGTGCGAGAGCGCGTTTGCGATCAAGGCGGCGGTCGATCTGCCGATCCAGGCACAATGCGAGCCGCCGGACGACGACCGCTGGTTCGCGCGCATGAAAGCGAGCGGCATCGACACACTCGGCATGCACCTGGAGGTCGTGACGCCCGAATTGCGCGAACGCATCATGCCGGGCAAGGCGAGCGTGCCGCTGTCGCGCTACATGGAAGCGTTCAAGTCCGCGGTGGCGGTATTCGGACGCGGCCAGGTCAGCACCTATGTTCTCGCGGGGCTAGGCGACAGCGCCGAGGCGATTCTGGCGATGTCGCGCGAGTTGATCGAGCTCGGCGTCTATCCGTTCGTCGTGCCGTTCGTGCCGATTAGCGGTACGCCGCTCGAAGATCATCCGGCGCCCACGCCCGAATTCATGAAGTCGGTTTTACAGCCGCTTGGCGGCATGCTCAATGCCGCGGCCATGCGTTCGAGCGATATCAAGGCGGGCTGCGGTAAATGCGGCGCGTGTTCGTCGCTGTCGTCGTACGAGGAGTGATCATGTTCGGTGAAGCGATCGCAGGTGAGGCGCTGGACGGCGACATGGGTTTCGCGCCGTATGCGCCGAGCGAATTCCGTATCAAGTGGACCACGTTGAATTGGGAAGCCGAAGAGGCGTTCAGGTTGCGGCGCGCGGTCTTCTGCATCGAGCAGGGCATTTTTATCGGCGATGATTGCGACGAGATCGATCAGCACGCGCAGCAACTGGTGGCGGTGAGTTGCCTCGGTGGTATGCCGGAACAGGTGGTCGGCACCGTGCGCATTCATCGCGATCACGACAACGTGTGGTTCGGTTCGCGGCTCGCCGTGCATGCGGCATTTCGCCGGCATGGAAAGATCGGCGCGACGCTGATTCGTCTCGCGGTGAGCAGCGCGCATGCGCTCGGCTGCGAGACGTTCCTCGCGCATGTGCAGAGTCAGAATGTGCCGCTCTTTCGCGCAATGTATTGGGACGTACTCGCGGAGGAAACCCTGCTCGGCAGACCGCATCATCTGATGCAGGCGCAGCTGGACCGGTATCCTCCGTGTGCGACTCCTTATGGCGGCTTTGTCACGCAGTCGCAGCCGCTGTCGCGCCGTCGTGAGCGTGAGCGGAGCGCGGCATGACGGTCGCCGATCTGGTCGCCGGCTTGCGCGAAAGCCGCGGGTTCCGCCACAAGACCGATATCGTGGATGTCGTCGGCTCGCTGGCGAAGCGCTTGCCGCGCGGCACGCGCGATCTCGCGCAGGCCGTGGCGCTCGGCGACGACTGCGCCGCGCTCGCCGATGGCGACGGCTATCTGCTCTTCGCGATCGAAGGCATGGTCAGCGATTTCGTGAGCGCGATGCCCTGGTTCGCCGGCTATAGCAGCGTGATGGTGAACGTCAGCGATATCTATGCAATGGGCGGACGTCCGCTGGCAGTGGTGGACGCGCTGTGGAGCCAGGGCATTGGCGCTGCGGAGGAAGTGCTGGCGGGTATGGCGGCGGCTTCGGTTGCGTACGGCGTGCCGATTGTCGGCGGCCACACGAATACGCGCAGCGAGGCGGCGCAATTGGCGGTATCGATTATCGGCCGCGCCAGGGCGCTCCTGTCGAGCTTCAACGCGAAACCGGGCGACAGCCTGATGATGGCGGTCGATCTGCGCGGCCGCTTCGAAGAGCCGTATCCGTTCTGGAATGCTTCGGTGGGGGCGCCGCCCGAGCGTCTGCGCGCCGACCTCGAACTGCTGCCGCAACTGGCCGAAAGCGGTCTGTGCGATGCCGCGAAGGATATCAGCATGGCGGGCACGCTCGGCACCGCGCTGATGCTGCTCGAATGTTCGCAGGTGGGGGCGCGGATCGATCTCGCGTGCATTCCGAAGCCTGAGGGTGTGCCGCTCGAACGATGGGTGACCGCGTTTCCGAGTTTCGGTTATTTGCTGTCCGTGCGGCCCGAGCATGTGGAGACCGTACGGGCGAAGTTCGACGCCCGCTCGCTTGCATGCTCAGTGATCGGTTCCGTCGACGCAACGAGCCAGGTGGTCCTGCATCGACAGAATGACGTCGCCACGTTATGGGACTTCCAGCGTGAGCCGTTCATTGTCGGAAAGGATGAGGTGAAATGAGCGCGCTGCGTATCGCCTTGCTCACGCATTCGGTCAATCCGCGCGGCGGTGTGGTGCACACGCTCGAACTGGCGTCGGCGTTGACCGCGCTCGGCCACGACGTGACAGTGTTCGTGCCGGCCGCGCGCGGCGAGACGTTGTTTCGTCTGCCGCCTTGCCGTGTGGTGTATGCGCCTGTCGTTCTGGCGCAGGGCAATACGGTTGCAATGGTCGAAGCGCGGATCGATGCCTTCCGGCGCGCGTTGATCGGGCATGACGCGGCGTTCGACGTGCTGCACGCGCAAGACGGTATCAGCGGCAACGCACTCGCCGAGTTGAAAGTGCAAGGCCTCATTCACGGTTTCATGCGCACGGTGCACCACCTGGATCATTTCGACGATCCGAGGCTGATGGCCTGGCAGCGCCGCGCATATCAGGACGCGGACGAGGTGCTGTGTGTGAGCGATAGGTGGACACGTGAAATGCAGGCGGAGTACCGCATTGACGCGTTCACCGTACCGAACGGCGTGGACGTTCAGCGGTTTTCTTCCCGGGCGGATCGACACGACGCGCAGGTTCTCCAGCGCTTCGGGCTGGACGGCGGCCCGATAGTGCTGGCAGTGGGCGGAATCGAAGCGCGCAAGAACACGCTGGCGCTACTCGAAGCTTTTGCCGTCGTGCGCAGTGGTTTGCCGCAAGCGCAACTCGTCATTGCCGGTGGCGCGAGCCTGCTCGACCACGACGCCTATAGCCGGCGGCTGCTGCAACGGGCGAGCGAGTTGGGCCTCTCCATCGGACCGCATGAAAGCGTGGTGGTGACCGGCCCGCTCGAAGACGCCGTCATGCCCGCGCTGTTTCGAAGCGCCGATGTTCTGTCGATGGTGTCCCTGCGCGAGGGCTTCGGTCTCGTCGTGCTGGAGGCGCTCGCGAGCGGCACGCCGGTGGTGGTGTCGTCGATTGCGCCGTTCACCGAGTATCTCGACGACACCACCTGCTGCTGGGCCGATCCTCTCGACGCGAAGTCGATCGCCGCGGCTCTCGTGCGTGCGTTGAATGAGAGCGGTATCGACTTCGAGCATGCCGTGCCCGCATTGCTCGCGCGCTTCAGCTGGACGGCGAGCGCACAGCGTCATATGGACGCGTACCGCCGTTTCGTCGCGAAGCGCGCGCTGCTTACCCATTGATTCGAGGATTAACGATGCCTGTCATGCACTTTCGCATTCAATGGCCCGATGGCGACGAGGCGAACTGTTATTCGCCTTCGCTCGTGATCGGCGATTTTTTCACGCCGGGCCACGCTTACGCGCTGGAGGATTTCGTCGAGCGTTCGCGGCAGGCGCTCGGCATCGCGTCCGAGCGGGTGCGCGAGAAGTACGGCTTTGCATGCTCGGCGGCGCTGGATCAGCTTGCGCAGATCGAGCGCGACGCGGCGCGCTTTCGCGATCGGCCCGACGCGACCGTCAAGGTTATCGAATTCAGCTAGGCGCTTATTCTTTCAGAGGACGCATCATGTCGAATCCAACACATCACGCGCGCGCCGAGGGCCATTACAGCGTGCTCGTCATCGGCGGCGGGCAGGCGGGTCTGTCGGTCAGCTATTACCTCAAGCAGGCCGGCATCGACCATCTGGTCGTGGAGAAAAATACGGTGACGCATACGTGGCGCGAGCAGCGCTGGGACGCGTTCTGTCTGGTCACGCCGAACTGGCAATGCGCGTTGCCCGGTTATCCGTATCGCGGCGACGACCCGCACGGCTTCATGAAGAAGGACGAGATCATTGCGTACCTCGACGGCTTCATTGCGCAGGTCGATGCGCCGGTGATGGAGCACACGGAAGTCAAACGCGTCAGGCAGCGCGACGACGGCGTCTACGCCATCACGACGACGCAGGGCGATTTCACCGCGGACCAGGTGGTGGTGGCCTCGGGCGGCTATCACACGCCGATCGTGCCGCGCCTCGCGGAGCGCTTGCCCGCGCGGATCGTGCAACTGCAGTCGTCGGCATATCGCAACCCGCAGGCGCTGCCTGAAGGCGCGGTTATGGTGGTGGGCACCGGGCAATCCGGCGCGCAGATCGCGGAGGATCTGCATCTGGCCGGCCGCAAGGTGGTACTCGCCGTGGGCGAGGCGCCGCGTTGTGCGCGCTTCTATCGGGGCCGCGACGTGGTCGACTGGCTCGCAGACATGCAGTACTACGATATGCCGGTCGAAAAGCATCCGTTGCGCGAAGGGGTGCGCGACAACACCAATCACTATGTGACGGGCCGCGACGGCGGCCGCGACATCGACCTGCGCAAGTTCGCCGCCGAGGGCATGGAGCTGTATGGCCGGCTCGACGATCTGCGCGACGGGCAGTTCCATTTTGCGCCGACGCTGGCCGCCAATCTCGATGCCGCCGACGATACGTATAACCGGATCAACGCGAGCATCGACGGCTTCATCGAAAAGCACGGGATCGATGCGCCGGCGGGTGGCGTGTACGAACCTGTCTGGCGTCCGGAACAGGAGCGCACTACGCTTGATCTGGAAGGGAGCGGCATTGCAGCGATCATCTGGTGCATTGGTTTTACGCCGGACTTCAGCTGGCTGGATGCACCCGTGTTCAACGGTCGCGGTTATCCGGCGCATACGCGCGGCATTACGCCGATCGACGGTTTGTATTTCGTCGGCTTGCCGTGGCTGCATACGTGGGGTTCGGGGCGTTTTTCCGGCATCGCGCGCGATGCGGAGTTTATCGTGGATGCGATTCGCGAGACGGCGCGGGAGCGCGCGTCGTTGGCGGCTGCGGTGGCTGCATGACGTAGCTGAGCCCAGGCGCTCGGGTAGCCGCATAAAAAACGGCCGCTGCGTTTTTCATCGCAGCGGCCGTTGTATTTAGCCGGAACGTTCGGCTGAAGCTGAGCTCAAGCCCAGGTTCAAGCGCCCAGCGCAGGATCGCTCATGCTGCTCTTGCCGGTTTCCACGTGTCCGGCAAAGCGCCGCGCGAACAGCGGATCGGTATCGACCGTGATGGCCAGGTCATACCAGCCATGTGCATTACGCAGATCCAGATAGAGCTGTTCGGTATCGCCGCCGCGCACCGAATGCTTGATCGCATTGCCTGGATCGTACGCGTTGACGATCGTGAACTGGCAACGCGCGCTGCCCACGTTCTCCAGCCGCAATTGCAGGTTGCCGTTCGAGACGTCGTAGCCTTCTGCAACTTCAGGACGCGCGATGTCCGAACCATGCCACCAGCTGCGCGAGACCGGCTTGCCCGCGAACCGGCGCAGAAAGCCGTTCGGGCCGTACACCGTGTAGTCGTAGCTGCCGTCGGCATTCAATGGCAACGGATCCTGCAGCCGCTTGCCGGCTTCCACCGTATAGGTGCGCGGTGCGTCGAGACTGTGAGCGGCGTAGACGAGAAACACCGCGCCGGCGCGGCCCGTGTTGACGAAGCGCATGGTGAGTGTGTTGGCCGCGCCTTCGCCGTGCACGCGCACGAACAGCTCATAGGGCAGCGCGCGAGCGGGACGCACGCCGGGTTCCTGTTTCGGCACGGCCTGCAACGCAGGCGGCAGCGGCACATAGTCCGGGTGGCGGTTCTGATCCGCCGGAACGTAGCCGCTCGTGCTCGGCAGCGCCGGGACCGCGTCGTTCGGATTGCTGAAGTTGAAGGCGGACATCAGATCGCCACACACTGCACGGCGCCACGGCGTGATATTCGATTCGCCGAGATTGTGATCGTGGCCGAAGCGCTTTTCGATAAAGCGGATCACCGACGTATGGTCGAACAGTTCCGAACACACATAGCCGCCTTTCGACCACGGCGAAACCACCAGCATCGGCACGCGCGGTCCGAGTCCGTACGGGCCGGAGGGAGTCTTCGCGTCGCCCGCATAGATTTCGTTGGTGGTGTCGACGGTGGACAGACCGTTCGCGTTCGACGACGGCGCGAAGGGCGGCACCATGTGGTCGAAGAAGCCGTCGTTCTCGTCGTAGTTGACCAGCAGCACCGTCTTGCTCCACACCTCCGGATTGGACGTGAGAATCTGCAAGACCTGGTCGATGTACCACGCGCCGTAGTTCGCCGGCCAGTTCGGGTGCTCGGAATAGGCTTCGGGCGCGACGATCCAAGACACTTGCGGCAACGCATTGTTCTGCACGTCACGCTTGAGGATATCGAAGTAGCCGTCGCCTTTCGCCGCGTTCGTGCCGGTGCGCGCATTGTCGTAGAGCGGGTTGCCGGGCTGTGCGTTGCGGTACTGGTTGAAGTAGAGCAGCGAGTTGTCGCCGTAATTGCCGATATACGGATTCTGCGTCCAGCCCCACGAACCGTTCGCATCGAGACCGGTGCCGATGTCCTGATAGATCTTCCACGAAATGCCCGCGCTTTGCAGCACTTCGGGATACGTGGACCAGCCGTAGCCGAGTTCCGAATTGTCGATCACCGGACCGCCGCCGCTGCCGTCATTACCCACCCAGCCGCTCCACATGTAGTAGCGGTTCGGGTCCGTCGGTCCCATCAGCGAGCAGTGATACGCGTCGCAGATCGTGAACGCGTCGGCGAGCTGATAGTGAAACGGAATGTCCTCGCGCGTGAGGTAGGCCATTGTCGTGGCGCCTTTCGCGGGCACCCATTGATCGTAGCGGCCGCCGTTCCATGCCGCGTGCGTGCTGGTCCAGTCGTGCGCGAGATCCTGCAGGAATTGCAGCCCCAGGTTCGGAGCGGTGGGGCGGAACGGCAGCACGTAGCCGATATCCGCCGCGAGCGGCTGATACCACACGGGCTTGCCGTTCGGCAGATTGATGGCGCGCGTGTCGCCAAAACCGCGCACGCCTTTGAGCGTGCCGAAGTAGTGGTCGAACGAGCGGTTTTCCTGCATCAGCACGACGATGTGCTCGACGTCGCGAATCGTGCCGGTCTTGTTGTTGGCAGGAATGGCGAGCGCATTGCGAATGCCCAGAGGCAGCATGCTCAATGCGGTGGCGGAACCGGCTGCATGCGCGGCGGAGCGCAGAAAATCACGGCGATTTTTTGAGGTCATGGTATTGGCTTTCGATCTTCGGTGGAGGAACGATGCACGCGGCGTGCGAGCCTCGCCCGCGCGTCGCGTGGGGGCGCGAAACTCAGTCCACGGTGTGGATCACGGGTGTGGCGAGCGGCGTCGAAGCGGCAGCGGACAATGCCGGGTCGGCGCTTGATGCAGGTAATGCGGGGGTTTGAATCGTCAGTGCGGCGGGTGCGGGTGAGGCGGAAGACGGATTCGCCGAGAGGACCGTGGCGCTGCTGCTGCCGTCGGCGGGGCGTTCGGCAGAACTCACCGCGCTCGGGTCCGGCGTTTTTTCGTCGTCGTTGCCGCAAGCACCGATCAGCGTACAAAGCGACACGGCGGCCAGTACGCCCGCCAAACGTTTGCAATGCAAGGTTTTAGACGGCTTCGACACAACGGACATGGCAATGTCTCCGGCACGGGGAGGTTGCGCCAGGGCATCGATGTGCCCAGGTCAGCGATGCGCAAGAATAGTCGCTTACCTGTGTAACTTTTGTGAAGATGTGGAAATATGAGTATTTGTTGAAAATTGAGGTGCCGTCAATCGTGGATCGCGACGATGGCCTCGATCTCGACGGTAATATTGCCCGGCAGCAAGCCCACGCCGACCGCGGGTATCTCGCTGGTGCTGGCGGCCGGCGCGGGCTCGCTGATTCTCTCGCACGTGAACGACGGCGGCTTCTGGCTGGTGAAGGAGTACTTCGGCATGACGGTGCCGCAAACCTTCAAGACGTGGACGGTTTGCGAAACGATCATTTCGGTAACGGCGTTGCTGTTGACGCTGGGTCTTTCGACGGTGATCTGAGCGTAGTTTCCACGCGGTAGCGCGGGGCGTCGTGAAGATACCCCGCGCTACCGTGCTCGATACCTAAGCTACGCCGTCTTTCAAAACGAACGCCGCGATGGCTTCGTTCAAAGGCCGCGGCGCGTCGCGATGCGGCGAGTGCCCGCAAGCGTCCAGCTTGACCAGTTGCGCATGCGACACGTGCACCGCGATCGTATCGATCTGAGCCATCGTGCCGTAATTGTCGTCATGACCTTGCACGGCGAGCAACGGCTTGCGGATAGACGCCAACTCTCCGGCAATCGACCATTGCCTGAATGCGGGATTCAACCAGATGTCGTTCCAGCCATAGAACGCGGAATCGACATCGGCGTGATAGCGGCTGAGTTTGTTGCGCAGGTCGGTGGTTTCGTACAGTTGTCGGGTCTGCGCGATACTTTCCACCGAAATATCTTCGACAAAAACATGCGGCGCAATCGCCACCGCGCCGGCCAGTTCTTCGGGATGGAGCGCCGCGTACAGCAGCGTAATCGAGCCGCCGTCGCTATGGCCGATCACCCACATGCGCCGGCGTTCGCGCATATCGATACCGAGTGCATCGAGCAAGGCGGGAAGGATATCGCGCGCCTGGGTCGTCATGAAATCAGTCGGCCACTTCACGTCATGTGGACGCGGTGTGGAAAGCCCGTAGCCGGGCCGCGAATAGACGAGCCCCCGCATGCCGAGCCGTTCGCACAGCGCTTGCGGCCAGTCGCGCCACATCGCGATCGAGCCGAGCCCTTCATGCAGGAAGACGGCGATCGGCGCGTTGCCCGCCGCTTCATTCACCCAGCGATACTCGATGCGCAACGGTCCATGCGACGCGGTAGCGGGCAACTCAGCGAAGTCGCTAGCGGTCGTGTCGGCAACGTTGCCAATGGCAGGGTTCTGCATAAATCACCTTGTTTATAACTGTTCGCGCAGTTTGAAGCGTTGAATTTTTCCGGTGGCGGTTTTCGGCAGATCGTCGACGAACACGATATCGCGCGGATATTTATGCGGCGCGAGCCGGTCCTTCACGAAAGCCTTCAACCCGTCAGCGAGTATCTCAGACGGCGCGAATTCACGCTTCAAAACAACGAACGCGCGAGTCTTGACGAGGCCGCCATGATCGACGCCGACCACGGCCGCTTCGAGCACCGCGTCGTGCTGCACCAGCACCATCTCCACTTCGACAGGCGAGACATACTGGCCGCTGACTTTCAGCATGTCGTCGCTGCGGCCCGCATAGACATAGCAGCCGTTGGGCAGCCGGCAGTACTTGTCGCCGCTGCGGATCCATTCGCCGAGAAAGGTGGCGCGCGACTTCTCGCGGTTATTCCAGTACATCACTGCGGCGCTTGGTCCCTTGATATACAGATCGCCGACTTCGCCGTCGGGTACCGCATGGCCGGCTTCGTCGCGCAATTCGATTTCGTAGCCGGGCACCGGTCGACCCGTGGTGCCGTATTCGACCGCGCCCGCGCGATTGGACAGGAAGATATGCAGCATTTCCGTCGAGCCGATACCGTCGAGAATCTCGCAGCCGAAGTGCGCGGTGAAGCGCTCGCCGATCTCACGCGGCAACGCTTCTCCCGCCGACGTGCAGATGCGTATCGCGACATCGGCGCGTGCGGGCAGGTTGGGCGACACGAGCATGTTCGCGTACAGCGTGGGCACGCCGTAAAACACAGTGGGCCGATGTTTGACGAGGCGCGTGAAAATCGCGTCGGCGGTGGGGCGCTCGGCCATCAGGATCGCGGTGGCACCGACCGAGAGGGGGAACGTCAATCCGTTGCCGAGACCGTACGCGAAGAATAGCTTGGCCGCGGAGAACACCACGTCGCTTTCGGCAATGCCGAGAATCGGCTTGGCATACAGTTCGACGGTCCAGTACAGATTCGCATGCGTGTGAACGGTGCCCTTCGGCTTGCCGGTCGAACCCGACGAATACAGCCAGAAAGCGATATCGTCGCAACCGGTTGCGGCGGCTTTGGCGGCGGGCACGGCGGCAACGATCAGTTCTTCGAACAAAGGCGCGAGGAGCGGCTCGCCTTCGCGGGGCTGCGAGACGATCAACTGACAGCCGTCATGTTCGGCGGACTCCAGCGCCTGCGTCACGTTCTGCACTAGCGCACCCGAGACGATCACGGCGCGTGCGTGACTGTGCGTGAGCATGTACACATAGTCGGCCGGTGTGAGCAGCGTATTCGCGACGACCGGCACGACCCCCGCATAAAGCGCGCCGAGAAAGGCAACCGGCAGCGCGACGGTATCGAGCATCACGAGCAGAATTCGCTCTTCGGGATGCACGCCGAGCGTACGCAGCGCGCTGGCGAAACGCCGCGCGCGTTCTTCGAGTTCGCCGTAGGTGGTGCTCCCGGTGTCGTCGATATAGGCGGTCTTGCCGGCGCGCGATTCGTTCAGGCGAAACAGATAGGCCGCGAAGTTGAATAGCGCGGGCGGTGCTTCGACCGTCGCGGCGGGCGGGTTCGCCGCCTTTTCCAGCAGAGCTTCCATATGTCTCCTCCATCGGGTGGGCGCGGTCCGGCCGTTCTGTGCTCATGATCCGCTTGATGCTTGCACGCTCATTGACGTGCCCGGTCCTGATTGCCTGGTTCGTGCGCGGTCAGGCCGCGGGCCAATGCGTCGCTTGCGTCAGCGTCCCGATTGCCGCGCTCGCAGCCTGGATCGCCGAGCGCCGGTGATAGAAAGCCAGCGCGCGCAAACCGCCGAGTTCTTCGCCGCCGCCCGCGCGGCCGGGGCCGCCGTGCAGGGACATCGGCATCACGTTGCCGTGGCCGGTTTGACTGTGCTGCACCGAGGGCGAAATGGCATGCACGCGACCGTGCGAATCCGCGAGTTCCAGCGCGAGGCGGCCGAGATGCGCGTCGTCGTTCGAATAGATCGATGCGACGAGCGATCCCTGGCCGCGTCGCGCGAGAGCGACCGCGTGCGTTTCGGGAAACGCGTTGGCGTCGGTGGCGACGCGATAGGGCGCCACGCTCGCCACTGGTCCGAATACTTCGACGTCGTGCAGCAGCGTCGCGCTATCCGGATCGTTGACCACGAACAGATGCGGCGCGACGCAAGCCGCGACGTTTGCGTCCGCGTCGATGAGCGGCACAGCAGAGCCGTCGTAGGCGAGCACCGCTTCTTCACGCAACGCCGCGATACCGGCCAGCACGTTTTCGTATTGCTCGCGGCTCACCAGTGAACCCATACGCACCGCGTCGTTGCGCGGATTGCCCACGGTGATTTTCGCGAGCTTCGCCTTGAGTGCTTCGAGTACGGGTTCGAGTGCTGCCTCCGGTACGAAAGCACGACGGATCGCCGTGCATTTCTGGCCGGATTTCACCGTCATTTCCCGCACCACTTCCTTGATGAACAGGTCGAAGGCGGGTGTGTCGGGCGTGGCGTCGGCGCATAGAATCGCGCTGTTCAGACTGTCCGCTTCGACGTTCAGGCGTGCGCCACGCTGCACGAAAGCCGGATGCGCGCGCAGCGTCGCGGCGGTTTCGGCCGAGCCGGTGAACGACACCACATCGGACGATCGGATCTGATCGAGCAGGCCCGCCGAGCTACCGCAAATGATGGAGAGCGCGCCGGGCGGCAGGATGCCTGCGTCGACCACATCGGCGACCATGCGTTGGGTGAGCCAGGCCGTGGCTGTGGCGGGCTTCACGATAACGGGTACGCCGGATAGCAGGGCAGGCGCGGCTTTTTCCCACAAGCCCCACGACGGGAAATTGAACGCGTTGATAAAGAGCGCGACGCCGCGTGTCGGCGTCAGCACATGCTGCACGCTGAACGATCGATCCTTGCTCAGCGACTCGGCGCTGCCGTCGCGCAGTGCATGCACCTCGCCGAGCGACGCGCCGAGTTTCGCGTAGTAGGACAGCGTGAAAATGCCGCCGTCGATATCGACCGCCGAGTCGTTGCGCGTGGTGCCTGAGTTCGCGGTGGCGATCGCGTAGTAGTCGTCGCGCTTCGCCTGCAGCAGCTTGACGATATCGGCGAGGCGGGCGGCGCGTTGCGCATAGGTCAGCGCTCGCAATGCGGCGCCGCCGTCTTCGCGGGCAAAGCCGAATGCGCTTGCGAGGTCGAGGCCCTCGCTCGATACGCGCACGAGCGCAACGCCCGTTACCGGATCGGTGAGCGTGATGCCTGCACCGCCGCCCCCGATCCACTGGCCGGCCACATGGTTCTTCAACAGTTCGTTCATGGCGGCGCTCAGGCGGGAGTGAATTCGATCGCGCCTTGCGGCAGCAGATATAGCACCAGCGCCTCGCCGTTCGATACCGTCGGACGATGCGCGGAGCCGGGGCCGTACACGCACCAGCCGGCCGGGTGGCGGTCGAAGGTGGCGCCTTCGGTCAGCGGCATGATCAGATCGATCTCGCCATTGGGGTGAACGTGGTGCGGACCGGCAATATTCTTCATATCGACGACGTCGACAGAAAAGCCATGGGTATCGGGTAGCGCCTTGAAGACGCGGCCATAGCGAATGCCGCCGCCTTCGCGCTGACAAAGCCAGCCATCGGCGACGCCGCTCCTGCACGCGGCGGCAAGCTCGCGGAACGTGTCGCCGTCGACGGGATACGTGTCGTTCAGCCAGACCGCCAGCTTGCCATCGAGCGGCCGGCCGGCGAGTTGCTCCGTGACGCCCGCAATCAGGCGCTGGAATTCATGTGGGGACATGCGAGCCTCCAGGTCGGCGCGTTCGGTACCGCACGCACGTTAATGCATGCGAGCCGTCGCGCACTCTCCGTGACGCCGCCGGAACATCTCGACAGCGTTTGTTATTGGATCAATATTTGGCGAAAATTAACCGTTCACCACGTGTGTGTCAAGCACTATAGTACATGTATCGTAGTTAAGGGGCGCCAAAACATGAACCAGAATTACTCTCCCGCATCATTGGACGATTCCGCCGACGAGGATGCCGGCCGCGCGGAACGTGCCACGGAGCGCGGCGGCGAACGCGAGGAGCGCGATCCCTTTCTGACGGCGATGGGCGAGCGCGTGCGCCTGCTGCGTGCGCGCCGCGGCATGACCCGCAAGACGCTGGCGACGGAAACCGGCTTGTCGGAGCGGCATCTTGCGAATCTGGAATCGGGCGTGGGCAATGCGTCGGTGCTGGTGCTGCGGCAGATCGCGGCGACTTTGAACTGTTCGCTGGCCGAGGTGATCGGTGACGAAACCACTGCTTCCGCTGAATGGCTGCTGATCCGCGAACTGCTGCACGGACGCGATCAGGCCGCTTTGCAGCGCGCCCGCGTGGCGCTTGCCGAGATGTTCGCGCAGGCGCCGCGCGACCCGCATCGCAAGGACCGGATTGCGTTGATCGGCCTGCGCGGCGCCGGTAAATCCACGCTTGGGCGCATGCTGGCACAGGAGCGCAAGGTGCCGTTCGTCGAGCTCACGCGCGTGATCGAGCAACTGGCCGGCTGCCCGCCGTCGGAGATTCACTCGCTGTACGGGGCGGCCGCTTACCGGCGCTATGAGCACCGGGCGCTCGAGGCCGTGATTCAGGAGCACGAGCACGCGGTGATTGCGTCGCCGGGCGGCCTCGTGTCCGAGTCGGGCACGTTCAATACGCTGCTGTCGCATTGCTACACGGTGTGGCTGCAGGCCGCGCCGGAGGAACATATGCGCCGCGTCGTCGCGCAGGGCGATCTGCGGCCGATGTCGGGCAACAAGGAGGCGATGGACGACCTGAAGCGCATCCTGGCGGGACGCAGCGAGCTGTATGGCCGCGCCGACATGACCTTCGACACCAGCGAGAAAACCCTGGCCGACGCCTACCTGCAACTGCGCGACCGCCTCGCCGCAAGGCTGGCCGCCGAATCGCCGGATGAAACGCGTGTGAGCTGACATGTATTCCGGTGTCAGGGTTTACTAGCGAACATGCACTAAAGTGCTTTACATGGGTTTGACGATGCACTATTGTTCAAAAAACAATTTGCATCGTCCAGTCAGGAGACGCCCCATGTCCACAGCAGAAACCGCCGTCGAGCCGGTCGACTACCGCACCGATCCCTCGCAGTACAAGCATTGGAAGCTGAGCTTCAACGGTCCCGTCGCGACACTCGGCATCGATATCGCCGAGGACGGCGGTATCCGTGACGGCTACAAGCTGAAGCTGAATTCATACGACCTCGGCGTCGATATCGAACTGCACGACGCAATACAGCGCATCCGCTTCGAGCATCCGGAAGTCAAAACCGTGGTGCTGACGAGCCTGAAGGATCGCGTGTTCTGCTCGGGCGCCAACATCTTCATGCTGGGTCTTTCCACCCATGCGTGGAAGGTCAACTTCTGCAAGTTCACCAACGAAACTCGCAACGGACTGGAAGATTCCTCGCGCTATTCGGGGCTGAAGTTTCTCGCGGCGGTGAACGGCGCTTGCGCAGGCGGCGGCTATGAACTCGCGCTCGCCTGCGACGAGATCTATCTGGTGGATGACCGTTCGTCGTCGGTATCGCTGCCGGAAGTGCCGTTGCTCGGCGTATTGCCGGGCACCGGCGGCCTGACGCGCGTCACGGACAAGCGCAAGGTGCGTCACGATCGCGCCGACATCTTCTGCACGGTGGTGGAAGGCGTGCGCGGCGAGCGCGCAAAGGCATGGCGCCTCGTGGACGAAGTCGTGAAGCCGAACCAGTTCGACCAGGCGATCCAGGCGCGCGCGCTCGAACTCGCCGCGCAGAGCGATCGTCCCATGGACGCACAAGGCGTGCCGCTCACGCGGATCGAACGCACCGATCGCGAAGACGGCCTCACTTATAAAACGCTCGACGTGACGATCGATCGTGCCAAGCGCATTGCAACGTTCAGGGCCAAGGCTCCGCAAACCGAACCGCCCATGAGTATCGACGCCATCGTCGCTGCCGGCGCGAACTGGTGGCCGTTGCAATTCGCCCGCGAGCTCGACGACGCGATCCTGTCCATGCGCACCAACGAGCTTGCGGTCGGCACGTGGGTCTTCAGGACCGAAGGCGACGCCCGCAATCTGCTCGCCGCGGACGCCTCGCTGATGCAACACAAAGACCACTGGTTCGTGCGCGAGACGATTGGCCTGTTGCGCCGCACGCTGGCGCGTATCGACGTCTCGTCGCGTTCGCTGTTCGCGCTGATCGAGCCGGGCTCGTGCTTTGCCGGCACCTTCGCGGAACTCGCGTTCGCCGCCGACCGCACTTATATGGCGGCGCTGCCGGCCAATGAAGACGAAGAGCCGGCCATCACGCTTTCGGATGTCAACTTCGGACTCTATCCGATGGTCACGCATCAATCGCGTCTGGCGCGGCGTTTCTATGAGGAAACGGAGCCGCTCGATGCCGTGCGCTCCCGGATCGGTCAGGCGATCAAGCCGGTCGAAGCCGAACGCCTCGGCCTCGTTACGGCATCGCCCGACGACATCGACTGGGCCGACGAAATCCGCATTGCGCTCGAAGAGCGCGCGGCCATGTCGCCGGATGCCCTGACCGGACTCGAAGCGAATCTGCGCTTCAACGGTCCGGAAACGATGGAGACGCGCATTTTCGGCCGTCTCACCGCCTGGCAGAACTGGATCTTCAACCGGCCGAACGCAGTGGGCGAGAAGGGCGCGCTCAAGGTGTACGGCAAGGGCAGCAAGGCGCAATTCGACGTCTCGCGCGTGTGATTCACATTTGATGCGCGCCTGATGCGCATTGCAACGCCATCGACGCAGCGAGCGCGAGCCGGAGCGCCACTTGCCCGATACGCGCCTCTCATCGTCACTGCAGTTTCCGAACCAGGAACCGACCATGTCCACGATCAACTACAGCGAAAAGATTCCGAACAACGTCAACCTCGCCGACGACCGCACGCTGCAACGCGCGCTCGAACAATGGCAGCCGAATTTTCTGGCCTGGTGGGGCGATATGGGCCCGGAAGGCTCGCAGGGCTACGATGTGTATCTGCGCACCGCAGTGAGCGTCGACGCGGGCGGCTGGGCGCATTTCGATCATGTGAAGATGCCGGATTACCGCTGGGGCATTTTCCTGACGCCCGGCGAGCAGGACCGCAAGATTCACTTCGGCGAACATAAGGGCGAAGCGGCCTGGCAGGACGTGCCCGGCGAGCATCGCGCGAATTTGCGGCGCATTATCGTGACGCAAGGCGATACGGAGCCGGCGTCGGTCGAGCAGCAGCGCCACCTGGGTCTGACTGCGCCTTCCATCTACGATTTGCGCAACCTGTTCCAGGTGAACGTGGAAGAGGGTCGCCACCTGTGGGCGATGGTGTATCTGCTGCATCGCTACTTCGGCCGCGACGGCCGTGAGGAAGCCGAAGCATTGCTCGGCCGCCGTTCGGGCGACGACGACAACCCGCGCATTCTCGGCGCGTTCAATGAGAAAACGCCGGACTGGCTCGCGTTTTTCATGTTCACGTACTTTACGGATCGCGACGGCAAATTCCAGTTGTCGGCGCTGGCCGAGTCGGGTTTCGATCCGCTCGCGCGCACCACGAAGTTCATGCTCACTGAAGAGGCTCATCACATGTTCGTCGGCGAGTCGGGTGTTTCGCGGGTCATCCAGCGGACCGCCAAGGTGATGAACGAACTGGGCACGGACGACGTCACGAAGATTCGCGCGGCCGGCGTGATCGATCTGCCGACCATTCAGCGCTATCTGAACTTCCACTACTCGGTCACCATCGATCTGTTCGGCGCCGATCATTCGTCCAACGCGGCCACCTTCTATAGCTCGGGCCTGAAGGGTCGCTATGAAGAAAACAGGCGCGAGGACGATCATCAACTGAACGGCCAGAGCTACAAGCTGCTCGACGTGCAGGACGGCAAGCTGGTCGAGCGCGAAGTGCCGATGCTCAACGCGATGAACGAAGTGCTGCGCGACGATTACATCAAGGATTCGGTGGCGGGCGTGGCGCGCTGGAACAAGGTACTCGAAAAGGCCGGCATCGATTTCCGCATGACGGTGCCGCATAAAGCGTTCAATCGTCAGATCGGCACGTTCGCCGGCACGCGCGTATCGCCCGACGGCCGCGTGGTCAGCGAAACCGAATGGGCCGCCAACGAAGCGAAATGGCTCGCCACACCGGAAGACCGCGCGTACGTCGCGTCGTTGATGGGGCGAGTCACCGAAGCCGGCAAGTTCGCCAACTGGATCGCGCCGCCGGCAATGGGTGTGAACCGTCAGCCGGTCGATTTCGAATACGTGCGCTTTAACTGAGCGCGCGGGCGGCGCGGGGCACGCTTGCGCTGCATATCCAGGTGGAGGAAGTCATGAACGGCCCAGTATCGATCGAAGTTCTCAGGCAGCATCTGATCGATCCGGAAATCTGCATTCGCTGCAATACGTGCGAAGAGACTTGCCCGGTCGATGCGATCACGCACGACGACAACAACTACGTGGTCAAGGCGGATATCTGCAACGGCTGCATGGCGTGCGTGCCGCCGTGTCCGACCGGGGCGATCGACAACTGGCGCACGGTGCTGAAAGCCGACGCTTACCCGATCGACGAGCAGTTCACGTGGGACGTGCTGCCGGAACAGAACACGATGGCCGTGGCCGCGGCGGACGAGCTGTCGGGCGCGGGCGCGTCCGGCGATACCCCGGTGGACGCAAGCGGCATCGAAGTGGATACCGTGCGGGGTTCGGTCGTGCCGCCGTGGTCCGCGGCGAAGCCCTATGTGAATCTCTACACGCACAAGGCGCCGACTACCGCGACGGTGGTCGGCAACTACCGGCTGACCGATGGTTCGACCGACAGCGACATTCATCATATCGTGCTGGATTTCGGCTCGATGCCGTTTCCGGTGCTGGAAGGACAGTCGATCGGCATCCTGCCGCCCGGCTCGACTGCCGACGGCCGCGCGCATCACGCACGCCAGTATTCGATCGCGAGCCCGCGCGACGGCGAACGGCCGGGGTATAACAACATCTCGCTGACGGTCAAACGAGTATCGCAGCAGCACGGCGATTCGACCGATGGCGTGTGTTCGAACTACCTGTGCGATCTGAAGAAGGGCGAGGTGGTCAATGTGATTGGCCCGTTCGGCGGCACCTTCCTGATGCCCAATCATCCGAACTCGCATTTGCTGATGATCTGCACGGGTACAGGTTCAGCGCCGATGCGCGCGATGACCGAGTATCGTCGCCGGCGCCGCTTGAAGGGCGCAACGGGCAGGCTGATGCTGTTCTTCGGCGCGCGGACCAAAGAAGAGTTGCCGTACTTTGGGCCGCTTACGAATTTGCCGAAAGATTTTATCGATACCAATCTGGCGTTTTCGCGTACGCCGGGGCAACCGAAGCGCTATGTCCAGGATGCCATGCGCGAGCGCGCTGTCGACGTGGCGCATATGCTCAGGGACGATAACACGCATATTTACGTGTGCGGGTTGAAGGGTATGGAAGATGGCGTGCTACAGGCGCTCAAGGAGATCGGCGAGCAGCATCAACTGGATTGGGATGGGCTGTGGGCGAGGCTCAAGCGGGAGGGGAGGCTGCATCTGGAGACTTATTGACACCGGAACTCACCGTGCCGCCTCACAATCGTCTTCACCGGCAGACGCGGTGAGATTGTCGTATTTAACAACCGTGCCGCGCAGCGCGTCGAGCGGGCACCGTTCCGCTCGACGGTAGGGCCGCACTTCAAGCACGGGTTTGCCGTGGTCCGTCACGATCAGGCTTTCGCCGGAAAATTCCACTTGCCGAAAGAACTCGAGCGCTCTGGTTTTGAACTCGGACTTCGATACCAGATTCCGTTGCATGATTTTCTCGATAGTCATCTGTTTAAAGCCGTAATTCTGCCCCTGGATGCGCCGCTTAGGTAAGCCGCTCAGGTGCTCTGCCCCAACAGGTCCGACCTCTCCGGCGAGACCGCCCCACACGCCCGAATCACCAACTGCACGACTTCCTCCGTCGTCGCCTCGAACGCTTTCTGCGTCAACGCGCGCTTGCCTTTGAGCGCGCGAATCTGCGCGTCGAAGTCGGCGTAATGTTGAGTCGTCGCCCAGATCATGTACATCAGCGTTTGCGCATTCACCGGCGCAAGCAACCCGCGCGCGATCCAGTCGTCGATCACCTTCACGCGGCTATCGAGCCAAGGCTTCACGCGCTCCGTGAGAATGTCCTCCATGTGCTCCGCGCCGTGAATGATCTCGCTCGCCCACACCTTCGAGCCGAGCGGCCGGCGGCGCGATAATTCCATTTTCGCGCGTACGTAGCCGCCGATCGCTTCGACCGGATCGTCGCTGCATTCGAACGTGTCGGCCGCGCGATACCAGTCTTCGAACAGATCCTCCAGCACGCGCCGGTATAGCGCGAGCTTTGTCGGGAAGTAGTAATGCAGGTTGGCTTTCGGCAAGCCTGCGCGCTCCGCGATCATTGCCGTGCTGGTGCCGTCGAGTCCGCGCTCGGCGAAAACCGCCTCGGCGCACGCCAGAAGATGCGCTTCATTCGACTCGCGAATATGTGCCTTGCGCCGCCGCAAAGGTGCGCGTGTTTCTTCGTTTTCCGTGATGTCGGCTGCCACGTCGTCGTCTCTCATGTTCGCCTTCGGCGGCATGTGTGCCGCGTCGCGCTTCATTCTAGTCGTTTGCCGCGGCACCCACACGCGCATTCGCTACCCGCGGCAAACACATGCTGCGATGCAATGGCACGCTTCTCGCTATGTTTCTCACCGAACGAAAGGTGTTGATTTGGCGAGTTTAATCGTCTACAACCTGTCCAACTGGACAGGATTGGAAGAGCGGCCGATGCCCCAGGGTTTGCCCTCTGTATAAGAGGCGATCAAAGGCATCCCGTGTGCACCGCCTCCGTGCGGCTACGCCCCAAAACCCGCCGCCGATGCACCAGTTTTATGTCGGTCCACCGAAAGGAGCGAGACGAATGAACGCGGTATCCGAAGCGCTGAAACACGCCGAACCCTCTACGTCGATCAAGGTCGACGGCAAGCGGTTGTGGGACAGCCTGATGACGATGGCAAAGATCGGTGCAACGCCCAAAGGCGGCGTTTGCCGCCTCGCGCTGACCGACCTCGACAAGGAAGGGCGCGACCTGATAGTCAGTTGGGCGAAGCAAGCCGGTTGCACGGTCAGTGTCGATCAGATGGGCAATGTGTTCATGCGCCGCGCCGGGCGCAATCCCGCCGCGCTGCCGGTCGTCACCGGTTCGCACGCCGACTCGCAGCCGACCGGCGGCCGCTTTGACGGTATCTACGGTGTGCTGGGCGGTCTTGAAGTGATTCGGAGTCTGAACGATCACGGCATCGAGACGGAGCATCCCGTCGAAGTGGTGATCTGGACCAACGAGGAAGGCTCGCGCTTCGCGCCGGCAATGGTGGCCTCGGGCGTGTTCGCCGGCGTGTTCACGATCGACTACGGCCTTTCGCGCAAGGACGTGGATGGCAAGACCATCGGCGAGGAACTCAAGCGTATCGGCTATGCGGGCGATCTGCCGTGCGGTGGGCGTCCGCTGCACGCGGCGTTCGAATTGCATATCGAACAGGGACCGATTCTCGAAGCCGAACAGAAAACCATCGGCGTGGTGACCGACGCGCAAGGCCAGCGCTGGTACGAAATCACGCTGACGGGACAGGAGGCGCACGCGGGGCCGACGCCCATGCCGCGCCGCCGCGATGCCTTGCTCGGCGCCGCGCGCGTGGTCGATCTGGTCAATCGCATTGGTCTGGACAACGCGCCGTTCGGCTGCGCGACCGTCGGCATGATGCAGGTCTATCCGAACTCGCGCAACGTGATTCCGGGCCGCGTGTTTTTCACCGTCGATTTCCGCCATCCGGACGATGCGGTGCTCGCGAAAATGGATGGCGCATTACGCCAGGGCGTCGCGGATATCGCAAACGGTATTGGTCTTGAAACCGAGCTGGAGCAGATCTTTTATTACGCGCCCGTCGCGTTCGACGAAGCCTGCATTAAGTCCGTGCGCGCGGCCGCGGAACGCTTCGGTTATCCGCATCGCAACATGGTGTCCGGTGCGGGTCACGATGCCTGTTATCTGTCCCAGGTCGCGCCGACTTCGATGGTGTTCGTGCCATGCGTGGACGGCATCAGTCACAACGAGATCGAAGACGCCACCTTCGAGTGGATCGAGGCGGGCGCCAACGTGCTGCTGCACGCCATGCTGGAGCGTGCGTGCGAGCCGGTTTCATGACGACGTCGTAGCGATCCGGCGGTTGCGGTCGTTTCACCCGCTTTACCGTAGTGCCCATAAAACAAGCCGTCCCGGCTGCGCTCGAAGCGCGGCCGGCGGGAGCGGCTACGTCCTCACATCGAAGAAGGAACGAGTATGGCCATCAAGCAAACCGGCGACATTGCGGCCCAGCGCCTGTCGCCCGAGCAGCTCTCGTGCGAGTTCTCTGACATCGCACCGCTGCTCGACGCGAGCGCCGCGGCCGCGGCGGCGAGCCGCTGTCATTACTGTTACGACGCGCCGTGCGTGAACGCGTGCCCCACGCAGATCGACATTCCCAGTTTCATCCGCAAGATCAGCAACGGCAATCTGAAGGGCGCGGCCGTGGACATTCTGTCGGCCAACCCGATGGGCGGCATGTGCGCACGCGTCTGCCCCACGGAAATTCTTTGTGAAGGCGCTTGCGTGCGCAACCATCAGGATGCGAAACCAGTGGCGATCGGTGCGCTGCAACGTCATGCGACGGACTGGGCGATGGCGCGCGGCGAAGTGCTGTTCAAGCGCGCGGCCGAAACCGGACGGCACGTTGCGGTGGTCGGCGCGGGGCCGGCGGGACTCTCCTGCGCGCATCGGCTTGCGCTCGCCGGCCATAACGTGACGATCTACGACGCTCACGAAAAAGCCGGCGGCCTGAACGAATACGGCATTGCCGCCTACAAAACCGTCGATGATTTTGCGCAGCGTGAAGTGGCGTGGCTGTGCTCCGTTGGCGGTATCGAAATCAAACATGGCGTGGCGCTTGGTCGCGATATCGAGCTCGACACGCTGCGCAAGCAGCACGACGCGGTGTTCCTCGCTATCGGCCTCGGCGGCGTGCGGGCGCTCGCGATGGAAGGCGAAGACCTTGGCGGTGTGATGAACGCGGTGGACTTCATCGAACAGGTGCGCAGCACGAGCGACCTCGGCACGGTGCCGGTGGGCCGGCGCGTCGTCGTGATCGGCGGCGGCAATACGGCGGTGGATGCTGCCGTGCAAAGCCGCAAGCTCGGCGCGGCGTCGGTGACGATGGTGTACCGGCGCGGCGTCGAGGCGATGAGCGCCACCTGGGCCGAGCGCGACTTCGCGCAGACCAGCGGCGTGACGCTCATCACGCATGCCACGCCGATGCGGTTGATTGGCGACGGCGGCGTGGTCACGGGTGTCGAATTCGTACGTACGTCGAATGATGGCGGCGAGGAGCGCTTCGTAGTCGAAGCCGACATGGTGCTCAAGGCGATCGGTCAAACGCTGGTGCCGGTCGGCATCGGGCGCGAGTTGCTGACCTTGGACGGCAGCCGTATCGCAGTCGACGCGAACGGCCAGACCTCGCTGGCAAACGTATGGGCCGGCGGCGATTGCGCGGCCACTGGCGGCATCGATCTCACGGTGCAGGCGGTGCAGGACGGCAAGGTCGCCGCTGCCGCCATCGATGCGCAGTTCGCCCGCACGGCGGCGAAAGCCGCCTGAAGCGAATCGAGCCAAATCACGTAACGAAAACAGACAAAAAACAGCAGTCCCCAAGGAGCCGAACATGGCCGATCTGCGCTGTACGATTGCCGGCATCACTTCGCCGAATCCCTTCTGGCTCGCCTCCGCGCCGCCGACCGACAAAGCCTATAACGTGAACCGCGCCTTCGAGGCGGGCTGGGGCGGCGTGGTGTGGAAGACGCTTGGCCTCGACCCGCACGTGGTGAACGTTAGCTCGCGCTACGGCGCGGTGCAATGGAACGGCCAGCGTATCGCAGGCCTGAACAACATCGAACTGATCACCGACCGTCCGCTCGACGTCAATCTGAAGGAAATCGCGCAAGTCAAACGCGATTGGCCCGATCGCGCGATGATCGTCTCGCTGATGGTGCCGTGCAACGAACGCGACTGGAAATGGATTCTGCCGCTCGTCGAGGACACCGGCGCGGATGCGGTCGAACTGAATTTCGGCTGCCCGCATGGCATGAGCGAACGCGGCATGGGTGCGGCGGTGGGCCAGGTGCCCGAGTACGTGGAGATGGTCACGCGCTGGGTCAAGGAGGGCACGAAACTGCCGTGCCTCGTCAAACTGACGCCGAACATCAGCGACATTCGTCTGGGTTCGCGCGCGGCCTATAAAGGCGGCGCGGACGGCGTGTCGCTGATCAACACGATCAACTCGATCGTGGCCGTCGATCTCGATGCAATGTCGCCGTTGCCGATGGTCGACGGCAAAGGCACGCACGGCGGCTACTGCGGCCCGGCCGTGAAGCCGATCGCGCTGAACATGGTGGCGGAAATCGCGCGCGACGTAGAAACGCCGAACCTGCCGATTTCCGGTATCGGCGGAATCTCCTCATGGCGCGACGCCGCCGAATTCATGGTGCTTGGCGCGGGCAGCGTGCAGGTCTGCACGGCGGCGATGCACTACGGATTCCGTATCGTTTCCGATCTCGCCGACGGCCTCTCCAACTGGATGGACGAAAAAGGTTACGCAACGCTCGACGACATTTGCGGCCGCGCCGTGCCGAATGTCACCGACTGGAAATACCTGAACCTCAAATACGACATCAAGGCGCGCATCGATCAGGACAAGTGCATTCAGTGTGGCCTGTGCCATATCGCCTGCGAAGACACGGCTCACCAGGCGATCATGAAAGAAAAAGATGGCGTCCGGCATTTTGAAGTGATGGACTCCGAATGTGTCGGCTGCAATCTGTGCATGCACGTGTGTCCGGTCGAGCAGTGCATCACGATGGAACGCGTGGACAACGGCGAGTACGCGAACTGGACCACGCATCCGAACAACCCGGCGCGAGTGGGTGCCGGACAAGGCGCAACGGCGGACGCGGCTGAAACCGCCGAGCCCGCGCATGCCCACGCGGCGAAAGCCGCCTGAAACACGACGTGGTTGCAGGACACGCAGCGCTAGTACTGAACCTGTCATTCCCCAGGGCCCGACGCGCCATTAGAGCCGCGCGGGCCTCAACGATCGAGTGGAGATCCCTAGATGAAGCAGACAGCGCAACCCGCCGACCCGCAGTTCGCAGCCGGCGTGCAGGGCAGCAGTCTTTACAACGACGACCTGGCGCCGACCGGTATCGCGCAGCGCACATGGAAGTGGTATCACTTCGCGGCGCTCTGGGTAGGGATGGTGATGAACATCGCGTCCTACATGCTCGCCGCCGGTTTGACGGAAGAGGGCATGTCGCCGTGGCAAGCCGTGATGACCGTGCTGCTCGGCAACCTGATCGTGCTGGCGCCGATGCTGCTGATTGGCCATGCGGGCGCGAAGCACGGCATTCCGTACGCGGTGCTGGTGCGCTCCTCGTTCGGCACGCAGGGCGCCAAATTGCCGGCGATGCTGCGCGCGATCGTCGCCTGTGGCTGGTACGGGATTCAGACGTGGCTCGGCGGCAGCGCGATCTATACGCTGCTGAACATTCTCACCGGCAACGCGCTGCACGGCGCGGCTTTGCCGTTCCTCGACATCTCGCTTGCGCAACTGGCCTGTTTTCTCGTGTTCTGGGCGCTGCAGATCTACTTCATCGTGCATGGCACCGATTCGATCCGCTGGCTCGAAAGCTGGTCCGCGCCGATCAAGATCGTGATGTGCATTGCGCTCGTGTGGTGGGCGACATCGAAAGCGGGCGGTTTGGGCTCGATGCTGTCGGCGCCGTCGCAATTCGTGCCGGGCGGCAAGAAAGAGGGCATGTTCTGGATCACCTTCTGGCCCGGCCTCACGGCAATGGTCGGTTTCTGGGCCACGCTCGCATTGAATATTCCCGACTTCACGCGTTTTGCCAGAACGCAGCGCGATCAGATCATCGGCCAGTCAGTCGGCTTGCCGGTGCCGATGGCATTGCTCTCGGTGATTTCGGTGGTCGTCACGTCGGCTACCGTGGTGATTTACGGCAAGGCGATCTGGGATCCGATCGACCTGACGAGCCGCATGACCGGCATTGGCGTGGGCGTCGCGCTGATCATCCTGACGCTCGACACCATGTGCTGCAATCTCGCGGCAAATCTCGTCGGTCCGGCCTATGATTTTTCGAGCCTGTGGCCCAAAGGTATTTCGTATCGCGTGGGCGGCATGATTACCGCGACCATCGCAATCGTGATGATGCCGTGGAAGATTCTCGCTACCACGCAGGGTTATATCTTTACATGGCTGGTCGGCTATTCGGCCTTGCTCGGTCCGGTGGCGGGGATTCTGATGGTCGACTATTTCCTGATTCGCGGCACGCGCCTGGACACGCGTGAACTGTTCGACGAACAGGGCGAGTACAGCTACACCGGCGGCTGGAATATCGGCGCGGTGGTCGCGCTCGTGATCGGCGTGCTGCCGAACTTGCCGGGCTTCCTGCACACCGCGTTTCCGGCGTCGTTTCCCAACGTGCCGGCGATCTTCAATACGCTCTATACGTATGCCTGGTTTGTCGGACTCGCGTTGGCGTCGATCGTATATAGCGCGTGGATGAAGCTGAGCAAGGGGCCCAGTGCGCGCGTGGCGAGTGCATGAACAGGAACGAAGTACGCAGCAACGAAACCAGCAGTTCATAAGGAGGCGGCAACATGACGACCCTGATTCGTGGCGGCACGATTATCGACGCGGAGAACACGTATCGTGCGGACGTGTTGTGCGCGGACCCGCAGGACGGCGGCACGATCCTGCAGATCGGCGAGGATCTGCAGGCGCCGGCCGGCGCCACGATCGTCGACGCGGGCGGGCAGTATGTGATGCCCGGCGGTATCGACCCGCACACGCACATGGAATTGCCGTTCATGGGCACCACGGCGAGCGACGATTTCTACACCGGCACAGCGGCGGGTTTGTCGGGCGGCACCACGAGCATCATCGACTTCGTGATTCCGAGCCCGAAGCAGCCGCTAATGGAGGCCTTCAAGGAATGGCGCGGCTGGGCCGAGAAAGCATCTTCGGACTACGGCTTTCATGTCGCCGTGACATGGTGGGACGACTCGGTCTATCGCGACATGGGCACGCTGGTGCACGAACACGGCGTGTCGAGTTTCAAGCACTTCATGGCCTATAAAAACGCGATCATGGCCGACGACGAAGTGCTGGTGAACAGCTTCTCCCGTTCGCTCGAACTCGGCGCGCTGCCCACCGTGCATGCGGAAAACGGTGAACTGGTGTTCCAGTTGCAGCGTCAATTGCTGGCGAAAGGCTTTACCGGTCCGGAAGCGCATCCGTTGTCGCGGCCGCCCGAAGTGGAGGGCGAAGCGGCCAACCGCGCGATCCGGATCGCGCAGGTGCTGGGCGTGCCGGTGTATATCGTGCACGTGTCCGCAAAAGACGCGGTCGATGCAATCGCGCGCGCGCGGAGCGAAGGTCTGCGCGTATTCGGCGAGGTGCTGCCGGGGCATCTGGTAATCGACGAAGCGGTGTATCGCGATCCCGACTGGACCCGCGCGGCGGCCCACGTGATGAGCCCGCCGTTCCGCTCGGCCGAGCATCGCGAGGCGTTGTGGCGGGGTTTGCAAGCCGGCCAGCTGCATACCACGGCGACCGATCACTGCGTCTTCTGCGCGTCGCAGAAGGCTATGGGCCGCGAGGATTTCACGAAGATCCCGAACGGCTGCGGCGGCGTGGAAGACCGGATGGCGGTGCTCTGGCATCACGGCGTGAATTCCGGGCGTCTCACGCCTAACGAGTTCGTGCGCATCACCTCGACGAACGCCGCGCAGATTTTCAACCTGTACCCGCGTAAAGGGGCGGTGCGGGTCGGTGCGGATGCCGACCTGGTGGTGTGGGATCCGAACGCGAGCAAGACGATCTCGGTGAAGACGCATCATCAGAAGGTGGACTTCAACGTGTTCGAAGGCATGACCGTGCAAGGCGTGGCGATGCACACGCTCACGCGCGGCGCACTCGCCTGGACCGACGGCGAGTTGCGCGCGGTGCGCGGTGCGGGCCGTTATCTGAAGCGCCCGCCCAACGGCGCTTACTTCGACGCGATCCGGGTCGCCAACAAGCGCAAGGAGCCGCAGCCGGTGGAGCGGTAGGCTATTGGCAGTCCCACGGGTGGCGCCGCCATCGAATGCGGCGCCACCCGTTTTTCCATGCCGGGCGTTCGCTCCGGCAGCACTCCTCTCGCGTTTTCCCCGATGGCGCGCAACATGCGTTCCATGTTGCGATGCATGCCGCGCCTGTTCTATCTGCTGTAGAGTTGAAATCCACGTCACACCAGAGGTCATGGCTGTTCGCTTAGCACGCGAGCGCATATGGATCGAAAACCTGATCCTTTGTAAAAACCCAGGCCATTTGCTACAGTCCGCCCACTCAGCCGGGCTCAAGCGCCGGCGGGGACTGTCCAACACAAGACCAAGCCACCGACGTGGCATATTTGACGGAGCCGCCTGATGAAATCGATTCGTTCCATTCTGCTGATCGCGTTGTTCCAGGCGGTGGCCGTGAGCTCCGCATTCGCCGCCGATGAACTCGCGCAGATCAAATCCGCCGGCGTGTTCAGGATCGGCACCGAAGGCACCTATGCGCCATTCACGTATCACGACGAATCCGGCAAGCTGACCGGCTTCGACGTGGAAATCGGCACGGCAATTGCGCAGCGTCTCGGCGTCAAGCCGCAATTCGTCGAAGGCAAATGGGACGGTCTGATCGCGGGTCTCGACGTGAACCGTTACGACGCGGTGATCAACGAAGTGGCCATTACCGACGCGCGCAAGGTCAAATACGATTTCTCCGACCCGTACATCACTTCGCATGCAGCGTTGATCGTGCAGTCGAACAACACCACGATCAAGAATTTCGACGACCTGAAGGGCAAGAAGTCGGCCAACACGCTGACCAGCAACTTCGGCAAGATCGCAGCCGCGCACGGCGCGGAAGTGATTCCCGTGCAGGGCTTCAATGAGTCGATCGACCTGCTGACCTCGGGCCGTGTGGATGCCACCGTCAACGACTCGCTGTCGTTCCTCGACTTCAAGAAGCACAAGCCGGACGCAAAGGTGAAGATCGCCGCGCTCGACACCTCGACCGACAGCAGCGACAAGTCCGCCGTGCTGATCAGGAAGGGCAACCCCGAATTGCAGGCGGCGATCAACAAGGCGCTCGCCGGCATCAGGAAAGATGGCACCTACGCGAAGATTTCCCAGAAGTATTTCGGCAAGGACGTCTCCCAGTAAACGCCTTTCCGCGAGTCTGAATCATGCCGGCATGGTTGCATCTGATGGCGCAGTCGCTGTGGCCCCTGCTGTATGCGGGGCTCGTGTTCACTGTGCCGCTCACGCTGATATCGTTTGCGATCGGGCTGGCGCTCGCGTTCCTCGTCGCACTGGTGCGTCTGTTCGGACCGAAGTGGGCCGTGGCGATCGTGCGCTTCTACGTGTGGCTGTTTCGCGGCTCACCGTTGCTCGTGCAACTATTCGTGATCTTCTACGGATTGCCGAACGTGGGCATCGTGCTCGATCCGTTGACGGCGGCGATCATCGGCTTTTCGTTGAATGTAGGCGCGTACAACTCCGAAGTGATACGCGGCGTGATCGAGTCGATTCCGAAAGGGCAGTGGGAAGCAGCGTATTCGATGGGTATGACGCGCGAGCAGGCCTTGCGCCGCGCCATCCTGCCGCAAGCGGCGCGCGTTGCGCTGCCGCCCTTGTCGAATTCGTTCATCGCGCTGGTGAAAGACACCTCGCTCGCCGCGGTGCTGACCGTGCCTGAAGTGTTTCAGGCGGCGCAGCGGATCGCGTCGGTGACTTACGAGCCGCTGATCCTGTACACCGAGGCGGCCCTGGTTTATCTGGTCTTCAGTTCGGTGTTGTCGTCGGCGCAGGTCAGGCTCGAGCGCAAATTCGGCCGCCACGCACTTTTCCATGCAGGCAACTGATGATCCGACTGGAAAAAATCGACAAGTACTTCGGCGGCCAACGGGTACTGAACTCGGTCGATCTTCAACTTGCCTCGGGCAATGTCACCGCATTGATCGGTCCGTCAGGCAGCGGTAAAAGCACGCTGCTGCGTTGCGTGAATCTGCTCGAGATTCCGGAGTCCGGTTCGCTCGAACTCGGCGACCAGCGGCTGGAATTCAGCCGCGAGCACAAACCCTCGCGCGAAACGGTACTGACGATTCGCCGTCGCACGGGCATGGTGTTTCAGAACTTCCAGCTCTTTCCGCATCTCACGGTGCGGCAGAACGTGATGGAAGGTTTGCTGACCGTGCTGAAGTGGGACAAGGACAAGGCGCGGGTTCGCGCCGACGAATTGCTGGAGAAAGTCGGCATCGCGCAGAAGGCGGATGCGTGGCCTTCGACGCTGTCCGGCGGTCAGCAGCAGCGTGTGGCGATTGCGCGGGCGTTGGCGCCGTCGCCGGAAGTGTTGCTATGTGACGAGCCGACCTCGGCGCTCGATCCCGGTCTCGCCGCGGAAGTGGTGGAGGTGCTCAAGCAACTCGCCACCGAAGGTATGACCATGCTGATGGCCACGCACGACCTGCGGCTTGCCGCGACGATCGCGCGCGACGTGGTGTTTCTGAATAACGGCGTGGTGGTGGAGGCCGGTCCGTCGCGCCAGATCTTCATGCAGCCGCGTGCGCCGGAAACCGAGCGATTCGTGTCTACGCTGACGCACAGTCTGCCGGATGAGTGGACTGCACCGAACTGATCCGAGAAGCAGTAAGGCAGTGGCGGTAGCTATGCCGCAATTCAGCAATTCAGCAATTCAGCAGCGCAGCGGGGCAGCGGGTCAAAAGAAAAGGGGGCGTTGAACAACGCCCCCTTTGAACGTTCGCGCTACGAAATCGCAGCCACGCTCCTCAAACCTTAAACGCCCACGCTTTCCGTAGCATCGTTCATGGCGGCCTCGAAGAAGCGCTCCTTCGCTTGCGCATTGACTCGTGCGTAAGCGCGATTCACACCGCTGATCACCGCGCGAATCGAAGCCGTCACCAGATTGGCATCGATACCGACGCCGAATGCGCTGCCGGCCACATCGGCTCCGGCCATTTCGGCAACCGCCACCGCGCGTGCATCGGCACCTTGAGTCAACGCGCGCTCTTCATAATGTTGAATGCGCACCGGCACGCCGATCGCGTGCATCAACGCGTCGAGCGGACCATTACCAGCGCCGTTCAGCACACGCCGCGTGCCGTCGATATCGACCGTGAGCTTGATGTGCTCGCGTCCGTCGCGCTCGGACAGGCTATGGCCGACGTAATGGATCGGCGTGGCGTTCTGCACATATTCCTGCTGGAACAATTCCCAGATCTGCGCGGAGGTGACTTCCTGGCCGCTATCGTCGGTGAAGCGCTGCACGGCCGAGCTGAAATCCACTTGCAGGCGGCGCGGCAACACCACGCCGTAGCCCTGTTCGAGCAGATAGGCAATGCCGCCTTTGCCCGACTGGCTGTTCACGCGAATCACCGAATCGTAGGTGCGGCCCAGATCGGCCGGATCGATCGGCATATAGGGCACTTCCCACATTGCATCCGGTTTCTGCACCGCAAAGCCCTTCTTGATCGCATCCTGATGCGAACCCGAAAAGGCGGTGAACACCAGATCGCCGACATACGGATGACGCGGATGGATCGGCAATTGCGTGCACTCTTCCGTGGTACGCGCGACTTCGTTGATGTTGGAGAAGTCGAGGCCCGGATCGACGCCCTGCGTGTACAGGTTCAATGCGAGCGTAACGAGATCGACGTTACCGGTGCGCTCGCCGTTGCCGAACAAACAGCCTTCGATACGATCCGCGCCGGCCATCACGGCGAGTTCGGCCGCGGCCACGGCAGTGCCGCGATCGTTATGCGGATGCACGGAGATGACCAGCGAATCGCGGCGCTTGAGATTGCGGTGCATCCACTCGATCTGGTCCGCGTAGATGTTCGGCGTGGACATTTCGACGGTGGCCGGCAGGTTGACGATCGCCTTGTGCTCCGGTGTCGGTTCCCAGATGTCGAACACGGCGTCGCAGACTTCCTTGGCGAATTCGATTTCGGTGCCGCTGAACACTTCCGGGCTGTACTGGAACGTGAACTGTGTTTCCGGCATGGTGGCGGCGATGCGCTTCATCGTGCGCGCAGCGTTTTGCGCGAGTTCCTTCACGCCGCTCTTCTCCAGATTGAAGACGATCTTGCGGAATTCCGGCGCGGTCGCGTTGTACAGATGGACGATGGCGCGCGGCACGCCACGCAACGATTCAAAGGTGCGCTCGATCAGATCGTCGCGAGCTTGCGTCAGGACTTCGATCGTGACGTCGTCGGGGATATGGCCGCCTTCGATCAGCTCACGCACGAAATTGAAGTCGGTCTGCGAAGCGGACGGAAACGCGACTTCGATTTCCTTGAAGCCGATCTGCACCAGCGTCTTGAACATGCGCATCTTGCGCTGCGCATCCATCGGCTCGAAGAGCGACTGATTGCCGTCGCGCAGATCAGTGCTCATCCAGATCGGCGCTTGCGTGATGGTGCGCGACGGCCACTGGCGATCCGTCAAGTCGATGGGCTTGAACGAGCGATATTTGGTAGCGGGGTTCTTCAACATTTTCATCGTCCTTGGGTGAGACCAGATAGCTGGGAGTCGACCGGACGACGAAAAGACATAACTGGGCCGCCGGTCGGAAACCGGGGCTGGGTCAGTTACTGGGGAATTGAGCGGTGCTTCGGGTGTATCAGATAGAAGCGCGCAGCAGCAGACCTAGCCCGGTAGAGGGGGCTAGTAGTAGCGATAGGATGGTCTGGGCGCGGTACATAGTGCGCAATAGGAACATATTATTGGGACGGCGTCAAGCGCCGTCCCGTCCGTGCGCGATCAGTGCGCCGGTTTTACGAAGCGCAAGGTCATGCGGTCCGATTCGCCGATCGCCGCGTATTTCGCCCGGTCGACGTCGCCGCCTTCGAAGGTCGGCGGCAGCGACCAGACGCCGTTGGGATAGTTTTTCGTGTCACGCGGGTTGCTGTTCACCTCGCTCTTGCCGGCCAGCTCGAAGCCGGCCGCGCGCGCGTGTTCGATCACGTAGTCTTCGGTCACGTAGCCGGTATCGATGGTTTGTTGCAGCGAGGTGCCCGGCGCCGCGCGATGTTCCTCGACCCCGAGCGCGCCGCCCGGCTTGAGCGCTGCGTAGAAGGCGCGCAGGTTCGCGTCGATCTGGCCGTCCTTGATCCAGTTGTGGATATTGCGGAAGGTCAGCACCTCATCGACGCTGGCATCGGCTGGAAAACCGCTGAACTGGCCCGCATGCAGCGTGCCGACCACGACCTTGCCGTAGACGGCGGGCGTGGCCGCGAGCTTGCGTGCGAACGCAGCCCGGCCGGCCTGTGCCTCCACCGATGGTCCGCCCTGCGGGCCGTCGTACTGCGCCTCGAAGAGCTTGCCGTGGTCGTGCAGATACGGCGCGAGGATCTCCGTATACCAGCCGCCGCCCGGCTCGATCTCCAGCACGCTTTGTGACGGCGCGAGTTCGAAGAATTGCAGCGTCTCTTTCGGATGACGGTAGATATCGCGCGTGCGGGCCTTGTCGCCGCGCTGCGGTCCGGCAATGGCCGCGTCGAGCAGCGCGGGATCGACCGATGCAGAGGCGGAAGTCGAGGCTGACGGGCCGGCGCAGGCCGCGAGAAGCAGCGCCGCACTCAACGCGGCGAGCGCGGTGCGCGACGCGCGAGTCTGGAGATTGGGTCGAGGGTTCATGGCGTCCATTATCGGGTTCGATCGGCCTGGAAGGAAATCGGCAATCGGCATAAGGATAGGCGCTTGCTCGATTTGCTGCGTGGCGCCGCAGCAGCCGGGAACGCGAGGAATAAATGACCGGGGCAGCCAGTTTTCCTGTTTGCTGCAGGTCGCGCCACGCCGGGCGAATCCGAAGCGTCAGATGGCGCGTATAAATGGTGGTCAGGGGGTGGTCAGGGTTTGCCGTCGCGCGCGGGCCTGGCGTGTGTCGAGCGCAACCTGATTCTTTTCTTTTCATTTCATTTTGCTGGAGGCAGGTATGAAACGAACATCGAGGAGGTGGCGGGCAGGGCAGGTGTTACTGTGCGCGGCTGCGTGCGCGATCGCCGCGCAGGCGGGAGCGCAAGGCCTGAGTCCGCAGGACGACATGAATGCGCCGCAAAACAGCACGCGTTTGATGCCGAACGCAGCGCGAGGCAGCGAATATCCGACGCACGGCAACCAGCAGGCAGGGGAAATGAACCTGAATCCGACCGATCCGCGCGCGCAACTGGTCAACGGCTTGCCGAACCACGCGAATTCCGGCGGCTATGGTTCACCGCTCGCCGGCGTACGTACCTACGTGCAACCGCAAACGCCGGCGAACTGAGCGGTCGCGCGCCTGGCGGTCATGCAACATCGCGCGCTGGACAGCTGCGCATCTTTGCACGGACCGTGCCGTTTTTTTCGTCGATTCTCTTGCTGATGTGCCGCTCGTCGTCACTCAGAGCCCGAATATGATCCGCGGCGTATCGTTCTGCGCGATCACCGAGACGCCGATCACCACCAGGATCAGCGGTAGCAGCGCCGTGCCGTAGCGCCGGATCGGCGCGCCGAGCAGTGGATGTTTGACGAGCCATACGGCGCCCGCGCACCAGAGCCCGATCATCACGATAAAGACCAGCGAGATGAATGCACCCTCGCTGTGTGAATGGCTTGCGTACAGCGGCACATAGACGGCGAGATTGTCGGAACCGTTGGCGATGGCAACGCAGGCCACCACCCACCGGGATGAGGCGCGTGCGGCGGGCGGCTCGCCGCCGGCCCGCCGCGTTTCCTCCTGTTGCGCGCTGCGGGGGCCAAAGCGCTCCCATGCTTTGGCGAGTCCCACGCCGATGGGCAGGATGCCGAGCAATCCGACATAACCCGCCGGCAGATGCTTCAGCAATGCGGCGAGCAGCATTGACCCCACGATCAAGGTCAGCGAGCCGGCACACTGCCCGGCGATCACGCGACACCGCTCGCCGCCCGCTTCCGCCAGGAAGGCGAGCAGCACGAACAGGTTGTCGATGTTGGTGGCGGTGTAACCCGCGATAGCGAGCAGGGCAAGGCTGAACATGCGGGAAAGCTGGTCGGCACAAAGTGAGAAAGATTGAGAGGGCGAAGCGATGTTGATCGCGAGGCACGGCCGGGAAGCCGGCGGCGCGCTGGAAGGACGGCGGCCGGTCAACACGATGCCGGTGCAAGCCGCTGCGGTCAAGCAGTCACTGTGTTACTCGCGGTGGATAGGCCGTGAAGATGTCCGTTGCCATATGCAGCCGGTACGTTGCTTCCGGCATTGAATGGACACGCGACCGGGTGCGCTGAGCGGGTGCAGGTCAAGCGGCCCGTAAGCTACAATTGCCGACGGCTTGAAAAACGGAACATCAATGAAGATTCGGATTCTCTTTATCGCCTGCGTCACGGCTGCTGCTTTGCTGGCGGGCTGTACGACTGTCTATAAGAACACGGACGCGTGCGAGCAGTTGATGCGAAGCAAGCTGGCGGATACGTCGGCGGATACGCTGAAGATCGCCCATGCGGGCTCAGGCATTAACGGCTCGCGGGTGGTGGTCGAGGGATCGATCGAGCATGTGGGGGTGCCTGCGTCTGTGGCGTCTGTGGCTTCAGTGACGAAAGCGCCGCTGACCGCTTCGGGCGCACAGGCGGCGTCTGCGGCATTGCCGGCTTCGGCGGTGTCCGTTGGTGCTTCTGGGGCATCAGGCGCTTCGGCAACCGAAGCACTCTCGCTCAAGCCCGCCAAACCGCAGAAGATCGTCACGCCAGCCGCCGCCGAGTGCACGTTCCACGGGCCGACGCTGAGCGCATTCAACTGGCTCGCACCGGCGAATCTTGTGACCCCGGCCGCGAACGCGACGGAATAACGCATCGGGCAATGGCAAGTCGAGTGGTGATTGGTGACACAAGGAAACTTGCGGCGCATGGCAAGCCGTGAGGCAAAGCAAGCCGTGAGGGCAGGCAAGCCGCAACGACCTTCAAACCACCGCAACCTTCAAACCACCGCAACCTTCAAACCACCGCAACCTTCAAACCACCGCAACCTTCAAACCACCGCAACCTTCAAACCACCGCAACCTTCAAACCACCGCCTCCTCGCGTTGGCGCTGCTTGTCCCGCACCAGTCGCAACACGCTTTCACCAAACGCCTGCGGCCGCCCTTCAAAGCAGCGCTCCACCGCCTGCGTGTCAATCAGACGCAGCCGCAAGGCCGTGCGCTCAGCGTGCGCATCGATCATTCGCACGGCGGCGGCGATGTAGTCCTCAACGCTCTCCGCTGTCGCCCACGACGGCATGCCCACGCGCTCGAACAGCGCGCCGTCGATCCGTTCGAACACTTCCGGCCCGCGCTTGCAGATGCCGGGCAAACCCAGCGTGAGCGCGTCGACGATACCGTTGGTATTGCCGAACGGAAACGGGCTGAGAAAGAGGTCGGAGCGATTGACCCGCGCCAGATAATCCGCGTAATCGTGAAAGCCGTGCACGACCGCGCGCGGCAACGCCTGGCGGATGACTTCGCGCATGCGCTCGAGCGGTAAACCGTAAGGTACGCCGCTCATGAAGTGAAACTCCACAGGCGTTGCAGCGCGCGTGCCGATCTCGCGGCACGCTTCGAGAAAGCCGGGATTGAGCTTCATTGCGCTGGCCGTGATGACCACCTCCAGCGTTTCACGTGACGGCGGCACTTCCGCGACGATATCCGGCAGCGCCACCGACGGCCGGTACGGCTGACCGTCTTTCGGCAGCTTCAGCAGACGTTCGCTGAAGCAGGCCGGGTCGCCGACGTAATCTTCCTCGACGCTGACGTAGTCGATCTTGTCGGAGTGAGTCGTGGCCGGATGGCCGAGCCCGGCGATCTGCAGCGGCGCAACGCGCAGGTTCGACATGAACACCGTCAGCGCGAACATGCCGACACTCGGCATATAGAGCACGTCGGGACGTTCCGCCTCGGCAAAGTCGCGAATTGTTTTCAGACATTCGCCGATGTATTCCGGTTCCTCCAGTTCGATGAAGCGGTCGAACACCGCGCGCCCGATGTCGTCGATAGCGTAGCCGAAGCTGAAGGCCACCACCTCGAAATGCTCGCGCGCGGCTTCGAGCGTGCGCGAGTGCGTGCGGTAGATGGAATGGGCGCCGCCGAACCATTCGAGCACGACCAGCATGAGCGGCTTTTTGCCACGCTGCTTGCGGCTCTTTGCGGGCGACAACTGCGACGCGGGAAGGTCGGTCAGCCCCAGTTGGTTCAGCTTGCGGCGCACCAGTGCATTGATGTCGCGTTTGATCTCGTGCCGCCGCGGCGTGTCCGCATAGCTGCAAAACATATACGCGTTGTGCAGCAGGGCCGTGGGCAGGTCGTCGAGGTCGGCGATCTGCTGCAGTTTGCCGGGAAGCCATTCCATCAGCGCCTCGCGCTTGATGTGCGCACTCGCCGAGCCCTTGAAGACCGGCGCCAGCAATACCAGCGCGAGACAGGCGGCGAGGGATTTGTTGTACGCCCACAGCGCCGCGAAGTCGAGTTCGAGTTCCGATTCCGTGGAGTAGAGAACGCAGAGTTTCTCGACGAAGCTGTCGCCCGGCAGAAACTGGGCGTTCTCCTGACCGCGCGGATTCAGGTTGCGGGCGACATGGTCCGCATTGCCGAATGCCGTGGAGGAGAAGACGAGGCCGACCCATTCGTGCAGTGTCAGCAACAGCCTGAAGCACTCGGGCGGCAGCTTGAACGCCGGGTCGGCGAACAGGGTCGAAGCCGCGCTCGCGAGGCGTGTGCAGAAGCGTTGGCGTTGCTCGTCAGGCGGCAGATCGGCTATGCCCGACGCAAGAAAGCAGCCGTCCAGCTTGCCGCGCTTCTGCTGCAGAAGCGCGAGCGCGGCAATGAACTGGATGGAAGCCTTGACGTGCTGTTGCGTATAAACGAGCTGCTCGAAGTGATCGAGCGAAAAAGTGGGTTCTTCCATCTGCCGACAATTCCAGAATTTGCATGACTAACTAACTGGAAGGCAGTTAGCCGGAAAGCGGAAATTATCGCAGTCGGTGGATATCAAATCTGTGCGTTCGGCGAGTTTGGGAATTTTCAGCGACGAAAGAAGCCGCGCGCTCAGAACGCGTAGTAAGGGCCTGGTCCCGCCGACGTCTCGCGCGAGGCGATCGCCGTATAGACGCGTCGTCCGAAGAAGAACGGCAGGCCCCAGCCGAAGCCGCTGCTGGCCACGCCGGCAAGGTTATTGAACGCGTTATTCGCCGACGCGAACAGCGCGCTCGAATTGCCGATCGCAAACGACACCATGCTCGACGCGCCGTCCGTGCCCGTGATCGCGGCGCTCGCGGCCTGCACCGAGGGCGGGCAGTACCAGAAGCCGCACTGCGGCAACTGGCTATTGCTGAAGAAGAGCCCGTTCGAGCCGCTGTCGAGATAGCTTTGCGAATACGTCTGGCCGCCGCTCGTGGTGACGACGTAGCCCGTCACCGAATTCGCCTTGAGGACGCTGGCGCCGCCGAGCGTGTTGTTCGCCTGGGTGCCGATGCCGAAGATCATCGAGCCCGATACGCTCGCCGCGCCGGCGTCGGCGATGGCCGGCAGGTCGATCACCACGCCGTTGTTGTCGAGCGCGAAGCGGCTGACCGGATTGGTCACCTGTTGCGCGAGCGCCTGCGTGCTCGCCTGGCAGGCGCCGCTCGCGTCGCAACTGTAGTACCAGCGCGGCAGCGCGCTATTGACGCAGCCGCTGCCGCAGTCGGCCGCGAACAGGCCGACGCCGAGAATGCCGTTCGAGCGCAGGCCCGCCACCGTCTGCATGGCGCGGCCGGAGCCCGCGCAGTCGGCGGGCACGGTGGGCACCGCCGGGTCGGCGATGGTCTGGATCGGGATCGACGCGGCCAGCTGGCCGGCCATGCGCACGTCCGCGCTGCGCACCGCGCCCCACGTGTAGCCGCCGCCGAACACCGCGCACTCGCCCGCCATGCCGCCGCCCGACGCGATTGCCGCGAGCGGGAGGCTCGCCGGCAGCGCGGAGGCGAGAATCCGCAAGCCGTGCGAGCCGGTGTCGACCTGGACATTGTCGATCGTCGCGCAGTTGTCAGTGCCGGGCTGGCAGACGGTGACGCTCGTCGTCAGCATATTGCGCGTCAAGCCTGGCGCGGTGGTGACGATGATCGGCTGGATATTCGGCGTAGTCGACTGCGGTACGGAGCCGTTCGACGCGGCGGGCGGCGTGGCGGCCGGCGGCGCGCTCGCGGCGGCCGGGCTGCTGGCCGAAGTGGTCTGGGACGTGGCGGCCGGGGTGCTGCCGCCACCGCCGCCGCACCCCGCAAAGGCGGCGCAGACGAGGAGCAGGGCGGGAAGGCTAAGGGCGGATTTCATGGCGTCGTGAGCTGGGGTGGAGGCGGAGTCTCGAGGCTGTGCGCGTCACTGGAAATCGTCGGCCGTGACGCCGGCCGGCAGCGCCGCGGGCAGCCATGCGCGGCCCACGTAACCGCGCATCGGCCCGCCGGATTCCACGACCACGTCCGGCCGTGCCACGCGCGAGACATGCAGATTGCCGTCGGCGGTCGCTGCTTCGGCGCCCGCGCGATACGAGCCGGCATAGGTTCCGAGCAGTGCGCGCAGGTCGGGCATGGTTGGCCCTTGCCACGTGTAGGCGATGATCTGGCCGGTGTTCGTGGCGTACTCGTTGATGGTCGTGTTGCCCGCGTCGGTCAGCGTGCGCATGCGCAGCGCGCCGTTCAGCAAGCTGCGTGGCGCGGTCGCGTTCGAACTCGCCTGATCCGGCATGGCGCCACCCAATTGGGCGCGCGCATCGGCGCTGGCGCACGACACGGCAATGGCCATTGCGCAGGCGGCGAGAGTCGGGGAGAAGGTGGGCACTGGCATGATGGTCGTCTCTCGGTTGGCGCCCTCGAAGGCTTCTTGAAATGTCTATTTCAAGATATCACTGAGGTTTTCTGACCGTTACCAGAAGCGGTATTCGACTATTTCGAGATCTCAAAATTAGCCGTGCGAGAGGCCCGGAAAAGGCCGTTGAATCAATACACTGTCGAGTAAGTAGGGTGTATCTGACAGGCGCTTGGGAAATGTGGGTAATTGTTAAATCTGCCGCGCGGCAAGCCGGTTTCAGGCGCGAAAACCAGTCGCCTGAAACCCTGGGAAGCTGCGCGCCGCGAGGGCGGTTCCAGATCCCTGGCGTGAGTAGATCGGGTGCCATTTCCCAGCGGCTCACGCTGCTTAATTCGCACGCAAACCCGGGTTTTTGCACACGGGTCGCCGGGATCGGTAAAATGTTGGGTTGATCCACGGAAACTTGCCGTGGCGTAGCGGAAGGATTCCCCGAACATGACTGATCTTCGTCTTACCAAGCGGTTTGCAGTAATGCTGATGGCAGGCGGTCTGGTCGCCGGCTGCGGCACGTCGTCGCCGACCAAAATCGACTACAAGAGCGACTCGAAATCGAAGCAGGTGTCACTCGCCGTACCGCCGAACATGATTGATGAGACGGCCGATCAGCGTTCGTTGCCCCCGCAGGGCGGCGAAACCTCGTTGTCCACGCTCCAGCAGGTCCAGGCGCAGGCGCCGTCGGCCAACTCCGTGGTGGTGGTGCCGCAGGTCGCCGGCATGCATATCCAGCGCGACGGCACCGAAAGCTGGCTGGTCATCGACAACAAGGCGCCAGATCAGGCATGGGCGCAGATTCGCCGTTTCTGGCAGGAGCAGGGTTTCCTGCTGGTGGTCGACCAGCGCGACAAGGGCGTGATGGAAACCGACTGGAACGAAACGCACGCTCAGATCAACGACGGCCTGATCCGCAACACGCTGTCCAAGGCGATGGGCAACAGCTATGTGACCTCGGAGCGCAACAAGTACCGCACGCGTCTCGAAGCGGCGCCGAATGGCGGCACCTATGTGTTCATCAGCCAGAAGGGCATGCGTGAAGCGCTCAGCGGCACGAACAACGATTCGAGCACCTGGGTGCCGAAGCCGAACGACCCGGGCCTCGAACAGGAATATCTGAAGCGGCTGCAAGCAGCGCTGGCACTGGCCGATTCGCGCACCAAGCCGGGCGACACGCAAAGCGCCGAGCTCTCGCCGGCCGGTGCGCAAACGGCGCCTAACGCGGCCACGGCGGGCGCAAAGTCGGCGGCTGCGGCCACGGCGGCGCGAAACGTCGCGTTGTCCGCGCAGCAGCCCACGCCGGACGCGGATTCGGCGAACAATACATCGGCGCAGCTCTCCTCCACGGAGCTCACGCTCGGCGAGCCATATGACCGCGCCTGGTTGCGCGTGGGCCTCGCGCTCGACCGCAGCAATTTCACCGTCGACGACCGCGATCTGACCCGTGGCCTGTACTTCGTGCGCTACGTCGATCCGAAGGATATGACGTCGGCGGAACAGGGCTTCTGGAGCCAGGTGTTTCACGGCAAGAAGGAGAAAGTGGCCAAGCAGTATCTCGTGAACGTGCGCGCGGTGACGCCTGACCAGACGCGCGTGGCCGTGGTCAACGACCAGGGCGCGATCGACGAAAGCCCGCAGGCCAAGCAGATCATGAGTCTGATGGTTGACCAGTTGCACTAAGGCGCAGCAGGTTCGAGCACCGTCTGAATGTCTGAACCCGCCCGGGATTGACTCCCGGGCGGGTTTTTTTATGCCCGGATGTCTATCGCCGGATATGAAGCAGCGCGCGGCCCGGACAGAGATCGCCCGCGTGCGCATGTGTTTTGCTTGGCTTGCAGAATACCGGTACGAACCGGCATTCAATGGGAGTTGGCCATGTTCGACGTGATTCCTTACTGGATGTGGGCCGCGAGCTTGCTCGTCCTGGCGCTGGTGTGCGGCGCAGCCTTGAGCCCGCGCGAGGCGCGGCGGCCAACCGGCTTGCGGATGCGGCACACGGCGGCGCGTCGAACGAAGTGGCCGACGCCTTGAACCGTCCTTGCCGCCGTCCTGAACCGCTTGCCGTATTCCGCGACGGCAACCGTGCATGCGGCCGCCTCGTGCAGCCGCATGTAACGTGACGTTACCCCGGTGACGTAACTTTCAAAGCCTTCCTTCCGGCCGCCGCCATCTTTTTCTCCTGTAAGAAAATCCAATAAGAATCAACTGTTTGCCCTTGATGGCTCCCGTCGTTTGACAAACTGGCACACAAGCTGCTTTTGTAAGTTCGTGGAGCCGGGCCGGCTTGCCGCACGTGGGTTTGCGGCGAGCCGTCAATCCAGCGATCCGGTCAACGACTCCAGCATCCAGCATCCAGCATCGGCCAACGAACCGCTGCTTAGCCCGATGACGGCCCGCGCGTGTAGCGCGCGGCCTCGGTGGCCCCGTCGCCTATCCTCGTAGGGCGACGGTTTCGCCCGCACTCCTGTGGAGTGCGGGCTATTTTTTTGTGCCTGGGAGTTGCTGCGGCTTGGGGACGGCGGGAAGAACGGCAGTATCGGCGACGCCGGGAAGCGTCGCGCGAACGAAGCGGTTTTCAGGTATCCGCGCGGCGCGTGCCGATCCACGGCAGGCGTTTGATGACGCCGGTGGCCAGCGCGGTGCCGACCAGGATTACGCCGCAACCTTCCAGCATGCCGGGCGACACGCTCTCGCCGAGAAACAGCGCGCCCCACAGAATGCCGAAGATCGGAATGACGAAGGTCACGGTAATGGCGCGCGCCGGTCCGGCCACCGCGATCAGATGGAAGAACAGCATATATGCCACGCCGGTACACGCGACGCCGAGCGCGATCACCGCGCCCCATGCGTGCAGCGAGACCGGCGCCGCCGGCCAGTAGATCACGGCGAGCGGCAGCAGCACGAGCGTGGCGCCGGTCATGGTGCCCGTAGCGACGGTCAGCGCGTCGACGCCCGTCAGATGGCGCTTGGTGTAATTGGCGGCGACGCCGTACAGCAGCGTGGCGCCGAGCGCGGCGGCGGCCGCGAGCGCAGTCGTGAGCGGCGTGGCGGGCGTACCGTTCGGCGCGGCGATCTGATCCCACACCAGCATCAATACGCCGAGAAAGCCAATCACCAGCCCGAGCGTGCGTAGCGCGCTCAGCCGGTCGCGCAGCCAGACAAAGCCCACCAGCGCGCCCCACAGCGGCGTGCTCGCATTGATCACGGAGGTCACTCCCGCCGACAGCGTCAGCTCGGCATAGGCGAACAGGCAGAAGGGCGCCGCCGAATTCAGGATGCCGACCACCAGCAGCGGGAAGGCTCGCGTGCGCAGGATGGCCGCGGATTGGCGCAGCGGGCGTCGCGCGATCAGCACGACGGCGAGAAAGGCCGCGCCGATGCCGACGCGCAGCGCCATCAACGGTGCGACGCCGAAGTCGGTTACGCCGACGCGGATAAACAGGAACGAGGCGCCCCACAGGGCGGCGAGGATCAGCAACTGCAGCAGGTTCTTGGCATTCATGAGGGTGGCGCCGCGCGCGGTTGAGTCGAGACGCCCGCGCATCGTAACAGCGCTATCGCGCGAAACGTTTCAGGCTGGAATGAAACGGCAAGATCCGGGAGATGAAAGGCGTCTGATAGTGGTGATCGTAAAGGCCGCAGTGGCACGCGCAAAACGAGCAATTCTCACGCTGATGTGAGAAAAATTACGACCAGGGCAATGTGGTGGAACGGAGCACGCAAGCGTGAGCGGGTATCCGCTTGAAGTCCGCGAATTATTTTGCGGCGACCATTTAGACGGCGGACTTGAAATGCATGAGCGAAGGAAGGGGGCGGGGGCGGCCCGCACCACCGCCGCGCCCGTACCCGCCTCAATGCGCTCCGCTCAGTGCGGAATCATCCACTGCAGGAAATTCTGCTGCACCCAGACCAGCACGCCGAGCAGTACCGTCAGCAGCATTGAATGCTTGAACGTTTTGGCGAACACCACGCCCTCCTTGCCTTTGAGTTCGGTGGTCGCCACGCCGGTCGAGATGTTTTGCGGCGAGATCATCTTGCCCATCACGCCGCCCGACGAGTTCGTCGCCGCCATCAGGATCGGGTTGAGATTCAACTGGTTGGCCGCCACCACCTGCAGGTTGCCGAACAGCGCGTTGCCGGACGTATCGCTGCCGGACAGGAACACCGCGACCCAGCCGAGGAACGCCGACACCAGCGGGAAGAACGGTCCGACCGAGGCAACGCCCAGCCCGAGCGTGTACGTGAGGCCCGAGTAATTCATCAGATACGCGAGCCCGACGATGGTCGCCACTGTCAGGATGGCGATGCGCGTCTGCACCCACGTGTCGGCGATGGCCGCGCCGAACTCGCGCGGGCTCAGCTTGACGACGAACGCGGTGATCAGCGCGGCGACCAGAATGGCAGTGCCGGTCGCGAGCGGCTGGAAGTCCCACACCGCGCCATACGTCGTGTTGTACAGCGTGATGAACACGGCCTTGTCGAGGCCGGGCCACGGCACCTTGATGTCGCCGATCAGGAAGATCTTCGCCACGGTCCAGACGATCACCACGACCGACACGATGATCCACGGATACCAGCCCTGGCCGCCGCCGATCTTGCCGCGCACCTCGCCGACCCGGTCGATGTTGACCGCGAATTTCGGATCCGCTGCGGGTCGCCAGACGCGCAGGAAGGCAATCGTCAGAATGAGCGAGACCATCGACGACAGGACGTCGGTCAGGCTGTAGTTCACGAAGTTCGAGGCGACGAACTGCGTCAGCGCGAAGCTCGCGCCGGATACCAGCAGCACCGGCCACACCTTCAGCATGTTGCGAAAGCCCGCATAGACGCTGATGACATAGAAGGGCAGCAGGAAGGCGAAGAACGGCAACTGGCGGCCGACCATTTTGGCGAGCGAATCGGCCGGCAGGTGCGTGACCGCGCCGAGCACGGTGATCGGCACGCCGAGCGCGCCGAAGGCGACCGGCGCGGTATTGAAGATCAGCGTGAAGGTGAGCGCTTCGAGCGTGGGAAAGCCGAGCAGAATCAGCAACGAACTGGTAATGGCGACCGGCGTGCCGAAGCCGGAAATCCCTTCGAGCAGCGCGCCGAACGAAAACCCGATCACCACCAGCACGACGCGCCGGTCGTTCGGCAGGTTGTCGATCATCCACATGCGAAAGGCCGCAAAGCGGCCCGAGCGCTGCGAGATGTTGTAAAGCAGGATCGCCGTGAACACGATCCACATGACCGGCCAGCAGGCGAACACGGCGCCGGCGACCACCGAATTGACCGCGAGTCCCACCGGAAACTGCCAGACAAAGACCGCCACGATCAGGCCGACGATCAACCCCGCGAGCGAAGCCTGCCACGCCGGCCGGCGCGCCCAGCCAAGCAGAAGCAGCACGACGATGATCGGCAGGGCCGCGACGAGGAACGAGGGCAATAGCGAATTGCCGACAGGAGTGAGTAGCTGGTGGAACATCACGTCTCCTTCGTTGTTGTTCGAACTCGACGCGCCACTCCGCCTGAAGGGGCGCGTCGCTCTGGCATGACGGATGGGTGCCGACGGCAGCACGTGCGGGACGGGCCGGGGCGCCTTTTTAAGCAGATACTGTGTGCGGCTTACCGAAGCATAGAACCCCGTCGGGCTGCGTCAAGAAGGGAAACTACGGGCGAAGCAGACAGGGGCTGGGAGCGCGTCTTGCGCCCGCGCGGGGCCGCACGGTGCGCGAGACGACGAGCGACACGACGAGCGATGCGACGAGCGATGCGCGGGTCCATGCGGGGTGCGCATCGGGCGAAACGTCGGGCGAGGGTGAATCGTAAGGCGGCTGTCAGTGCCCATGTCCGTGACCGCCCCATCCACCCCCATAACCATGACCGCCTCCCCAGTAACCGCCAAACCCGAAACCGATCGAGACCGACGGCGCGTACCAGCCCGGATAGCCGTAATAGGCCGGATAGACCGGTGGCGGATAGTAGACGGGATAAGCGGGCGCAACATAAACCGGCGGGGCGGCGACCGCGTAAGTGGGCGGCGAGCTTTGCTGAGCCGCTTGCGCCTGCGCCTGTTGCTGCTGCTGTTGACCTGCGGATGAGTCGACTTGCCCGACGGGCACTTGTTGCTGAGTAGCAGTGGCCGGCACCGTGGCGTAGTACGGCGGGTAGTAGCCGGCCGGGTAGTAGCCGTATGGGTAATAGCAACCGGAGAGCGTGAGAACACAGACCACACCTCCAAGCGCAATACCCGTGTTGGAAAGACGTGGCGAGGAATCACCGGAAAAGGGCCGCGGCAACCGCCGGCCGATCGCACACACCGTGTTGATGAGGCGGGACTTCATGACGCGCTCCTGGTTGAATCGAACGCCGCCGTTGGGGCGACAGGGCATCAGCTTACGCTGCTCCCGCGCCAACCGGATTGCAAATCCGTAACGGCTTATTTCACCTTATTGCAGCGTCACTTGAAAACGGGCATCGGAGACATCTCGCCCGCCCGGGAAGCAGCGCGTCCGGCTCTCTGTGAGCCGCGCATCGCCGGACTCACCTTTGTGTCATGGATAGCGCGAAGACCGGGCGTCCGGTTACTTGCCCACCTCATGCCCGATGACTCCGCCCGCCGCCGCACCGCCGATCGTCGACAGCGCATTGCCGCCGACCGCCGCGCCCGCCGCGCCGCCCAGGCCTGCGCCGATGGCCGTATCACGGCCCTGCCGGCTCATGCCTTCACACGCGGAAAGACTGACCACCGCTGCCACGATGGCCGCGAGCGTACTGATTTGACGAATCGATTTCATGATGCTGACTCCGGTACTTGTGATTGGAAGTAGTCACCGTTCTTCCATTTGATGTTATCGCCGCAGCCCGTGTCCGGATGTGTGCACCTGTCAACGAACTGACGGTTTCGTAATCAAATGTTTCCCTTCATTCAGCACGCGGCGTGCCCGGCCGCTGGAAACGCAAAAGCCCGCTGGTGGCGGGCTTCGATACTGCAATGCAGAGGTCTGGCGGACCGGATGGCGGATGGAACCGCGCAGCGCTAACGGTGCATCCGCGTCCGAACCTTACTGCCGCTGATAAATCTCGGCGCCTTTCTTCATGAACTCGATCGACTTCACTTCCATACCTTTCTTCAGCGCTTCGTCGTCGGTGACGCCTTGTTGCGCGGCGAACTCGCGCACGTCCTGCGTGATTTTCATCGAGCAGAAGTGCGGCCCGCACATCGAACAGAAATGCGCGACCTTGGCCGAATCCTTCGGCAGCGTTTCGTCGTGGAATTCGCGCGCCTTGTCCGGATCGAGACCGAGGTTGAACTGGTCCTCCCAGCGGAATTCGAAGCGCGCTTTCGAAAGCGCGTTGTCACGCACCTGCGCGCCCGGATGGCCCTTCGCCAGATCGGCGGCGTGCGCGGCGAGCTTGTAGGTGATGATGCCGGTCTTGACGTCGTCCTTGTTCGGCAAGCCGAGGTGCTCCTTCGGCGTGACGTAGCACAGCATGGCCGTGCCGAACCAGCCGATCATCGCAGCGCCAATGCCCGACGTGATGTGGTCGTAGCCCGGCGCGATGTCCGTGGTCAGCGGTCCCAGCGTGTAGAACGGCGCTTCGTCGCACCATTCCAGTTGCAGATCCATGTTTTCCTTGATGAGTTGCATCGGCACGTGGCCGGGGCCTTCGATCATGGTCTGCACGTCGTGCTTCCACGCGATCTGCGTGAGTTCGCCGAGCGTCTTCAATTCGCCGAGCTGCGCTTCGTCGTTGGCGTCGTAGATCGAGCCGGGGCGCAGGCCGTCGCCCAGCGAGAAGGCCACGTCATACGCCTTCATGATTTCGCAGATGTCTTCGAAGTGCTCGTACAGGAAGCTTTCCTTGTGATGAGCGAGACACCATTTCGCCATGATCGAGCCGCCGCGCGAGACGATGCCCGTCATGCGTTTGGCCGTGAGCGGCACGTATTGCAGACGCACGCCCGCATGAATCGTGAAGTAGTCGACGCCTTGCTCGGCCTGTTCGATCAGCGTGTCGCGGAAGATTTCCCACGTCAGGTCTTCGGCCTTGCCGTTGACCTTTTCGAGCGCCTGGTAGATCGGCACCGTGCCGATCGGCACTGGGCTATTGCGGATGATCCACTCGCGCGTTTCGTGAATGTGCTTGCCGGTGGACAGGTCCATCACCGTGTCGCCGCCCCAGCGGATCGCCCACGTCATCTTGTCGACTTCCTCGCCGATGGAAGACGACACCGCTGAATTGCCGATGTTCGCATTCACCTTCACGAGGAAGTTGCGGCCGATGATCATCGGCTCGCTTTCCGGGTGATTGATGTTGTTCGGGATGATCGCGCGGCCGCGCGCCACCTCTTCGCGCACGAACTCCGGCGTGATTTCGGTGAGGCCGTTCGGACCGAACGCGCTCGCGCCGAACGCCTGGCCCGGATGCTGGCGGCCCATCATCGCGGCGAGCTTTTCGCCGTTCGGGCCGCTCGTCTTCAGGCTTTCCAGATACTCGGCGCGGCGCTGGTTTTCGCGAATCGCGATGTACTCCATTTCCGGCGTGATGATGCCTTTGCGCGCGTAGTGCATCTGCGAGACGTTCTTGCCGGCGATCGCGCGGCGCGGCGTGCGGTGCAGGCCCTGGAAGCGCAGGTCGGCGGTTGCCGTGTCGGCGGCGCGTTCGCGGCCGAAGTCGCTCGACAAGCCGGTCAGCGCTTCGGTGTCGCCGCGCTCTTCGATCCAGGCCTGACGCAGTGCCGGCAGACCGGCGCGGATGTCGATTTTGGCGTCCGGGTCCGAGTAGGGGCCCGACGTGTCGTAGACATAGACCGGCGGATTCTTTTCGCCGCCGAAGCTGTCGGACGTGTCGGCCTGCGAGATTTCGCGCATCGGCACGCGGATGTCGGGACGCGAGCCGGTCACGTAGACCTTGCGGGAATTCGGCAGCGGCGCGACAGCGGCTTCGTCGACGTGCGCGTCGGCGGAAAGGAACTTCGGGTTGGCGTTCATGCGTATCTCCGTTGCAAAGCTATGTGGGGCGGCTAAGCAGGAGACGAGACGGAAGTTGTCGGAAATCGCGAGAGGTGAGGCGATAAAGCTGGAGCGCGAAATCCGTACGCTTCCCTGCGCTGGCATTATCCAGATCAGGTTCAAAGGGTATTTCTCACCCACGCAACACGGACCTCCAACCTCCGTGCGACGCAGGACCCCCGCGTTAGCAGCGCACACGATACACCGGCTTCCCGCTGCTTGGCAACCCGTCAGGAAACGCCGGCTGGCGGATAGCGCAGCGGTCGGCCACGCGCGAGTCGGGTGTCGAGGCGGCTGGCATCAGGCTGGCGCCACGATGCGGCGCGACACGTTTGCTATGGCGTGGCGCTGTGCTTACAGCGTGAAATCGTCCGCGGCTTCGGGTTGAAACAGGATTTTTTCCAGCTTCAGCACCTTCTCCGTGCCGCTCGGCGGCGTGAAGCGGATGCGCTCGCCGCGCTTCGCGCCGAGCAGGGCGAGGCCGGCGGGAGAGAACACGTTCAGGCGACCGTGCGCGAAGTCCGCGTTGGGCGGATAGACCACCGTCCAGGTCATGTGCTCGCCGCTGGTTTCGTCGACCAGCGTGGCTTGCGAATTCATCGTGACGACATTGGCCGGAATCTCGTGCGAATCGACGATCACCGCGCGCTCCAGGACGTCGTCGAGCATGTCCTGCAAACGCGCGTCGGCGCCGGGCGCGGCCGCGTGCTTCTCGAGACGGGTGACGTCGAGCTCGGTCAGATAACAGGTTTTCGTCTTTTTCACGATGGGTACTCCAATTCGATCTGCATGTAGGGAAACAGCGTGCGGATGAGATCGGCCCGGAGCCCGACAACGCGGCTCAGGCAATGGAGCGGGCAGCGTTAGATCGGGCGCCGGGCGGCGTGGAGCGGGAGCGTTCGGGACAGCTCGCCGGTGCGACGCGGCATGGACTCCGCGCGCGCGCAACCGGTTGCGCGGGGCGGGCGCAAGCGGGAGAAGGCACGGGAAGTCGGAAAGCGCATCGAGATAGCCAGTGGGTAGCGAAAGAGGATGAAGCGGGCGCCGCAATACAGTTGTACGGGCGCGATCGAAAGGTGAATGTTAGCACGGGAGGTGCTGCCTTTAGACTTTAGCACAGGGCCGGGAATCTCTCGTCGCGGCGCCCGGCCCGGCCCGTTTGCCACGCCCTGCCAGCCGCGGTAAATCGTGTGCGCCGTGTGCGAGCCGCCCGCCGTCTGCCCGAGCCCGTCTGCTCAGACGTTACGGATACCGAATCATGAACAAACCCATCCGGCGATCCGCTCGACCGGTGGGCGAGAGCCTCGACTACGGATCGATCCACAGCAACTCGCGCCAGTTCACCCCGAAGCGCAGATTAACGCAGCCGTTCGCGTGCAACGCGTTCCGAGGTATCGACGCGACGAAGATCCAGGGGAAACGCCCACGGCCATTTTTGTTGCGAGTAAGTCAAAAAGTTACGATTCTTTCAAGCGACGCGGTGGGCGCTTACTGCATAATGCGATGCGCGCCAACCATTTGGCGCGTGTTCGCCGTGGCCCGATCTGTTTCGGCCGCTGCGGCGTTGTGGCTCCCTTGGCCATCTATCGTCCTTCCGTTCCACCAACATGTCCGCCAGCCTCGCCCGTCAGACCGTATCGCCGATGCGGTGTCCGCCATCCCGCCTCAGGGTCTTCAGCGGGGGCGCAGCACCTCGAGCGGCATGGGCGGGTTGAACGCATGTCGCTGCAAACTCCAAGCCGTTTTCCGCGTGGTTTCCCGCTCCGTTTGCCACAGTCCCGCAACGGCCAGCTCGCACTCGCGCTCGCCGTCGTCTATCTCGTGTGGGGTTCGACTTATCTTGCCGTGCACGTCGCGCTGGGTTCGTTTCCGCCGCTGCTGCTCTCGGGGTTGCGCAATCTGTTCGCCGGCATAGGGCTCTTCGTTTTCGCGGCGCGCCGCAATCCCGTCTGGCCGGGCGCGGTGGAAATCCGCAATGCCGGGCTGGTCGGCACCATGCTGGTCGGTTTGTCGAGCGGCATGCTCGCCTATGGGATGCGCACGGTCGGCACCGGCACCGCGGCGGTGATGGTCGCCACCGTACCGCTGTTTGCGACCGTGATCGCGGCAGTGGCGGGGCGCAAGATCGGCCGGGGCGAGTGGTTCGCGGTCGGCCTCGGTCTGGTCGGCATTGCGATTCTCAGCCACGGCGACAGCGCGCCGGGCTCGGCGGGCGGCAGCCTGGCGATTCTGTGCGGCGCGCTTTTCTGGGCGGGCGGCGCGCATCTGGCCGGGCGGCTGAAGCTGCCTTCGGACCTGTTTCTTTCGACGTCGCTGCAAATCGGTCTGGGCGGCGCGATGTCGACGCTGGTCGCGTGGGTCTCGGGCGAACGCATGGCCGAGCTGCATTTACTGCCGCTGCTGGCGTTCATCTACCTGATGCTGATCGGGACGATGGCCGCCTATGTCGCGTACGGTTTTCTGATCCGGCACACCAGCCCGATCATTGCCAGCAGCTGCATGTATGTGAACCCGGTGGTGGCCGTGGCGCTCGGTGCGCTGCTGCTCGGCGAGCCGGTAACGCGCTCCACGGTGATCGCGACTATCGTGATTCTGGCGAGCGTGGGGCTGTCTTTCTGGTTCGACTACCGGAAGAAGGGGCTCGCCTGACGTTCACCTGGAGTCTGGCTTGGGTTTGCATTGGGTTTGCCCTGAATATGCTTGACCCGGGCAGCAGGCCGCCGCCTTCACAGCGCCGCCGCCACTTCCGCGCCTTCGCGAATCGCGCGTTTCGCGTCCAGTTCGGTCGCGACCTTCGCTCCGCCGATCAGGTGATAGCGCGGCCCCTCGGCCCGATGCGCTTCTCCTGCCGCCGGCTGCGGATGCAGATCGCGCAGCGATTCCTGCCCCGCGCACACCACGATCGTATCCACTTCGAGCCATTCCTCGACGCCTTCGCGGGCGATCTTCAACCCGCGCGCACTGATCTCCAGATACGACACGCCGCCAAGCATTTTCACCCCGTTCCTCGCCAGCGTCGCGCGATGCACCCAGCCGGAGGTCTTGCCGAGCCCCATGCCGAGCTTGCCGGCCTTGCGCTGCAATAGCCATATTTGCCGCGGCGGCCGCGGCGGCCGCGCCGGCGCGGGCGGTTTCAGGCCGCCGCGTTCCTGCACGGCAAGATCGACACCCCATTCGTCGAGCCACGCGTCGCGCGGCATGGGCAGCGGGTCGCCCGCGCGATGCAGCAGAAACTCGCTGACGTCGAAGCCGATGCCGCCCGCGCCGATCACGGCGACGCGCTGGCCGACCGGCGCACCCCGCAGCACGTCCACATACGACAGCACGTTCGCTGCATCGATGCCGGCAATCGCCGGCCGCCGCGGCACGATGCCGGTGGCGACGATCACGTCGTCATACGCGCCGGCGGCAAGCAGCGCGGGATCGACGCGCGTGTCGAGCCGCACGTCGACGCGGTGGCGCTGCAACTGGCTCTGAAAATAACGGATCGTTTCGCTGAACTCTTCCTTGCCGGGCACGCGCATCGCCAGATTGAACTGGCCGCCGATCGTTGCGCTCGCATCGAACAGCGTCACGCGATGCCCGCGCGACGCTGCCACCGTCGCCGCCGACAATCCCGCCGGACCCGCGCCGACCACCGCGACCGAACGCGCGGCCTGCGTTCCGGCGACGGGCCGGTAGATCAGCTCGGTTTCACGTCCCGCGCGCGGATTGACGAGGCATGTCGCGCGCTGGTTCCTGAAGGTGTGATCGAGGCAGGCCTGATTGCAGGCGATACAGGTGTTGATTTCGTGCGTGCGCCCCTCGGCGGTCTTCACCACGAACTCCGGATCGGCCAATAGCGGCCGCGCCATCGAAACCAGATCGCCTGCTCCCTGTGCGAGCAGTTCTTCCGCGACGTCGGGCGTATTGATGCGGTTCGACACGATCACCGGCACCCTGACGGCGGCCGTCAATCGCGCGCTCAGCTCGGCGAAAGCCGCGCGCGGCACCGAGGTCACGATGGTCGGCACGCGCGCTTCGTGCCAGCCGATGCCGGTGTTGAACATCGTCACGCCGGCGGTTTCGAGCGCGCGGGCGACCTGCACGGTTTCGTCCCACGTGTTGCCGCCCTCCACCAGATCGATCAGCGAGATCCGGTACATGACGATAAAGCGCTCGCCGCACACGGCACGCACCCGCTCGACGATCTCGCGCGCGAGCCGCATACGGTTTTCGATGCTGCCGCCGTAGGCGTCGGTGCGCCGATTGGTGCGTGGACACAGGAACTGGTTGAGCAGATAGCCTTCGCTGCCCATGATCTCGACGCCGTCGTAACCCGCGCGCCGAGCAAGGCGCGCGCAGCGCGCATAGTCGCGCACGGTCTTCGCAATGCCCGCGATGCTCAGCTCGCGCGGCTTGAACTTCGAGATCGGCGATTTGATCGCCGAAGCGGAGACGACGAACGGTTGATAGCCATAGCGGCCCGCATGCAGAATCTGCAGCGCGATCTTGCCGCCCTCGGCGTGCACCGCCTCGGTCAACTTCCGGTGATTGCGCAGATCGAACACGGAATTCAGCGTGCCACCGAACGGCAACAGCCAACCCTCGCGACTCGGCGAGATGCCGCCCGTAACGATCAGACCGACGCCGCCCTTCGCGCGCTCGCGGAAATACGCGGCCAGCTTCGGGTAATTCCAGAAGCGGTCTTCCATGCCCGTATGCATCGAACCCATCACCACGCGGTTGCGCAAGCGGGTGAAGCCCAGGTCGAGTTCGGCGAGTAAGTGTGGGTAAGGCATGCGGAGGACCGTGTAAGTATTGGATGCGCACGAACGATACACCGCGCGGCGTGCCAACCCTCCGAGGAAAAATTCTAATCCCCGCAAGTCATTGCCCCGTAAGACATTCTTCAGCCGCCACCAGCCAAGTGGAAGCCTGCGGCACACGCATTGCTCGAAGCGAGCGTCCATCGACACGGACCGCGCCGCCCGGATAAAGGCGCGATGTGCGGCAGGGATAGGAGGGGGTGCTCCGTTTCGGAGAGCCGGCCTGAACCGTTCCAACGACCAGCGAACAAGGTTTCAGACGGCGTGTTGCCCGAAGCGGGACGTCCACAAATCAATGGGCCGAGAGCCCGACAACATCGATAGGTGAACATAATGAAACTGATCCGAACCATGGTGGCGATGGCTGCGGTTGCATCCATCCTGAGCGCGTGTGGCGGCGGCTCCGACGACGTGGGCAAGGAACTCGGGCTGACCAATCCGGAGATCCATTTCATCCATGCCATTCCCAGCGGCCCGGCAGTCGACTTTCTCGTGAACGGCACCGCGCCCTCGGGACAGACGAACATCAACTATAAAGGCGTGACGAACTTCACCAATATCAACACGGGTGCGACCACGGTCGCTTACTCCGCGACCGGCACGACGACGGCGCTCGCGAGCGGCAGCTTTCCGGATGTGGCGAAGGGCCACGAATACACCGTGCTCGCTTTGCCGGGCCTCGCCGCACCGGACATCGGCCTGATCGACGATCCGTTCGACAAGGGCCTGCTCTCGAATAGCGCACGTCTGCGCGGCTTCAACGCGTCGGCGAACGCGACCAATCTCGACCTGTATCTGGTCCAATCGACCTCGACCGACATTACCAACGCCGCGCCGACCATGGCCGGTGTGGCCTTCAAGAACGCGGTGCCGGCGAGCGGCCAGGATTCGATCTATGTGTCCGGCGGCACGTACGTGCTGATCGCGACCGTGGCGGGCAGCAAGACGCCGATCTTCCAGTCGACGGCGTTCACGTTGTCGAACAATGCCGACTGGCTGGTGACGTCGGTGCCGATCGCGGGTGCGCTGAGCCAGCTCGTGCCGGGCCAGATCCATCTGCTGGTGGCACAGAACGGCAATACGCAGACGCCGAGCGTCGAATTGACGAACACGCTGACGGGCCAATAAGCGCGCTGTAAATCGCCTGCGATCGAAGCCTTAACGGAGCGGGTACGGCAATAAACGACAGGTCCCGGGAGGACGGAGCGGCGATCCACGTGAGTGGATCGCCGTCTTGTTTGCGGCTTCGACCACGCGCGGTAGCCACGACCGTGACCGATGCGAGCGTAAAGCGCGCGTGAAGTATCCATGAAGCGCTCATGAAGTACGACGCGTACCACCGAAGTACCACGCGTACCACCTTCCAGCCACAAAAAAACCCGCCGCGGTTCTTCCCCGCAGCGGGCTCTCCCTATCTCTCATGCCAGGCGCTGCAAAGCGCCGGCCGTGTGCTTCTTTCTTGTTAGACGCCGCTCACTTGGCCTGATCGGCCGAGTTGGTGATAGCGTTGCCACCCTTCGAAATGTCCTGCCCGGCCCCCGCCATCGTGTTGCAACCGGCGAGCGCAGCTGTCCCTGCAATGAGAAGCAAAGCGATCAGTCGATTCATGAAAAGTTCTCCTTGTCGAGAATGCATCGGTTGACGTGCCCATGTTGTACGGCACGTGCTAGCTGAGCTAGCTGTCGTCCGACCGGGGCTTACGCCAGTCGATCCGGTCTGATTGCATGGTAAAAAAAGGGCGGAGGCGGCGCTGTCGGCTGCACTGCGATTTTCATGTAGGCGTGCTCCGGTGTTTGCGTCGGCGCACGCCTACAAGCCTCACTAGCGCTTTGCGTGGGCCTTTGCTAGACGGACGTTCGCGAGGGCGTGGCCGGCGGCAGATCGACCGAAGGCGTCGCGGTGCTGACGCTCGGCATCTCCACGTGGATGTCGGTGCCGTTGGGCACGCCGCGCCGGATCTCGAAGCGCCCGCCATGCGCCGCTACGCGCTGGCGCATGCCGAGCAGCCCGTGAGTGTGGGTGCGCTTCAGATCGGCGGGCATGATGCCGACGCCGTTGTCGGCGATATGCAGCGCCACCTGGCCGTCACCCACCTGCAAGGCGATCGATACCTTCGAGGCTCGCGCGTATTTGGCGGCATTGGTGAGCGACTCCTGCGCGACGCGAAACAGCGCGATCTCGGTCTGCTCGTCGAGCTTGATGTCGTCGGCGGGCAGGTGCAGGTCGAGCGTCCAGTTGTTGCGTTGCGCGGCTTCGTCGGCGAGCGTGCGCAACGCGGTGACGAGCCCGAAGTTCGCCAGCACCGTAGGCCGCATGTCTTCGATGATGCGCCGCTTGAGCGCGATGCCCTGATCGAGATTCGCGAGCGCCCGCTTGAGTTTCTCGGAGATGTCCGGCGCGCTGTCCTTCAGCTTGCGGTTGGCCCAGGCCACGTCCATTTTGCTCGCGGTCAGGATCGCGCCGAGCTCGTCGTGCAGTTCACGCGCGAGCTGGGTCTTTTCGTTTTCGCTGACCGCCTGCAGGTGCCAGCCGAGCGCCTCCAGTTGACGGGTGCGTTCATTGACGAGCTGGTCGAGTCCTTCCTGTTGTGTGATCAATTGACGCTGCACGCGCGCCTGACGATCGATCTGAATGCCGAGATTGCGAAACAGCAGAATGAACAGCACGATGTTCAGCGCCGACAGACCGGCTGCGCATAGCGTGGAGATGCGCTGATCGCCGCGGCTCGCGGCGAGCGCGTGTTGCGCGCGGCGCTCCTCGTTGTCGCGCAGCAGCGTGAGCGTGCTGTCCACCAGCGACGCGTCGGCCGGATTGGCCTCGCTCGCGCTGCCGCACGTGGCCAGGTCGAGCGGATGCGGCGCCGCGCCCTGCAGCGCGGACGCGCCCGCGCCGATACGCGCCTCGATCAGCGCGAGAATCTGCGTGAAGCTCGCGAGTTCTGCGCTGTCCGCCTTGCCGCTGCGGTAGAAGCGGTTCAACAGTTGCTCGCTCTGACGGATGCGCACAGCGGTAGCGCAGAACTCGCGCGCGGCGGCGTCCTGCCTTGTCAGAAGAAAATCGCTTTGCTGCGCACTCAGGCGCGAGAGCTGGCTCGCAAGGGTGCTCAGCTGCACGGTGACGTCGCGTGCTTCGAGTGCGGTCTCGTACTCGGCGGCAATGCGCTCGCGCGCGGTTTCGAGAATCACGAGGCCGCCCACGGTAATGACGATCGCCACCGTCATGGCGATCGCCCAGCTGCGATTGCGCATCCAGTCGCTCAGCCGGGCGGCGGTTCCAGCATCGACCGGGTTCGGCACGTTCTGCACATTTGGCACATTCGGCTCCTCTGATGGGGCATCAGTGTAACGTCCGCCGCTTGCGGCGCCCGCGCGTTCGCTCCTGCAATGCAGCATTGCCGTAACGCGGCCGTAATCCAATGTCAGCGGATTCTCACACGAAAACCGGCGTGCGTCGGAATGCGCCCGGCGTCACTGATCGTTAGGATGGACCTGATCGTTCAATCAATGTTTCGGGAGGAAGCCATCATGCTGAAATGGGCGTTGTTCTTCGCCGTCGTCGCGGTGATCGCCGGGGTTCTTGGCTTTACCGGCGTAGCGGCAGGCGCGGCGGCGATTGCAAAGTTCCTGTTTATCGTATTCGTGATTCTGTGCGTGGTGTTCCTCGTGCTGGGCTTCGTGGTGACGAAAAAGATCGTCGATTAGCGCTGCTCAACGAGGCGTTCGCAAACCGTGGCTTTGCGCACGGCAGACGGTTCGCCAGTCAACGGCCTGTGCCGATGCCACACAGATACCAACAGGAAGGAGAGTTGCCATGCTTCACTATGCCATTGTCTTTTTCGTGATCGCGATCATTGCCGCCGTGTTCGGTTTTACCGGAATCGCGGCAGGCGCCGCCGAAATTGCAAAGATTCTGTTCTACATTTTCCTCGTCGTGTTCGTGGTCACGCTGCTGCTCGGCGTATTCCGAACGTAGACGGGCATGGCAGCAGCCATTCCTCGTTTTCCTTGCGCCGGCGCATCAGGCGCGATTCGTGCGTGATGCGCAGTTCCCCCATACCGGATAAAGGAGAAATTCAATGTCGAAGCTACCTGGCGCCCAGGGCGCGGCCACTCAATCCAGCGACCCGTTCGTGATGGACCTTGCAAAGATCCGCGAAGAGGCTCGCAAGCACATGTCGGACGGCCCGGTCACGCAAAGCTATGGCGCGGACCGCGAGACGGTGTTGAAACTATGCAATGACGCACTGGCCACCGAAATCGTCTGCGTGCTGCGTTACAAGCGGCATCACTTCATGGCGAAGGGCATCAACTCCGAGGCCGTGGCTGCGGAGTTCGCCGCGCATGCCGCGGAGGAACAGGAACACGCCGACAGCATTGCCGAGCGGATCGTGCAACTGGGCGGCGAGCCGGATTTCGCTCCGGACGGTCTGAAAACGCGCTCGCATTCGGAATACAAGGAGGGCGCCAACCTCACGGACATGATCAAGGAGAACCTGATCGCCGAGCGCATTGCGATCGACACCTACCGCGAGATCATTCGCTATCTCGGCGATAAGGACGTGACGACCCGTCGTATGTTCGAAGACATTCTCGCAGTCGAAGAAGAGCACGCGGACGATATGGCGGATCTGCTCGAAGGCCGCGAGTAAGCGGGGTGGCGCAATGGGCGCGGGTGGGTCTGGCGGGTTACCCGCGCCGGCATGCGCCACCGGGTTTTTTTCGATTCCGGCAGAAGCCACACCGGAGGTCACTACAATGTCTGCTCTGGCGCGATTCCATTGCACGGACACCCAAAACAATGATTCGAGTGTTGATAGCTGACGACCATGCGATCGTCCGAGGTGGCTTCAGGCAGTTCGTCGCTGACGAGCCGGATATGTGCGTCGCGGCTGAAGCGGCCACCGGCGACGAAACCATCAGCCTCGTGCGCGAGCAGGCGTTCGACGTGGTGCTGCTCGACATCGCGATGCCGGACAAAAACGGCATCGACACCTTGCGCGTGATCAAGCAGGTGCGCCCGAACCAGGGCGTGCTGATCCTGTCGGGATACCCGGAGAGCCAGTACGCGATCAACCTGCTGCGCGCGGGTGCCAACGGTTATCTGAACAAGGATTGCGAGCCCGATGAGATCGTGCGGGCGATTCGTGCGGTAGCGCGCGGGCATCGTTACCTCTCCGAGGCGCTCGCCGATACGCTCGCCGACAACCTCGACAAACCGGCTGTCGGGCGGCCGCATGAAGCGCTCTCCGAGCGCGAGTTCCAGATTTTCTGCAAGCTCGCGGCGGGACAGATTCCTACGGAGATTGCGGAGGAATTGCATTTGTCCGTGAAGACGGTCAGTACCTACCGGGCCCGCGTGCTGGAGAAAATGCGGTTGGCGAATAATGCCGATCTGACTTATTACGCGATCAAGAACGGCTTGATCGAATAATGGACGATCGAGATATGCCGATGAACAGCGAATCGAACCCTGTTGCCGAGCCCGCCCGGCACACGCCATTACGTGTGCTGCTGATCGAGGATTCGCCGCTGATTCGCAGAAGCCTGGTGGAAGCGATCGACGCCTCCGGTCTGCTCAAGGTGGCGGCCTACGCGGATTCTGCGGACCAGGCGATCGCCCTGTTGAGCGATGAGTCGTTCGACGCGGTCATCGTCGACCTGCAGTTGAAGCAGGGCTCGGGTGTGCCGGTACTGGCCTACCTGCAACGGGAAGGGCTGATCGACGCGGTGTTCGCCGCAGTCCTGACCAATCACGCGCTGCCCGCCTACCGGGAGCGCTGCGAACAATATGGCGTGCGCCACTTTTACGACAAGTCGTTCGAGTTCGACCGGGTGATCGACGCGCTGCACGACTATGCGTACGCGCGAAGCGGCAAATGAGCGCTCCGCGCCGGCAAGGGACGACTGACTAACCCTTCGCGGCGTCGGCGGGAAGCGCCAGATGATTCCACGCCGCCAGCCCGGCGAACGCGAGCCCGGCAGCGCTCACGCCGAGCCATCCGAAAGCCGGCCACACGGCCGCGCCCACGCCGGAGCCGATCGCTCCGCCAATGAAATACGCCACCATGTACACCGTATTCACGCGGCTGCGCGCGTCCGGCTTGAGTGCATAAATGCGCGACTGATTGGAGATCTGCGCGGCCTGCACGCCGATATCGAGAATGATCACGCCGACCACCAGGCCCGCAATGCTTTTCGCCGACGCGCCGAATACGACAAACGAAATCGCCACCAGCACGATCGACACGGTGATGATCGCGCGCGGTCCGCGCCGGTCGGCGAACTTGCCGGCGAGCGGCGCGGCCATCGCGCCTGCCGCGCCGACGATGCCGAATAACCCGGCCGCCTGCGGCCCGAGATGAAACGGAGCGCCGGCCAGCAGCAAGGCCAGCACCGACCAGAAAATGCTGAACGCCGCGAACAGGGCCGCGCCGGTGAGCGACGCTTCACGCAGCGCGCGATGCTCGACCACCAGGTGCCACATCGACACCAGAAGCTTGCCGTAGGGCAGCGTCGAAGTGGGCTGGCTCTTCGGCAGACGCAGAATGATGACGACCGCCAGCACCAGCAACGCGATCACGGACGCGCCGAATACCGCGCGCCAGCCGAAATATTCGGCGATCACACCCGAGGCCGTTCGCGCCAGCAGGATCCCCAGCAGCAAACCGCTCATCACCGTGCCGACCGCGTGGCCGCGTTCCGCCGGCGGCGCGAGTTCCGCCGCGAACGGCACGGCTTGCTGCGCGATGGTGGCGAGCACGCCGATCGCGAGACTCGCGACGATCAGCACGGACAGCGTCGGCGCCGCGGTCGCCACCACCAGCGCGCCGCAGATTCCCACGATCTGCAGCAGGATCAGACGGCGCCGGTCGAAGCGGTCGCCGAGCGGCGCCAGCAACAGCATGCCGGCCGCGTAACCGAGTTGCGTGACGGCCGGCACCGCGCCGACCCACGACGCGCTACGCGGAAACGACTGGCGGAAGTCGTCGAGCAGCGGCTGGTTGTAATAGATGTTCGCGACCGCGACGCCGGCGATGGTGGCGAGCAGAAGCAGCAAGCCGCGCAGCGACCGGTCGGCGGAAGCGGGGGTGGACGGGTTGGAAGTGGACATGAGAGAGGGCGGTCGACGGACCGGCCCATGCGCGGTCCTCAAGCGTGCCGATCATACCGGAGCCAGGCGGATCGTGCAGACGGCCGCGAGCGCTGAGAAAGCGCCGCATATGGCTTGCATGAACAGGGTCAATGGGAAAGCGCCGCTTGAAAACGCCGCGCGAACAAAATGAGATGGTCGTTCGGTTTTCGTTCGTAGAATCGGCGCGCGTTATCCGGTTACCAACCCACACGACTATCAGAACGACTCCATGCGCTCGACCACCCCACATGAACCTCTGCGCATCCGCGGCTGGCTGCTGCTCGCCTTGATCTGCCTGGCCGCCTGGGTGCTCCATACGGCGATCGCGATGCGCGATCCGCTCAAGCTGATGCTCGAATGGGAACTGTTGGCCGTATTCGTACGACGCGAAACGCACGGCTGGTATCGCGCCGTGGTCGCGATGGTCGGCTGCGACGTCGCTACCGGCGTGTTCATCGTCGCAGGTGCGGGTTGGCTGGCGCTGCTCGCGTGGCGCAGATCGGCGCGCTTTGTGGCGCAGGTGCAAGCATGGCTCGTCGCCATTGTCGTGATGCGTGCCGGCGCATATCTGCTCGGCGATTACATGACGCACGCCATCGGCATCGACATTGCCGTTCCGTACGACGGCGTCATTCAGGCGGTGGTTGCAGCCGCGCTCGGGATTCCGTATTTCAGGTCGTCCCGGCGCGTGCATGAGACTTTCATCGGCGCGTGAGCCGCGAGCGTCAATCGATCAGATCGCCCTCGGGCTCGTAAAAGGGATACGGCCCATCGGCGGCATCCACATAGGCGTGATGCGTGACGATACCGGTTGCCGGATCGTAGTGATGCAGCGCATACGCGGGCGGCTCCATCATGAACGCGGACGGTGCATCTTCGTGCAGATCGAGCGCGACCTGATGCGCGGGCGCCGGCACCGCGGAGGCGATCGTGCCGCCAAACCGCACGAACATGGGCCGGTGCACATGCCCGCAGATCACCCGCTCCACGTTCGGATAACGCGCGATCAACGCCGCGAGTCTGTCGGCGGCGGCGGGATCGAGCCGCAGTTCGTCCATATGCCCGATGCCGCACACGAACGGCGGATGATGCAACGCGACTATGGTCGGCTTGCCTTGGGCTGCATCGAGTTGCGCGGCGAGCCAGGCGAGCCGCGCGTCGCACAGAGTGCCCGCGCTTTGGCCCGGCACCATCGAATCGAGCGCGATGAGTCGCAGCGCCCCGAGATCGACCGCGTATTGCACGAACTCGCCGCCGCTCGCCAGTTCCTTGCGATCGGGAAACGCGGCGCGCAACGCAGCGCGCTCGTCGTGATTGCCGACCAGCATGAAGTAGGGAATTTCCAGCGGCGCAAGCAGTGTCTTGAGATGCTCGTACTGTTCCGGATCGCCCTGATCGACGAGGTCGCCAGTCATGATCACCGCGTCGGGACGCGGTTCGAGCGCATTCAGGGCGGCGACGCAGCGTGCGAGATAGGCGCCGGTATCGACGCGGCGGTAAGCGAGCGCGCCGGGCCGTTTGATATGCAGGTCGCTAATTTGAGCCAGCAGCATGGGGATGTCCTTTTTATTGCGCGCCAAGAAAACAGCGCGGCTTCATTACGATAGCGCAATCAACGCGTCCTGCGCGATTGAAATGCCGACCGGCGTGCCGCGCGCCAATTCCACCCGGCCGGCTACGTCGATCAGCAGCGCGTCCGGTGCGGCGCCGCCGACCGTCAGACGTGTCCGTTCGCCGAGAAACGCGGTGCTTTCGATATGGCCGCGCAATTGCGCATGAGCCGGGTCGGCAAGATAAGCGTCTTCGGGACGGAAGAAAATTTCGTGTGCCGGGCTCGCGTGGGTAGAGCCTGCGGGCAGCGGCACGGCGCCGCCGGTGGTCGTCAGCATGCCGTCGCGCCGTTCGCCCGCGAGCCGGTTGATCGTGCCGACGAACTGCGCGACCGTGCGGTTGGCGGGGCGGTAATAGATCTCGCGCGGCGAACCGATTTGCTCGATGCGCCCCGCGCTCATCACGACGATGCGATCGCCCAGTTCCATCGCTTCGGCCTGATCGTGCGTGACGTACACGGTCGTGATGCCCAACTCGCGCAGCAGCGTGTTCATCTGGCTGCGCAAAGCGTCGCGCAAACGCGCGTCCAGCGCCGTGAGCGGTTCGTCCAGCAGCAGCACGCGCGGCTGCACCGCGAGCGCACGGGCCAGCGCGACACGCTGGCGCTGGCCGCCCGAGAGCTGATCGATCGGTTTGTCGGCGTGCGCGGTCAGACGCATCATGCCGAGCAATTCGTCGACGCGCTGGCGCACGGTCTCAGCCGGCACACGTCTGATTTTCAGGCCATAGCCGATGTTGCCGCGCACCGTCAGGTTCGGAAACAGCGCGTAGCTCTGGAACACCATGCCGACCTGGCGCTTTTCGATCGGCAGGGCGGTGACGTCGTCGGCGCCGAACGCGATGCGGCCGCCGGCGTCCGGTGTTTCGAGCCCGGCGATCATGCGCAGCGTCGTGGTCTTGCCGCAGCCCGACGGCCCGAGCAGCACCAGCGTTTCACCGGCGCCGATATGCAGATCGAGCGGTTCGAGCACGCGCGTGCCGCGAAACGTTTTCGCGCATTGCGTCAGCGCAATGGGTACAGCAGCGGGAACGGAAGCGAGTTTCATGGCTGGGGGGACTTCGAAGAGGAGGCGGTAACGCGCTTTTTCGCCGCGCTGCGCTGGCCGGTCGCATCGACGCCGAGCCACTGCATGGCGACGAGCAGCGGCATCGTCATGATGAAAAACAGAATCGTGTAGGCGCTGCCGATCTCGATGCGCAGCGACGCGTAGGTGTCGGCGAGACCCACCGGCAGCGTTTTGGTGTCGGGCGTGTGCAGCATCCACGTGAGGTTGAATTCGCCGATCGAGAGCGTCAGCACCGCCAGCGCGCCGGCCACGATGCCGGGCCGCGCGTTCGGCAGCACGATTGTCACGAAGCGCTGCAGGAAGCTCGCGCCGAGACTCGCGGCGCCTTCTTCGAGCGTGCGCAGATCGCTGCTCGCGCACACGGCGGCGACCGCGCGCACCATGAAGGGCAGCGTGAACACCACATGGCCGACCACGATAAACGCCACGCTCATGCGGAACACGGTGAAGCCGCCGTACACCACCAGCAGCGCGAGCGCGGATGCGAGACCGGGCAGCGCGATCGGCAGCACCAGAAACTCTTCGATGATGCGCGAAAGGCGCGTCTTGCTGCGCGCGAGCACGTAACCCGCGGGCACGCCGGTCAGCAGCGTGACGACCAGGGTCGCCGCCGCCACTTCGAGCGAGAGAAACACCGAGCCGTGATATTGCGTCCACACTTCCGCGAGCCAGCGCAGCGTGAGTCCGCTCGACACGCCCTTGAAGTAGTTGACCGTCAGCCCCGCCATGATCGACATGACGACCGGTACGATCAGGAACGCGCACAGCAACAGTGTGACGAACCATTGGCCGGCGGCGAGCCACGTTCTGGCGCCCGGCAGGCGCAGGCGCGGGCGCGGCTTCGCCGCCGGCTGTAAAGAGGCAGTGATGGAATTCATTGAAGTCCCGTCTTCCGGTCTGGCAGCGCCAGGCCTGGACATACCGTTCATGCGCTTGCCGCCACGGCCGAGCCGCTTACGCTGCGCGCCAACGCCAGGACCGCCCACGTCACCAGGCCGAGCACGATCGAGAGCCCGGCGGCCGTCACCATGTTCGCGTTGAGGGTGAACTCGGTGTAGATGGTCATCGGCAGCACGTCGATGTCCGTGGCGAGTGTGAAAGCGGTGCCGAATGCGCCCATCGCGGTGGCGAAGCACACCGCGCCCGCCGCGATCAAACCCGGCGAGAGCGCGGGCAGCACGACGTCGCGCATGATCCGCCACGGCGACGCGCCGAGCGAGCGCGCGGCTTCTTCGAGCGACGCATCGAGCTTGGTCGCCGACGCCATGACGGTGACGATCACGCGCGGAATCGAGAAGTACAGATAGCCGAGAAAGAGGCCGCTCATCGAATACGCGAACACCCAGCGGTCGCCCGTGAGTTTCAGCGAGAGTGCGCCGATCAGTCCCTGGCGTCCCGCGAGCATGATGACCATGAAACCGACCACCACGCCGGGAAATGCCAGCGGAAACGTGAGCAAGGCGAGCAGCGTGCGTTTCAACGCAAACTCGCGGCGCGCCAGCAGCAGACCCGCGATCACCGACAGCACCAGCGTCGCCGCCGTGACCGCCGCGGACAGCAGAACCGTCGCGCCGAGGCTCGACATGTAGCGCGGATTGGTCAGCATCGCGCGATAGGTGGCGAATGCGTGGCCGTCGCCGCTCAGCTGCGCGAGCGCGCCCATCGGCAACAGCCAGAAGGCGATGAACACCGCCAGCGCGGGCGCAATCAACGCGATGCGCCAGCGCAGCGGGAACGTGATGTCGTTCAATGCATCACCTGCAGATAACGCTCGCCGAAACTCGACTGCTTCTCCGCCATCTTGCCGAAGTCCACCGGTTTGGCGCGCGCATAGTCGCTCGCCGGCAGGAATTTCGCGGCGGTTTCCGGCGTCATCGCATTCGCGCGGACCGGGCGCAGATAGGCGTCGGCCCACAGCTTCTGGCCTTCGTCGGAGAGCACGAAGTCGAGCACCTTCTTGCCGTTCGCTTCATGCGGGGCGCCCTTCACGAGACTCATCACGTACGGCACCGAAATCGTGCCTTCCTTGGGAATCACGAATTCGACGTTCGCGTGATCCTTGTATTTGGCGCGGTAGGCGTCGAAATCGTAGTCGAGCAGGATCGGAATTTCACCGGACATCACGCGCGCATACGCGGTCTGCTTCGGCACGATCGGCGCATTGGCTTTGAGCTTGCGGAACCAGTCGAGGCCCGGCTCGAAGTTGTCGAGCGTGCCGCCGAGCGCCTGATTTACCGCGACCGCGCCCGCATAGCCGACGAACGCGCTCGACGGATCGAGGTAGCCGATCATGCCTTTGTACTCGGGCTTGAGCAGGTCGGCCCACGAGCGCGGCACGGGCTTGCCTTCGAGCGCGTCCTTGTTGACGAAAAAGCCCAGTGTGCCCGAATGAATCGAGAACCAGTAGCCCTGCGGGTCTTTCATGTTGGTGGGAATGTCGTCCCAATGTGCGGGCTTGTACGGCTGGATCACGCCCTTGTCCTTCGCCTGGAAAGCCGACGAGACGCCGAGATACACCACGTCGGCGACCGGGCTCTTCTGCTCCGCCATGAGCTGGGCGATCGACTGGCCGGAGTTCTTGTTGTCGAACGGCACGCGAATGCCGGTCTTTTGCTGGATCGCCTTGATCTGGCTCGCCCAGTCGGCCCATTCGGGCGGGCAGTTGTAGCAGATCGCGGTTTCGTCGGCGTGCGCGAGCGACGGCGCGGCCAGAGTCAATACAAGTGCCGATGCGGCAAACGCGGCGCGCGCCAACTGACGCACTCGAACAAAAGCGGTGGAGGAACGGCGGGTCACAGCAATCTCCCAGAGATGGACAAGGTGGCTTCAGCGGTTGTGTCGAGTACGGGTGAACTGACGGAATGCACGTCACGTGATGCGGCATCGGACAGCGCCGGCATGCCGTGCTGTTCGGGATGTAAACGTTTTCGTCGAGCGGATTATCGGGAACGTATGTGACGACGCTATGACGTGTGGCCTGCCGCCGTGGCATGCGCGTTGAGGTGATCGCGACGAAGCGAAGGCAGGTTGCGGATGTCGGGACGAACGTTGGACGAGCGACGAAATAGCCCAGCGGGGGGCGCGCGCCGATTACCAGTCCGACCGGATCCGATGGTTTTGTATGGTCTGTCCGCCTCCGCATTTTCCTGCGATATCTGATTCGCATGGAAATACCGGTCCCTGATTTATTGCTACTTTAGGAGTTCTCCGATGGGCGGCGAGTGGGGGCAAATTCACTATGAAATCGCCGTTTGTTAAGCGGCTATGAATGACAAGATCAACTGAATTTATAAAAAAGGAGGTTTTATAAAGGCATCTTGTTTGGATCCCGGTTTGTCCGAAGGTCACCGTAAATTTCTGATATTAGAGGATTGTATGAAAACCAATCTATTGTTGGCTCTGACTGCCCTGCTTTTATCTGTTTGCGCGCCTGCTAACGCAGCCACGGAATGCTATTTTGAGAAAACCCATGACGCTGTGGATTTGAATATCAACAATCTGGTGTTTCAAAACGTCGTTGCGCCGAAGTCAGGATATACGGTGATCAAGCCAACCGGCAGCATGTCGATCACACCCACCGATGACAATATCACTTCGAACTGCGATCTCGGGCAGGGCGGGCAGGCATTGAGGGGTAAGAATAATCGCGCGGGTTCGACGGACTATAAATATGCGACTGTCACGGACGCCAACGGCAACTCCCATCAGGCTGTTTTGTATAGCACAACTGCGCCGGGAATATACTATGCAATCAAAATTACAAACGACGCGTGTGCAGATAATTCAGGATTCATTCCCGCTAATAATTCATACCTCAATCTATATGACGTGGGGGATTCAAGGGAAAAGCAGTGTATGAACGGGGTAAAGCATTTTACCTTCGGGGTTCAGTTTTACGTAGGCTCGGACTATAAAGGTGCGAAAGGCACGTTCAAGTCCAATGAGGTGGTGCACGGTAGCTTCAATATCTCTGGCGCAGTCGACGAAGTGACGGTAAAGACCGTGATATTTACCGCCACCTTGAAATAGTCTTTTCTTCCCTGTTCATGCCCGGCGCCAGGATCAGGAACGGCGCGGGGCAGTTTCGTACGGGATTGTCGGGCTTCCACTCATTTTGCAGAGCGAGCCTGTTTTCGTCGACTACGGCGTGCGACGCCGACTGTACGGCGCATCCGGTTTCAGCAGTCACCAATGGCCGGTGCGCGGGCGTCTCATGCAAACGGCCGTTCGACGGTTGCCGAGGCACGCAACGGCGAGGGTTCGTTGCGGTTCGAAATCGCAGCGATAGTGGCGCCCTCGCGCAAGCTGTGCGGCAAAGTCAACGTGAGCGACGTTTCACTCATGGCCTCGTAACTGCCGGTCACGCGCGCCAGCAAGCGCTGCCAGGCCGCGCAGCCGATTTCGCGATTAGGCGCACAGATGGTGGCGAGTGGCGGCGACAGCAGTTCGCCCATTGCGAGGCCGTCGAAGCCGAGAATCGACATGTCGTGAGGAATCTGCAGACGCGCGCGGCGCAGGCCCCGCATGACCACCATTGCCAGCAGATCGTTGCTGCAGAAGAGCGCGCTGGGGCGGTTCGCGCCGCTCGTCAGATGGGCGAGCACGGCGGGCGACAGTTCCTCCGCGTTGAAATCGACCTCGAGCGCGGGCGCCGGCGTGAGGCCGGCTTGCTGCATGGCCTGCGAATAGCCGAGGTGCCGCTGACGGGCGCGGTCCGAGGCGGCCAGCGTGCCCGCGAGCATAAGAATGCGGCGATGGCCATGGGCGATCAGCATGCGTACGCCGTCATAGGCGGCGAGACGGTTGTCGACCGCGACCGATGGACGGCGCACCGTGTCGTTATGCATCAGCACGTACAGCAGCCCTGCGCGGTCGAGTTCGTCGAGTAGCGGATGTGTGTCGGCATCGGCGACCGTCAGGATCAGGCCTTCCACGCGCTGTTCGCGCAGCGTTTCGATAGCGTGGCGTTCGCGCTCGGCGTCGTACTGCGTGGTCATCAGCATGAGCCGGTAGCCTTGCGCCGACGCGAGTTCGTCGATGCCTTGCAGGCACTCGGCGAATACGGGATTGGCGAGCGTCGGCAGGATGACGCCGATCAGACGCGTGCGTTCGCCACGCAATTGACGGCCGAGCGGGCTGGGGCGGAAGTGCAGGGCGTCGATGGACTGACGCACTTTGTCGAGCGTGACCGGGTTGACGGTGTGCGGCGCGTTGATCGCGCGCGATACCGTGGCGATGGAGAATCCGGCGTGGGCAGCGACATCTTTGATCGTCGGAGTCATGAGTTTCCGCTCGGGTCGTAAACGTTTTCGTGAGCGGATTATCGGGAAGGTTTGTGACTCCAGGATGAATTCAATTCCTGGTTTGCGGCGTCTGGAATCGGGGCGCGAGGCAGGCGGCTCAGCGTTTGGTACGCTCGCGGCGAAATGGTAGAATTCGCGTCCACCTGCGTTCCGACCCTTGCCGGGGTGATGAAATTGGTAAACATAGCGGACTTAAAATCCGCCGCTTCACAGCTTGCCGGTTCAAGTCCGGTCCCCGGCACCACTGCAACTCTCCGCATATTTCCTTCTTCTCCCTGCCTTCCTCTGCGCAGTAAGGTTTTTTCTGCCTGATCAGATCCGCCGGCGACGCATGCCTTTCCGCGCCTTTCCTGGCATAGGGTTTACGCAAATTCCACGAACAAAGCCGGCCGACGACTCCACGACACTGCCGCGTGCGTACGATTGCCGCCGCAACCGACCCGCTCAATCAATCGCCGTGGCTGCGCACGGCGCTCTTCCTTCTCATGCTTGGCGGCATGCGCCAACACCCGCTGCGCAGATAGGCGCCGACCCTCGCAGATGCCTTTCACGCCACAAATCACGACTAATGTTCAATAACATAAAAATTATTGTACATTTTTTTTGTAAAACATAAGCTGCGTTCAATCGATACACGGCTCCCGCGCGGCGACGAGTCGATTCCCGTAGCGACGAGGCACGTGACAAGCGTTTTTTCTCAACATTTATATGTTAGGAATACTACATTTATAGGGGAACGTGAAATGAAGAATTGGGTTGGTGCAGTCGTCGCATTTGGCTGGTTGGCTTCAGCAACCGATCTCGCCCACGCGCAGAGTAGTGTGGCTTTGTATGGATTGATCGACGAAGGCTACACGTACGTTTCCAACATTGGTGGCCACAGCTCGAACGCTTTGGCTAGCGGGATCGCGCACGGAGACCGCTGGGGACTTAGGGGAACGGAAGACCTGGGCGGCGGTCTTTCCGCGATCTTCGATCTTGAAGGCGGGTTCAATCTCAACACGGGGGCGACCGGAAATGGTGGCGCGATCTTCGGCCGCCAGGCATGGGTCGGCCTGCAGAGTCAGAAGTGGGGCGCCGTGACCGCGGGTGATCAGTACGACATCATTTCGGACTACATGTGTGATTACAACGTCGGCTTCTACGCGAGCGGATATGGTATTCACGAAGGCGATATCGACCGGATGGAATGCGACCGCCTGCCCAATGCGGTGAAGTACACATCGCCCAGGATTGGCGGCTTCAAGGGCGGTATCATGTATTCGTTCAGCAACGTTCCTGGAAGCTTCCATACGGGCAGTGCGTGGGAAGTGGGTGGCAGCTACATCTTCGGCCCGCTTCATCTGGGGCTGGCCTGGGCCTCGCTGCCGGGCAAATCGATCGATCCGTATGGGCAGCTCGGCACGCCGGTATTTTTCGGGCAGACGGTCGCCACGGTCACCAGTACGAAAGCAACGGATCTGAACACCGCTTTCGTGCTCAACAAGTACAACATCTTCGCAGTTGGCGGAAGTTACAAGTTCGGCAAGGTGACGGTGATGGCCAACTTCACAAACACGGAGTTGGGCTACCACGGCATGACTTCGTACATGCATGTATTCGAGGGCGGCGCGATCTACAACCCTACGCCGGCCTGGGGGCTGATTGCGAGCGCCCAGCATGATGCGCTTCAGGGTCATGCGTGGAATCAGGTGTCGGCCGGGGTGCAGTACTATCTGTCGAAACGCACCACGGTGTACGTGTCCGGCGACTATATCAAGGCATCTGCCGGGGTCAACCCGGAACTCGGATGGTTCGTGAACCCGTCGCTCACCAACAAACAGATGGACGCACGCCTCGGTATTACTCACAAGTTCTGAAGCGGCTAACTTCGGTATCCCGGTACCACAAAGCCCCGGGCCGCGCGTAACGGCTCGGCGTTTTCGTAGAGGAAGAAGCAGCCGTCCAAAGCAGACATGCCTATTCTCTCGAAAGCATACCTTCGCCACGGCGTGATGCGTGAGCCAGCGCGTCGGCGATCGCATCGACGTTCTCCGCGGTAATATTCGCGCTCGTGGCCACGCGTATGAAGGGGCGCGGTGTGACCTGAAAACTGGAACCCGGCTGCACCGCGATCCCGCGCGCGGCGAGCGTAATAAGCGCGAACTGCTCGTCAGGCACCGGCAGCCAGATGCACAAGGCGTCGCGGCCCGAAACGTGGAGGCCACGTTCGATCATGGCGGCCCCGAGCGTTTCGCGGCGTTGTGCATAGACGCTGCGCGCGTGCTCGATTTCCTTCAGCGATTTGGGCGTGGTGAGCAGATGTGCCGCGGCCCCCTGCAAGATCCGGCTCGTCCAGCCTTCGCGAAAATTGCGGTATGCCTGAATCTGATCGGCGAATTTGCTCGAACTCGAGAGCACCGCAAGCCGGAAATCCGTACCCAGCGACTTCGACATCGTTCGGATATGCACGACGCGATCAGGGTACATGCTGCCAAGGCTCAGAGGCCGTTGACTCGCGAGACCCGAAAGGCCGTCCAGTTCAATGATGAGCGTGTCGTTGTCCTTGAACAGGGCGCCGAGCTGTTTGAGGCGCTTTGCGCTCAAGCGTTCGCCGGTTAGTGCATGGGAGCCCGGCTGAAAAAGAAACACGACCGGCTTTTCATTGAGTGCCGCCGCGAGGGATTCAGGCAGCGGTCCCTCCGAGTCGCACGCCACGCCCACGACGCGTGCACCGAGCTTTTCCAGAATATCGAACACCCGCAACGCGGTGGGATCCTCGATCGCGACGGTCGCGCCGGGCACGACAATGGTTTGCAACGTTGTGTGCAGGCCGTCGTATCCGCCGTTGACGGCCGTGAACGTGCAACCTTCGTACGACCAGTCCTGCGCTATCACTTCTTCCAGTTCCGGCGCAATGGTGTCGCGCACGTAGCTGTTCAGATGACTCACACGATGTGCCTTCGACAAGGCCTCGCGAATATCCGGCAGCAACTGCGGATCGGGCGACGCGAATCGCAGGTCCGCGACGATGTTCTCGCCGTAGTTCGCGAAGTCCTCGTACCGCGCGGGACGTAGCGAGGTCTGATCGCCGCGCACCCATGTTCCCGTGCGGCCGCTGCCGCTCACCATCCGGTACGTGCGCAACTGTTTCCACGCGCCGGAGATCGTCGCGGGGCTCACACCCATGGCGTCGGCCAGATCGCGGACTGGCGGAAGTTGCGAGCCGATTGGAATCGTGCCGTTGCGGATCAGGTTCGCGACTTCGAGCGCGATGCCTCGCATCGTCCGGGCGGTGACGAGTTCAACAAGAGTCTCGAGGGTCATCATTTTCTTTATGTTCAATAACAAAAAAACGATTGTACATTTTTTTTGATGTACATAAGCTGTTTTTCATTCGATAACGCTTCGCTGCGATTGTCAGCTACCGCTGTGTTGGGTGCCCGCTGCGGGAGGTAAGGCTTGCGGGTCGGAAGAACAAGACAGCTAACAATCACAGTGTACGTACTGCGCAAAGCAACGCGTAGACACACGTTGACGACGTAAAGCGGACAACGTTCGCGCCGCGCTATCGAACAGGTTAGCCGGCGAACGAGCCGGGGTTCGTCACATTTGCAAATACCACATGCAATGCACGTTCGGAGTTGTCATGCAACAGCAGTCAGGCGGTGGTGAAAGGCGGAGACGCAATGCTTAAGATTGGCGTTGATATTGGCGGTACGTTCACCGATTTCGCGGCCTGGCGGGAGGGCGGCGAAGGGCGCGTCGAAACGTTGAAAGTGCCGTCCACACCTCCGGATTTCGCCGAAGCCTTCAAGTCGGGCTGCAATGAAATACTGAAACGGATGGAGCCGCACACGCACGAGGAAATCGTGGTGGTGCACGGCACGACAGTGGCCACCAATACCGTGATCGAGCGCAATGGTCCGTCCATTGCATTGTTCACGACGGCGGGCTTTCGCGACATCCTCGAATTGCAGCGACTGCGTTTGCGCCGCGCGATCGATCTGTTCGGCAACCGGGTGGACCCGCTGATTCCGCGCGAGTTCGTGTTCGAAATTCCGGAGCGTATCGGATCGGATGGACGTATGCGCACGCGGCTCGACCTGGAAGCGGTCAAGCACGCGGCGCACGCAGCGAAAGCGGCGGGAGTGGAAGGCATCGCCATTGCTTTTCTGCACAGCTTTCGCAATCCGTCACACGAAATCGCGGCACGCAAGGCCGTGGTCGAAGCGACAGGCTTGCGCAACGTGTCGATCTCCAGCGAAATCTGGCCGAAGATCGGCGAGTACGAACGGGCGATCGTTGCGGTGCTCAATACGTACGTGAAGCCGCGTATGAGTGCTTACATCGGCGAGATCGAACGCTGGCTGGCCACGCGTCTGCCGAATGCAAAGCTCTTCATCATGCAGTCGAACGGCGGCGCGCTTTCTGCCGACGAGGCGCGCGAATTGCCCGTCCATACGCTGCTGTCGGGCCCGGCCTCCGGCGTGACGGCGGCGCAAAGCCTTGGTGCCGCGCTGAACGAGCGCTGCATGTTGACCATGGACATGGGCGGCACGAGCACCGATCTCTCGCTGATTCAGGACAACGAGCCGTCGATCACCGGCGACGCCGAAGTAGGCGACTTCCCGCTGATGATGCCGGTCACCGGCATCGAAGCGATCGGCGCGGGCGGCGGCTCCGTCTGCTGGATCGACGGCGGCGTGCTGCGGGTCGGCCCGAAAAGCGCGGGCGCGCGTCCCGGCCCGGCGTGCTTCGGCCACGGCGGCACGCTGCCGACGGTGACCGACGCATACCTGCTGTGCGGTTTCATCGATCCGTTGCATTTTCTCGGTGGACGCATGACGCTCGACGTCGACGCCGCACGTGCCGCGATGCAGCCCGTGGCCGACGCATTGAAGATGGACGTCGTGTCCGCGGCGCAGGCCTGCCTTACGGTGGCGACGTCGAACATGGTGGCGAGCGTGCTGCCGTATCTGGCGCGCTATGGCCTCGATCCCGCCGACGTGACGCTGGTGGTCTATGGCGGCGCGGGCTCGCTGCACGGCCCGTTGCTGGCGACGGAATTGGGGATTGGACGCGTACTGGTGCCGGCCATGCCTTCGGTGTTCTGCGCATATGGCGGGCTCGTCGCCGGCCTCACGCACGACGACGTGAAGAGCGTGCAGGGCGTGACAGTGAGCGGCGCCCTGATCCAGCGCGAATTCGCTGCCCTTGAGCAGAGTGCGCGTCAATGGCTCGCGAGCCAGGAGGTCGGTGTGAGCCTGCGCGACGTCGAGCTCGAGCAGCGCGCGGAAGCGCGATATCGCGGCCAGTCTTTCCAACTGATAGTGAACGTGCCGACCGCAGCCATCGCCCGCGGCGACGTCGCGGCGATCGAAGACGAATTCCACCGCCAGCACGAGCGTCTCTATGCGCACGCCGATCCGGCGGCGCCGGTGGAATTTACCGAACTGCGCCTGCGTATCCGCGGCAAGCTGCCGATGCCGTCCGCCGGCGCATCCGGCACGCAGCAAAGCACGCCGGTCGCAGGTGCCGCCGACGGAGCCCGCAGCGGCGAACGGACGTTGCATATAGCAGGCGCGACGCGGGCCTCATGCGGCGTCTATGCACGCGAGCGCCTGCGCGGCGGCGACACGCTCGTAGGCGTCGCGATCATCGAACAGCACGACACGACGATTCTGGTGCCACCGCACTACCGGGCGACGGTCGATGCCCACGGCAACATCCTGCTTGAGAAGGAGTCTTGAGATGGACGCGGTCCGTACCGCAGTAATGAACAACCGGTTCACGGCAATTGTCGAGGAAGCTTCGGCGATCATGTACCGGACGGCGCACACGACCTTCGTCAAACTCGTGCAGGACTACCAGTGCGCGATCGCGACGGCGGCCGGCGAAATCTTCGCGTATCCGAGTCAGAGCGGGGTGAATTCTTTCATCGGCCTGCCGTTGCAGGCAACCGTCGAACGGCTGCTGGAGATCGGGATCGAGGAGGGCGACTGTTTCCTCACCAACGACCCGTTCTCCACCGACGGACTCGTCACTCACATGATGGATGTGACAATGCTCCGCCCGATTTTTTTTGGTGGGCGCTTAATGGCATTTGCGTGGGGCTTCGTTCACGCATCCGACATTGGCGGCGCGGTGCCGGGCAGTATTTCGCCGGCCTTCACCGAAGTGTTTCAGGAAGGGCTGCGCATCCGCCCGGTGAAGCTCTACAAGGCGGGCGTGCTCAATGAAGACGTGCGCACCCTCTTTCTCGACAACAGCCGGATTCCGGACGATCTATGGGGTGACCTGAAAGCGATGCTGTCCGCACTACAAAGTATGGACCGCAGATTCAGGCAGCTGTGCGATGTCTACGGCGCGGACGTCGTCGAAGAGGGCATGCAGGACGTGCTGGACTTCGCGGAGACCAAGGCGCGCGGCGTGATCGCGTCGATCCCGGACGGCGTGTACGAGTTCGGCGACTATCTGGAGGGACTCGAGCCCGGCCAGCACACCTATATCCGTACGTCGATGAAGGTGAAGGGCGATAGCCTCGGCTTCGATTTCACCGGCACCGATCCGCAGATTCCGGCCGCGTACAACTACGTGAGCGGCGCGCGCACCCATCCTTACACGGTGCAGGCGTTTCTTTATTACCTGTTGACCGTGGAACCCGACGCGCCGCGCAATGCGGGCCTGCTGCGGCCGATCGCCATGCACGCGCCGCGCGGGACTGTCATCAATGCCGAGTTTCCGGCGGCGGGCGGCTCGCGCGTCGCGGCCAGCACACGCGTCTACGACACGATGCTTGGCTGCCTGCAACAGGCGCTCGCCGGCGGTCTCTCGGCGGCAGGGCCCGGCATGTCGGCGGTGATCGTGCTCAGTGCGCGCGATCCGCGCACCGGCAAGCGGCAGGTGAGCGTGATCAACCCGCTTTGTGGAGGCGGGGGCGGACGCTCGGTATGCGATGGCGTCGATGCAATCGACTCGCGCTCCGGTTATCTACGCAGCGTGCCGACCGAAATCATCGAAGTGGAAACGATGCTGTTCGTGCGCGCCAATCGTCTGCTGAAAGACAGCTATTCGGCGGGCCGCTATCGCAGCGGCGCGGCGCTCGTGATGGAAATGGAAAACACCGACGCCGAAGCAACGATGACGATTCGCGGCATGAACCGCTTTGCGTTCCGGCCGTGGGGTGTTGTGGGTGGCCATCCGGGACGGCTCGCCGAGGTCACGATCAATCCGGGCACGCCAGGCGAACAGGTGCTTGAACGCGTGACCGTGCTCAAGCTCAAGCGTGACGACGTGATCCGGCTCGTGACACCGGCGGGCGGCGGATTTGGCGACCCGCTCGAGCGCGAACTCGCGGCGATCGAAAGCGATCTGCGGCGCGAGATGCTCTCGGCCGAAGCGGCAACGCGCGACTATGGTGTGGCCTTCGCGCTGGACGGTTCGATCGATCGCAGCGGCACCGAAACGCTGCGCGCCGCGCGCCGTTCCTCGGCGCCGCCGCCGGTCTTCGCAATGGGCCCGGAGCGCGACGCTTACGACCGCATCTGGCCTGACCCCGTCCGCGCGCAATTCGCCACGTCCGCATTGAATCGTCCGCAGGCGCATCGGCAACTGCTGGTGGATGCCGTGCGCAAGCGCCTGAGCGCAGCGGGCGAGACCGTGACGCCCGGGACGCTCGAACGCGTGCTCGACGAGGAGGCCGTGAAGCTGTCGGGCCCGAACGTATTGCATTGAACCAAGGGATGGGCTGCATGCGACGCGAGAGTTGCATCAGGTCCGCGAGACAACCTGTTTTGGGTGAGAGAGAAATGCTGAAGAAAACCTGTCGTACCGGCGTTGCAGCGATCGCTTTCGTGCTGTCCTCCCTTACTGCGTTACCGGCGTCCGCGCAGGACACGTGGCGCATGGCTACCGATCAGCAGGCCGATAGCCCTGAAGGCAAGGCATATCAGCGCTTCGCCGATCTCGTGGCGAAGTACTCGAATGATCAACTGACGATAACGATCTTTCCGGCGTCGCAACTCGGCAGCGCGAGTGCCATGCTCGAACAGATCAGCGGCGGATTGATCCAGGTGTTTCCGGACGCGCTTGCGGATGCATCGAAATGGGTGCCCGACGTGCAGTACGTCAGCTCGCCGTTTCTGTTCCAGAGCCGCGCGCAGTGGGTCAACTTCATGCACTCCGACGTCGTGAAGGGATGGGTGGGCCAGATCCACGACAAGGCCGGCGTGGATATTCTCGGCGATCCGTCGCAATTCATGCGCGGCCCGTATCGCGTGCTCGTGTCGACGAAGCCGGTGCACAGCCTCGCCGATATCGGCGGCCTGAAGCTGCGCCTTGCGAAGGACAAGCTGAGCGTCGACGTGTGGACGAGGCTCGGCGCGAGCGTGCAGGTGCTGGACTGGTCTGCGGTGTACGACGGCCTCGACCGTCACATGATCGACGCGATGACGAGTCCGATTTCACAGCTCGAAAGCATCAAGGTGACCGAGGTGGCCAAATACGTGGCACGCACCGACGAGTACTGGCAGAGCGTTGCGTTCTTCGTCAACCACAAGGCGTATGCGGCGCTTTCGCCGGCCGAAAAGAACGCCGTGGACCGCGCTTATGCCGAGAGCAGCGCGTATGCGGCGGAACTGGAAAAGAGCTTCACCGATACGGCCATCGACAAGATGAAGAAGAGCGGCGTGCAGTTCACCGTGCTCGATACGAAGCCGATCGTGCAGCAGGCGCGCACGCTGTACGACGCGCGCTCGACGGCGGGCACCTTGCCCAAGGGCTTTCTTGCAGCGGTGCAGTCGGTGCAGTCGAACGTGACGACGGCATCGGCGTCAGGTCAGTAGCACGGTCACGAACAGTGGGAGAAGGATGATATGCACAGGCTCACAGGTTATATCGACCGGCTGCTGGATTTTTGCTGCAGCATCTTGCGGGTGGTCGCCGGCCTGCTGATGCTCGGCATCGTTGCCCTGAGCCTGTGCAACCTCGGACTGCGCATTACCCATCATCAGGAAATCGCGTCGTTCACCGGATGGTCGGAAGTGCTTTTCGTGTGGATGTGCTTTGCGGGCTTCTATGTGATTCATCGCACGCGACGCGACATCTGTATCGAGTACTTCGTGAACAAACTCGGCGGTGCGGGTCGCGTGTTCGTTCGCCTGATACGGGATGTCGTCGTGCTGCTCGTGTCGGGGACGATCCTCTGGCAGGCGCCGAAGATCGTCGAACTGCAGCAGGGTGTGATCGATCTGGTCGGTATTCCAAAGTACGACGAAGCGCTGCTGCTGTTCCTTGTCGTCGGGCTGATCGCAATCGATGCATCGCTCGATCTCTATCACCTCGCTGCGCGGCGCATGTCGCCGGGCGCGGCAATCGCCTGGCAGGAGTGAACGCAATGCCCGCCTTCCTGTTCGTGCTTTTCATCGGTCTGATGGCCCTCGGCGTGCCGGTGACGATGGCGATCGGCGCGTCGGCGCTCTCCGTATTCGCGATGAGCGGCTTCACCGATGCGCTTTATGTGTTGCCGCAACAGATGCTCGAAGGCATCGACAGCCCGTCGATGATGTCGATACCGTTTTTCATTCTAGCGGGCAACCTGATGAACGCGGTGGGTGTGACCGACCGGATCTTCTCGCTGGCTCTGGTGCTCGTCGGGCGTTTTCGGGGCGGCCTCGCTCAGGTCAGTGTGATTGCAGCCGCCATCTTCTCCGGCATTTCGGGCTCGGCGCTCGCGGACATCGCGGGACTCGGGGCGATCGAAGTGAAAGCCATGCGCGAGCGCGGTTACCCTGCTGAATTCGCCGCGGCTGTGTCCGTCGCATCGTCGGTCATGGCGCCGATCATGCCGCCGTCGATTGCGTTCATCGTGTACGCATCCATGGCCAATGCGTCGGTGGCCCGCATGTTCATGGCGGGCATCGTGCCCGCCACATTGCTGGCGATTTCGCTGATGGTGTGCAATCGCATCATTGCCGGCAGGCGGGGTTATCCGCGAGAGGAAGCCATGCCGTTCGACCTCGCGGTGCGTACCGTCATTGCCGGGCTGCCCGCGCTCGGCGCACCGGCGATCATTCTGATCGGCACGATGGGCGGCTATACGACGGTTGGCGAAGCGGGCATTCTCGCTTCGGTTTATTCGATTCTGCTCGGTTTCGCGTACCGCTCCATCAACCTGAAAAAAGTCTGGCAAGCGATCAACGACACGGTTTCAGTCACGGCCCTGATCATGGTGATCATCGGCTTCTCGCATTTCATGAGCTGGGTGCTGGCGATCCAGCAGGCGCCGCAGCATCTGGCAGCGCTCGTGTTGACGCTCACGCAATCGCCGACGGTCCTGATGCTGCTGCTCGTCGCATTCCTGCTCTTTATCGGCTGCTTTATCGAAAGCGCGCCGGCCAAGCTCATTCTCGTGCCGGTGCTGCTGCCGGTCATCGACCAGTTCGGCATCGACCGCGTGCAGTTCGGCGTGGTGATGACGCTCGCTCTCGCACTCGGCATCGCGCATCCGCCGATGGGCGTAGGCCTCTTTGTCGTGACACGTGTGTCCAATGTGTCGCTGGAACGCGTCACGATGGCAGTACTGCCTTTGCTGATTCCGCTGCTCATCGTCCTGATCGTCGTGGCGCTGATCCCTTCGCTGTCGACGTGGCTGCCTGATCTGGTGATGGGCGCGCCCTCCTGATCCTGTTGTCTGCGTCGCAGGGGAGGGCGCGAATAGTCGGAAAAACGTATCACGCATTTTTGTAGCCAGACCCGCGAAGCCAACGTCGTCACGGCAGGCTTGCGGCTACCTGTCAATTCGGCATACTAAGTAAATGGGGAATGAAGATGATCTCTCGTATCGCAAACTGGCTGCCGTCCGCGGCTGTCTGTGCCATCGTGTGTTCGGGCGTCGTGCCTTGTATTGCGGCTGCGGCAGCCGTGGCGCCGCCCGCGTCGATCATGGCCAAACATGGCCTCGCGTTCTGTTCGGATCTGTCGAATCCGCCTGCCGACGGCACGGCCGACGACGGATCGACGCCACAAGGCGCGGAGGTCGACATCATGAAAGAGGTGGGCAAGGCGATGGGCGTGCCGACGCGCATCGATAACTACCAGTTCTCCGGCATTTTCGCAGCGCTCGACACCGGCAAGTGCGACATGGTCATGGCAAGCCTCGGCAAGACGCCGGAACGTGCGCAGCGCTATGAGCTCGTCGACTACTGGCGCGTTGCATCCGGACTGCTGGTGCCGGCCGGTAATCCGCGTCATCTGACGAAGTTCGAGGATCTCGGCGGCACGCGCGTCGCGGTACTGCTCGGCAGCCGCAACGCTTCGGTGCTTCATCAGATCAATGAACAGCTCAAGGCAGCGGGCAAGCCGCCCATCGAAACGGTGGAGCTGAACACGAACGCCGCCGCGTATCAGGATCTGGCGCTTGGGCGGGTCGACGCGTTCGTGAGCGACACGGTCAACATCAATTATTACCGTTCACGCAGCCACGGCCGCTTCGAAGTGGGCGGTGTGCCCGTGCCGCCCAAGACCTGGACGATCGCGATTCCAAAGGGCAATGTCGAACTGAAGCAGGCCGTGCAAGCCGCTATCGATCGCATGAACGCAGACGGTGACATGCAGAAGGTCGTGAAGACATGGGGCATCGACGACGGCGTGACCTTGTGCAGCACGGCGCACCCGTGCGAATAAAGGCGCGCCCCTCGCTGATTCGCGCCGTCTATCTCTGACTCAACGCATGGAGGCCCACTGTGCCACACGCTCCGCATCTTGTCTTCGATATGCCGTTTTTCCTGCACTTCGTGTTCGATCCGCGTCCGGCTCTGCTGCAGGGACTCGTCGTCACGGTTCTCGGGGCGGCGATAGCGCAACTGCTCGGCACCGTGATCGGCGTTGTGCTGGGGCTGTCGGGCATGCACCACGCGCTCCCGCTGCGCGTGCTGAATCAGGGCTACATCTGGTTCTTTCGCGGCACGCCGGTACTGGTTCAACTGGTGCTGATCTATTTCGGGCTGCCGTATCTGGTGGGTTTCGATCTGTTTCCCGCTGTGATGTCGCTCGGGCCGCTGCATCTCAGCGGCGCGTTGGTAGCCGGTGTGATCGCGTTCGGGTTGCATGAAGCCGCGTATATGAGCGAGATCACGCGTGCGAGCGTCGGCTCGATCAACCCCGGCCAGATGGAAGCGGCGCTCGCCGTCGGCATGACGCCCGCAATGGCGATGCGTCGCATCGTGCTGCCGCAGGCGGTGCCGCTCATCGTGCCGGCGCTCGGCAACCAGTTCAACAATATGCTGAAGACGACGGCGCTGCTGAGCGTGATCGGCGTGTCGGAGATGTTTCGCGTGGCCGAGCAGATGCAGGCCGCGACCTTCATGACCTTCGAGGTGTATCTGGGCGTGTCGGTTTATTACCTGATGCTGACCGGCGTCTGGACTTTCATACAGCACGGGCTCGAGGCGTGGCTTTCGCGCGGCGGCCGCAACGGCAAGCGGCAATCCGCGAAAGCAACCAAGGCGCCGCGAGCCCGGGTGGCGAGTGGCAACTCGTGACGCGCGGTGCAAGCCGCAAGCGTCGCGATTGACGAAGTGAACGCCACGACACGTGGCGGAGCACTGTAAAACCAGGTGGTCTTTTTAAAGAGGTGTTTCTGATGGGACGTTTGATCGATATCGCATGGCCGCAACTGAACGTGAAAGTCGTGGCCGAACTGAATGACGAGCGCAATCCGGAACTGTGCGAAGAGTTCTGGCAACAGTTGCCGTTCAAGGTGACGCAGGCGCATCCGGTTGTCTCCGGCGCGTCGATGTATGCATGGACGCCGGTGGTCAGCAGCGCGCCTGTGCATTACCGCGAGCTGATCACGGAATGCCCGATTGGCCGTCTGCGTTATTCGCAATCGACCGGCAACAAGATGTCGGTGCAATACGGCAAGGGTCAGGAGCCGCTCGCACAGCCGGTGCTGGGCCAGGTGCTGCCGGAATATTGCCATCTGCTGCCGGGCGTGGGCAAGGCTGTGTGGAACAACCTGTTCTACGAGAAGGACGTGATCTTCCTGGAAGTGTCGGCACACGAAGGCCAGGGCCATTCAGGCAAGCCGGCGAAGCCGATAAACCTGGCGCCGCTTGCACAAAAGCTGTACGACGAAGCGGAACGCATCCAGCTCGTCGAACCGGAAGAAATTCGTGCGTTGCGGCTGGGCGAAGTGGAAGACGCAGGGACGTATGGGCAGTATTTCAGTGCGTGGGACTTCGCAAACGGCATGCTGCGCGACTACATCATGTACACGATCTATCCGATCCTGACGCTTGCCGGCAAGCTGGAGCCGAAGGCCCTGAGCCAGGTGCTGAACGAACTCGACGTTCCATATTCCAGCTATCTGTCGGTCGTTGGATTCAAGAAGCTGGAGGCGCTTGCTGGCGAAGTGCGCGAATACGTGGCAAAGGCGGAATCGAAAGAAGAGATCCAGCAGGTTCTGCGCGCCTTTCTCCAGTATGGCAATCGGCTGTGCGCCTGGTCGTATCAGATGTTCCCCTGGTATCTCGGCATGTTCTACAACCGCAGCAAGGACGGCCAGGAGCGTCCGGGCCGCTGGAAGCCAGACGCCGAGTAAGCGTCTTTAAATAATATGGGTAGATTCAATCTATAAATTAAGGATCCCGAAAGAAAATCGGGATCCAGTATCAATTCATGGAGAGAAAGATGTCGGAGCAACTACGCAGTCTGGGAGAATTCACGGCCGAAGTCGAAGCGATGACCGCAGCGATGATGACCGAAGAGCCGCAGGAAATCGCAAGCATGCGCTGCGGGGAAATGGAGAACACGGCGGGAAGCTATGGCCAGTACTTCGGCACGTGGGATATCGCACACGGCATGCTGCGCGATTACTCGATGTACACGCTGTACCCCATCACCGCGTTGGCCGAAGATGCGGAGATTGACCTGATCAGCCTGTCAAAGACCGTCGACGCGCTCGATCCGGCGTATAGCAACTACCTGCGGTACAGCGGCTTTCCGAAGATGGGTAAGCTCGCGGTCGAACTGCGCGGCCTGATTCGCGCCAGTACGTCGCGTTCCGACGTCGTCGCGGCGCTGCGTGCGTTCACTGCCTACACGAACCGTTTACAGGCGTGGTCGTTTCACTATTTCCCTTGGGGATTGGGCAAGCACTTTCGCTACGACGAGGCCCGCCTGCAGGACGCGCCGTTGCCTGTCGCCGACCTCGGCGCGACACGCGCATGCATCACGCGCGGGCAGCGGATTCGTATCAGTTGGGAACCGCTCGGCATTACGGTCAATGCGACGCTTGCAAGCGAAGAGAATCCCGAGCTGTGCGGGGATGTCGTTGCGGCGCTGCCATTCACGGTCATTCAGGATCACGCGGTCGTGACAGGTGAGTCGATGTATGCATGGACGCCTGTACTGAGCACCGCGCCGATCCATTTGCGCGAACGCATCTGCGACGCGCCGGTGGGCCGTCTGCGCTATTCGCAGTCGACCGGACAGAAATTTATCGTGCAATACGGTCCGACTACGGAAGACCTGTCGCAGCCCGTGCTCGGCGAAATCGACGCCGCGGATGCCGGCAAGCTGGAGCAAGTCGGCCGCGCAGTTTGGGACTCGACCTTTGATAACAAAAAGTTGATCTGGATGACGGTCGAACTGGCCTGACTGCTGTTTGAGCGATATTCGAGCGGCGCGCATTGCAAGCAAGGTGAAATGGTATCTCTATGAACAAACCAGATGAAGTTCTGACTCTCGTGCCGGGCCAGGTAACGCTCGGTCAGTTGCGCCGCATCATCGAAGCGCGACCGATGGTGCAGATCGAGCGCGCGTCGCTCGAGCGGGTCGAAAAATCGAAGGACATCGTGAGCCGGATCGTCGCGGACGGCAAGATCGTCTATGGCGTGAATACGGGCTTTGGCCGGCTGGCAAACACGACGATCCCCGCTGAGCGGATCGCGGAGTTGCAAAGGAATCTCGTGCTCTCGCACAGCGTGGGCACGGGCGAACCGATGGAAGACCATGTCGTCGGCCTGATCATGGCGCTCAAGGCGATCAGTCTCGCGCGCGGTCACTCGGGCGTGCGTCCGCAAGTTGTGCTCGCAATCATCTCGATGCTCAATGCCGGCGTCTATCCGTGCATTCCCAGCAAGGGGTCGGTCGGTGCATCGGGCGATCTCGCGCCGCTCGCGCATCTGGCGGCCGCGATGTTGGGCGTGGGCCACGTGCGCATCGACGGCAAGCGCATGCCGGCCGCAGAAGGCTTGAGCGTCGCCGGACTCGAAGCACTTGAATTAGGTCCGAAGGAAGGACTCGCGTTGCTCAACGGAACGCAGGCGTCGACTGCGCTCGCGCTCTCGGGGCTTTTCGCCGCGGAACGCGTGTTCGCTTCGGCGATGGTTACCGGTGCGTTGTCGCTCGAAGCTGTGAAAGGTTCGACCGTGCCTTTCGATCCGCGCATTCATGTTGCGCGCGGCCAGCGCGGGCAAATCGACGTGGCGGGGCGTCTCGCGGCACTGCTCGATGGCAGCGGCATCATCGCGTCGCATGGAAACGGGACTCGCGTGCAGGATCCGTATTCGATTCGCTGTCAGCCGCAGGTCATGGGGGCATGCCTCGACCACATCCGCTACGTTGCGGGAATTCTGACCATCGAGGCAAATGCCGCGTCGGATAATCCCCTCGTTTTCGACAATGGCGATGTGCTGTCGGGCGGCAATTTCCATGCGGAACCGATTGCGCTGGCAGCAGACGCGCTGGCAGTGGCTATTTCGGAGATTGGTGCGATTTCCGAACGACGTACGGCATTGTTGCTAGACAGCCATATGTCGGGCTTGCCGGCGTTTCTCGTGAAGGAAAGCGGTATCAATTCCGGCTTCATGATTGCGCAGGTAACGAGCGCGGCGTTGGCTTCGGAGAACAAGTCGCTCGCACATCCCGCGAGCGTGGACAGTTTGCCGACGTCGGCGAATCAGGAGGATCACGTTTCAATGGCCACATTTGCTGCGAGACGGCTCAAGGATATGACCGACAACACGGCTGTTATCGTGGGAATAGAAGGGATGGCCGCGGCGCAGGGCATGGACTTTCATCGTCCGCTGCGTTCGAGTGAACTGCTGGAGGAACAGCATGTGCAGATTCGCGCGCGCGTTTCCTTTTATACGAAAGACCGCTACCTTGCCGACGACATCGAGAGAATGAAAAATTGGGCATTGGAAAGTTCCAGGCCGGGCATTGTCAATACGCTATTCGATATCTGACCGACAGCTTCCATCGGGGAGAGAAAATGAACGATGCTCGATCTAACGAGAATGAAGCCCATATCGCTGCTTCGGCGGAGGCGAACGCATTGGCGCTTGACGCGGCAGTTATAGAAGATTTCGCACGCAATGGAGCGGTCTGCTTACGCGGTGTCTTCTCAACAGAGTGGGTGGATATCGTGCGGCGAGGGATCGAAAGAAATCTGGCCGCGCCGGGACCCGCAGCGAGCTTTGCCGACGGAAGCGAGAAGCGCTTCTTTCAGGACTCCAACAACTGGAAAAGGATCGAAGAGTTTGAAGCATTCGTGCGCTTATCGCCGGCGCGGCTGATTGCGGCTCAACTGTTTTCCAGTCGAACGGTGACTTTCCTGCACGACCATGTATTGGTGAAGTACGCGGGGGCGACAAAGCCGACACCGTGGCATCAGGATCAACCGTATAGCCCGGTCGAGGGATCGCAGTTCTGCACGATGTGGATGCCGGTCGATCCCGTGCCGCGCGAGGCGGTGTTGGAGTTCGTGGGGGGCTCGCAGCGGTCCGGCACCTGGTATCGGCCGCAGCGCTTCATTGACGGATCGCTGCGCGTGGACGACGATCCGCGGTGGGCGTTGCTTCCGGACATTGAAGCGGACCGCCCGGCATGGCCCATTCTCGGATGGGGCGTTCAGCCGGGTGACGTGCTGGTCTTTCACGGGCTGACCCTTCACGGCGCCCCGGGCAACTTGCGCGACACGCCCCGGCGGATTCTGTCGACGCGCTGGCTTGGAGATGATGCACGTGTTCGGCGCCGCAGCGGGAAGATGTCTCCGCCTCTTCCCGATGACGCACCTGCTGATGGCGAGCCGTTTGCGTGCGAGCATTTCCCGCTTGTCTGGACGGACAAGGAGTGAGGGTATTTCAGAACGCGGGCGCGCCGGCACTGGTAGCGCTCGCCCCGTGAGTCCCGAGCGGGACCGATTCATCAACCCCGGTGTGAGGCATCGCCGGGTTCCCCCCACGAGCGTCAGCCCTCTTGCGCATCCTGCGACTACAATCCTGTCTTGTAGCCGGGGCACTGCGCTCGCCTGCTCGCTCGACAACGTGCGATGCCATGACGTAATCAACCCGCGTTCCCCACCAAGCCTACGCTAACCCAACCCCAACGGAGAAATCGATGGGCAGTGAAAAATCGAAGCGCGCACGCCGTGCCGCTGAAAGCCTCTTCGGGGATTTGCCGAAAACCAGCAACACCGCGGCCAGCCGCCCTTCGAACCCTTTCGAGGATGATCCGTTCCACCATCCGGCCGGCGCAGTGCAGACCGGAGACGAACTCGTCGTTCTCCCGGCCCAATTCGAACTGCCGCCCGGCTACGAAGATGCGGCGGCCATGCGCGATGCGCTCGCCCGCACCTGGCGTATGGACTGGATCAAGGTCGGCAAAGACGAATGTGTGGTCAGGCTGCCGCTCGGGTGGCGCGCGGACAAGTCGGTGGACGGTGTTCTGCGAATCGAATGCGCGGGCGTGGTTCGTGCGCAGGGCCGGATCGTGGAGGGCGCGACATTGCAGATACTGCCGCGCTACTACCTGAAGGCGGAATTCCATGAGTCGAACGATCACTGCCGGATCGTGGTGCGAGATCGCGGCCGAAACAACGCTGCTCTGAAGGAGTCGTTCTGGGACACGAGGAGCGGTCCGAATCATCCGCAGTGGAAGATCCTGTCTGACTGGCTGGACGCGCAATACCCCGACCATCGCGATCCGCTGCGCTATTGGGACGATTGCGAAGAAAATCGCCGCGCCGTCTGACGGACCGTGGACCCGGATCATGTCTCGTCTGAAATACCTCACCGGCTACCCAGCCGCGCTCCAGGAGAAGGTCAGGAAACTGATCGCCGAAGACGAACTCAACGCGTATCTCGCCGCGCGCTATCCGAATACGCATGACGTACAGACAGATCGGGCGCTTTATGCCTATTGCGCCGAGCTTAAACGCGAACATCTGCGCAGCGCGGAGCAGATCGACAAGGTCACCTACGACAGCAAACTCGACGTGGTGCGCCATGCGTTAGGCCTGCACACGAGCATTTCCCGCGTGCAGGGCGGCAGGCTGAAGGCGAAGAAAGAAATCCGCATAGCGTCGCTGTTCAAATCGGCCGCGCCGGAATTTCTGAAGATGATCGTGGTGCACGAACTCGCGCATCTGAAGGAAAGCGACCACAACAAGGCTTTCTATCGCCTCTGTGAGTTCATGCAGCCGGGTTACCACCAGATCGAATTCGATCTGCGTCTTTACCTGACGCAACGCGAATTGGAGAAAAAACAGACCTGACGATCCAGCGTCAGGTCTCGCGCATCAGGCAGCAACCGCCTCGACCGCGGAAGCCGTCAACAAAACAGGAATGGACTTCGAGGTCGGCGTTCCCGCGCCGTCGGCGACCGACGAGAGCGGCACCAGCGGATTCGTCTCCGGGTAATACGCACCGAGACAGCCGCGCGGAATGTCGTACTCCACGAGCAGAAAACCTTCCGCGCGACGCTCGATTCCATCGGCCCACACGCTCGTGATATCCACGCGTTGTCCCGCGACGAAACCGAGCATCGCGAGGTCGTCCTTGTTGGCGAACAGCACGCGACGCTGTCCATACACGCCGCGATAGCGGTCATCGAGGCCGTAGATCGTCGTGTTGTACTGATCGTGCGAGCGCGTCGTCATCAAGGTCATCAGCCGCTCGCCATGCGCTTTGCGTGCCTGGTGAATCGGTGTGGCCACATCGATCGCATGCACGAGGAACTGGGCCTTGCCGCTCGGCGTTTTCCAGATCCGCTCGCGCGACGCCACGCCCAGATGAAAACCGCCAGGGTTCTTCAGGCGCTCGTTGTAGTCCGTGAACCCCTCGATCACCTTGGCGATGCCGTCGCGAATCAGCGAATAGTCCGCCGCGTGGGCGAGCCAATCCACTTTCTCGCTGCCGAGCGTCGCATGCGCCATGCGCGCGACGATCGCGATCTCCGACAGCAGATTCTCCGACGCCGGCTTGTTCATGCCGTACGAGATATGCACCATGCTCATCGAGTCCTCGACGCTCACCCCTTGCGCGACACCGTTCTGCAAGTCGATCTCGGTACGGCCGAGCGTCGGCAGGATCAGCGCGTCGCGGCCATGCACGAGGTGGCTGCGGTTCAGCTTGGTGGTGATGTGCACGGTGAGATCGCACGAACGCATTGCGTCCCACGTGCGCGGCGTGTCCGGTGTCGCAATCGAGAAATTGCCGCCGAGCCCGATGAACACCTTCACCTTGCCGTCGAGCATCGCCTGAATCGTATTGACGACGTCGAGTCCATGCTCGCGCGGCGGCTCGAAATCGTAGACCTCACCGAGCTTGTCGAGAAAAGCCTGAGTCGGTCTTTCCTCGATGCCGACTGTGCGGTCGCCCTGCACGTTAGAGTGCCCACGCACCGGGCAGAGGCCCGCGCCACGCCGGCCGATATTGCCGCGCATCATCATCAGGTTCGACAGGATCTGGACCGTCGGCACCGAATTCTTGTGCTGCGTGAGGCCCATGCCCCACGTCGAAATCACCGCGCGTCCCTTCACGTAGATGTCGGCGAGCTTCAGCACGTCTTCGAACGGCACGCCCGCTTCGGCGACGATGGTGTCCCAGCTTTCGGCGCGCAGATCGTCGGCGAATGCGTCGATGCCCACGGTGTGTTCGGCGATGAACGCGACGTCGAGCACCCGTTCGAGACCCGAAGCCAAAGCTTCGTCGTCGAGCTCGACCACACGCTTGGCGACGCCCTTGATCAGCGCGAAATCGCCGCCGACCTTCGGGCGAATGAACACGGAGCTGATCTTCGTGCTGCCCATCGTCAGCATTTCCACCGGGTGCTGCGGGCTCGCAAAGCGCTCCAGGCCGCGCTCCTTCAGCGGATTGATCGACACGATCGTCGCGCCGCGCCTGGCGCACTCGCGCAGTTCACCGAGCATCCGCGGATGGTTGGTGGCCGGGTTCTGGCCGAAGATCAGCAGCGTGTCGGCGTGTTCGAAGTCATCCAGCGTGACCGTGCCTTTACCGATGCCGACCGTATGCGGCAAGCCGCGGCTGGTCGCCTCGTGGCACATGTTCGAGCAGTCGGGGAAGTTGTTGGTGCCGTACATGCGCACGAACAACTGGTACAGGAACGCGGCTTCGTTGCTCGCGCGCCCCGAGGTGTAGAAGGCGGCGCGGTCCGGATCGCCGAGCCGCTTCAGGTGAGCGGCGATCAGGTCGAATGCTTCGTCCCAGCCGACCGGCACGTAACGGTCGCGCAGGGCGTCGTAGACGAGCGGGTCGGTCAGACGGCCATGCTGTTCCAGTTCGAAGTCGGACTGCGTCATCAGTTCGGCAACCGTGTGCTCCTCGAAGAACGCCGGCGTCACGCGCTTGCCGGTCGCCTCGGCGGCCACGGCTTTCACGCCGTTCTCGCAGAACTCGAAGGTGGACGCGTGCTCGCGATCCGGCCATGCACAGCCGGGGCAATCGAAGCCGTCCGGCTGGTTCTGTTTGAGCAGCATGCGGTAGTCGCCGCCCGTCACCTTTTCCTTGATGAGGTTGATGGCGACGTACTTGAGCGCCCCCCAGCCGGCGGCGGGATGCGTATACGGTTCGATGCGAGCTTCGGGTTTCTTCATGATGTGCCGCCAATCGGGCTTGACGAGGCTGTTGAGCCGACAGGTGCAAGCCTACTGTGTTCCAAAAAGCGCGCAGCATACAGAAAATTGGAAAGGGAAGGGATACAGTTGCCTGATTTTTGTCATAGACTGGCGTTCCAACCCACGTCTTTGTTTGATCCAGGCCCTTGAACCTGTACGAAAAACTCGCCGACGAAATAACGCAAGCCGTGCGCCACGGCGTGTTCGCGGCCGGCGAGCGGATTCCGTCCGTGCGGCAGGCGAGCCAGCAGCACGGCGTCAGTATCAAGACGGTGTTGCACGCGTACGCGTTGCTGGAAAGCCGTGGGATTGTCGAAACCCGCCCGCAGTCGGGCTATTTCGTGCGGGACGCCGCAGCAAGGTCGGTGGCGCTCGAAGAGCCGCGGCCGGGCCGCCTGCCCGCGCCCCCCAACGCAGCCGGTGGCTGCGGCGGTGGATGTGAGCCGCCTTGTGCTGTCCACCTTGCGCAGCATCCGCGCGCACGACGCCGTGCCGTTCGGCTCGCCGTATCCGGATCCCTCGCTGTTTCCGTGGCGGCGCATCAACCAGTACGCGAACGCGATTGCGCGGCGCCACGCGAGCTGGAATCTGATCGACGATCTGCCGCCCGGCAACCCCGAGCTGATCCGGCAGATCGCCCGGCGCTACGCCGAGAACGGTGTGCCGGTCGATCCCGGCGAAATCATCATCACGCTCGGCGCGACCGAAGCGATCAACCTGAGCCTGCAGGCGGTCGCCAAACCCGGCGACACGGTGGCGGTCGAATCGCCCACCTATTACGCGATGCTGCACGCCATCGAGCGTCTGGGCATGCGCGCGATCGAGGTGGCGACGCATCCGGTCGACGGCATCGATATCGAGGCGCTCGCGCGGGTGATCGCCGAACAGAAGATTGCGGCCTGCATGGTGATGCCGAACTTCCAGAATCCGCTCGGCTTCCGCATGCCCGACGCGCGCAAGCGGCAACTGGTGGAACTGCTCGCCGCGCAAGAGATTCCCGTGATCGAGAACGACGTCTATCAGGAGCTGTACTTCGGCGAAACCCGGCCTTCGACCTTGAAGAGCTTCGACACCAAAGGGCTGGTGCTGCATTGCGCGTCGTTTTCGAAGAGCCTGACCGCGTCGTACCGGATCGGCTGGGCGCTGCCGGGGCGTTATCGCGCGCAGGTCGAGAAGCTGAAGTTTCTCAATACGCTGACCACGCCGTCGGTGCCGCAAGTCGCGGTCGCCGACTATTTGCGCCAGGACGGCTACGACCGGCATCTGCGGCACGTGCGCAAGGTCTACCGGCAGCAGGCGAGCATCATGATGGCGATGGTGCAGCGATTTTTCCCCGAGGGCACGCGCATGTCGACGCCGCAAGGTGGCTACGTGCTCTGGGTCGAGTTGCCCGAACGCGTCGATTCCATGCGGCTCTATCAGGCGGCGCTCGCACGCAGCATTACGGTCGGGCCGGGCATGATGTTTTCGACGCGCAACGATTTTCGGCATTTCATCCGGCTCAACTACAGCTATCCGTGGACGGCGCAGACCGAGGCGGCATTGAAGACGCTCGGCGAACTGGTCACGCAGATGGCATGACAACGAGGAGACACTCACCATGCAAGACGACGAACTCGATCCGGTGCTGGTCGCCGTGCTGGAACAGCTATGGCGCGCGCATCGGGAAACGCCGGGCGGGGCCTGGTCGCTCGCCAAACTGTCGAAGCAGGCGGGCGTGCCGATGAGCGGCTTGCGGCGGCAGTTGACGGCGCTCGTCGACGGTGAGCTGGTGCATACCACCTTCAGCGAGGAGGGCACCGGGACGGCGCGCCTGAGCGAGCTCGGCGAAAGTCTGTGCGCCGAACTGTTCGGCGACGGCGAGACTCCCGGTGAGGACCAGCCGGATCCGCCGCCGAAGCTTCATTGAAGTGTGCCCGGCTTTACCGGGCCAGCGCCGTGGGCCGGGCCGCCGCTGTGCGCGCCGGCCGCCTCGCCTGGGCGTGCCCTCAAAGCTGACTCATACCGCCGTCGGCGATGATTTCCGTGCCGACGATAAACGCCGATTCCGGCGCGGCCAGATGCAGCACGGTCGAGGCGATTTCCTCCGGCGTGCCGAACCGGCCGACCGGCACCTGGCCGAGAATCTGCGCGGCGGTGGCTTCGAGCGCGGCGGCGTCGAGGCCGAGCTTGCCGTACAACGGCGTTTGCACCGGGCCGGGGCTCACGACGTTGACGCGCACGCCCTGCGGCAGCAATTCCGATGACAGCGTCTTCGCCAGCGAAATCACCGCGGCCTTGCTCGCCGCATACACGGACGACGCCGGCATGCCGATATGGGCGTTGATCGAACCGTTGATCACGATCGACGCGCCGCGATTGAGTAGCGGCAACAGTGCCTGAATCTGGAAGTAGGCGCCTTTGACGTTGGTGTTGAACATCGCGTCCCAGAAGGCTTCGTCGACGTCCGGGAAGGGCGCGAATTTTGCCGTGCCGGCATTGACGAAGACCGCGTCGAGCCGGATGCCGGCCGCGCGGACCGCCGCCGCCAGTTCATGCGCGGAGGCCACCGAGCCGGCCTCGTTGCGCACCGCGACGGCATTGGCGCCGAGCGCCGCTCTGGCGGCTTCGAGCGCGGCGGCGTCGCGGCCGGTGATGACGACGCGGGCGCCTTCATCGGCGAATGCTTTGGCCGCGGCGAAGCCGATGCCGCTGCTGCCGCCGGTAACGAGAACCGACTTGTTCTGGAAGCGGGTCATTTTGTTTCTCCGAAAGAGTTTTGCGGGTTGGTGAGAGTGATATTGCGCCTGCGGAAGGTGCTTGTCGTACCACTTTGCCGATGCACTCGTTCGAAGGCGTCGAACATGTTCCCCAGAGACCAGAATACGGGTTTCGTTATGGGCGGGATAACGAATAATAATTTTTCTGCTGAAATTGGCCTTCGAATATGGCCCCCTATGCTGGAGCCTTGCCCGGGTCATCCCGAGCGCTGGGGCAGGCACCTTCAACCATCTTCGGAGAATCCATGAAAACCACGCTGGCGCGAGCGCTGCATCATTCACTGCGCATCAAAACCGTTCGAACCGTACTCGCCGCGGCGCTTGGCGCGACCCTGGCGTTCAGCGCCGCGGGCGCGGCGGCCGCCACCACGCAGCCGATCGGCATCGCCTTCGTCTATCTCGGCAATCCGGGCGACGCCGGCTGGACCTATGCGCACGAACAGGGCGTGAAAGAGGTCGAGGCGAAATTCGGCGACAAGGTCAAGGTGACGCGCGTCGAGAACGTGCCGGAGTCGGCGGATTCGGAGCGCGTGTTTCGCGATCTGGCGTCCAAGGGCAACAAGATCGTGGTGGGCTCGAGCTTCGGGTTTCAGGATTTCGAACTGAAGGTCGCCAAGGACTTCCCGGACACCGTGTTCGAGCATGCAACCGGTTATAAGAAAGCCGCCAACTTTGCCACCTATGACGTGCGGACCTATCAGAGCGCTTACCTGGCCGGCCTCGTCGCGGGCTATACGACCAAGTCGAACACGCTCGGGTTTGTCGGCTCGGTGCCGGTGCCCGAAGTGGTGCGCAACATCAACGCGTTCACGATGGGCGCACGCTCCGTCAATCCGAAAGCGCGCGTGAAGGTGGTGTGGATCAATAGCTGGTTCGATCCGGGCCGCGAAAAGCAGGCCGCTGAAACGCTGATCGGCCAGGGCGCCGACGTGCTGATCCAGAACACCGATTCGACCGCGACCATGCAGACCGCCGAGCAGAAGAAGGTGCATGCGTTCGGCTGGGACTCGGATATGAAGAAGTTCGGGCCGAATGCGCAACTGGGCGCATGCGTGAGCAACTGGGGCGTGTACTACACGCATCTGGTGGAGCAGGTGATGTCGGGCACATGGAACAACTCGCCGGTGTGGTGGGGGCTGAAAGAGAAGGCGATCGATCTCGCCGACATCAATACTGAAGCCGTTTCGCCGGCCGCGCAGAAAGCCTTGAGCCAGAAGCGCGACGACATCATTTCCGGCAAGTTCAATCCGTTTGCCGGTCCGATCATGGATCAGTCCGGCGCGGTGAAGGTCGCCGCCGGCAAGTCGCTGAGCGATCCGGAACTGCTGCGTTTGAACTGGTTCGTGCAGGGTGTGGACGGTTCACTGCCGAAGTGAAATTTGCTTCGCTAATCTAACTATTATTCAAGGAGATCGCCCGTGAGTCCGACCGTCTCGACGCAGGCCGCCGCAGCGGCCGCGAACTATCCGCCGCAGGGTTTGACGCCCACGCACGAGCAGATGGTGCGGCATCTGCGGCATTCGAGCCGGGTGGCCGAACGGGCGACGCTGCTAGGGCATCATCCGTTCGGCGCGGTGCTGGTCGGCCCGGACCAGGAGACCGTGCTGATGGAGCAGGGCAACGTCGACACGGTGAATCACGCCGAGTCGGTGCTGGCACGCGTGGCCGCGCTGAACTTCACGCCGGAGTATTTATGGAGTTGCACGCTGTACACGTCAGTCGAGCCTTGCTGCATGTGCGCCGGGACGATGTATTGGGCCAATATCGGCCGGGTCGTGTTCGGCATGACCGAAAAGCGGTTGCTGGAAGCGACCGGCGATCACGCCGAGAATCCGACCATGAGCGTGGATTGCCGGTATGTCTTCGATCATTGCCAGAAACCGGTCGAGGTGATCGGGCCGGTAGCTGAGATGGAGGCCGAGGTGATGGGAGTTCAGCGTCGATTCTGGAGTAGCCGGTAGCGGTATTTCATGATTTCGCGAGAGCGGCGCTTCTGCGGAATTGAGGCGGCGTTGCTCGCGGGTCTCGCGCAAGCGAGCGTCCATGCATGCCCGCAGCGCGGCCCGCACGCGCGACAGCTTCCTATTGTGCAGCGTCCACCTGCAATTGCGCCGGCGCCAGCATGGCGACGCCGCAGAACCAGTCGCCGTCATGCGGCGGGTATTTCCATTGACTGCCGTTCTTCTTGAGTACGGCGGAACACTGTTCGTTCACCACGATCCCAGGATTGGCCGCCGTGCACTGATGCGTCGCCATGCCGACGGCTTGCACGGGCGCCGTGAGCGGCGTGCGCCGCGTGGCCGGTTCGGCCGGCTTTGCGGACGGTGTTGCAACTGGCGGCGGCGTCCCCGCTTGCAGGCTTTCCACGAGCTTTTGCAGCTCTTCGATACGCGTCGCGTACCACGTCCCCAGGCACGCCGCATCGCGGCAATTGCCTTCCCGCCATGCCCACTTGCTGTCGCTATCGGTGAGAAAGGCGCGCCGGTTGGCGACTCTTCGCCGTGCTTTCCAGTACAGTTGCCCCAGCGCGTCGTCGAGCTTCGAGAGCGCGGGGTCGCTGCAAATGATTTTCTCGGTCAGCGAGCGCCCCCGGTTGCAGTCGAAGCTGGCGGCGTGGGCGAGCGGATGCGTGAGCATCAGCGCGGCAAGCAGAAGCGGGCGGAGGCGGTTCATCGCGGTCGGGCCAGTGCATGGTTTTTTCATGCAACGGATGATCGGCCGGATTGCCGTTACCCGGACGCCCGAAAAACGCGTGACTTCGGCAGGGTGGTTACCAGATCTTGCCTGACGGGGACGGCGGGAGCGTCGAGAAAGGGGAAATGAACGCGTTCAGGCATGCGCCGTGCGTCCAGTCTTTGAATAAATGCGTCTCGCAGCAGCGCAGTGAGTTGCGCAAGAAAGAAGCAGCACTCATGACACACCAGCAAAGCGGACCGGCAGCGGAACACGGCCTTGAATCGGGAGAAAGAATGAAACAACGCCTCGTTCGATGTCTTTGTGCGGTGGCTGGCGTGCTGGCGTTGCCGGCCGCAGCCTGCGCCCAGTCGCAGGCTTACACCAATGGCACCGTCAACGTGCGGGCGGGTCCGGCCTCCGATTACCCGATCGTGACGCAACTGCCGGGCGGCGTGCCGGTGACCGTGATGGGGTGCATCAGCAACTATCAGTGGTGCGATGTCGCCGCGCCGGACCTGCGCGGCTGGGTCTATGCCGGGCGGCTCAGCTATCCCTATCAGGGCGGCAACGTGCCGGTGATGACGTACGGCACGGTGATCGGCCTGCCGATCGTGACGTTCTCGATCGGCACGTATTGGGGCAACTATTATCGCGGGAGGCCGTGGTACGGCCAGCAATCGCGCTGGGCGCATCATCCGCCGCCGCCTCCGCCGCGCCCTGGCGCCGGCAGGCCGCCGGGTGGCCGTCCGCCGGGTGGGCCGCCGCCGGGGCACGGCGGAGCGAGACCGCCGGGGAACGTCGGTGGCAGGCCACCGGGCGGGCAACCGGGGAACGTCGGTGGTAGGCCACCGGGCGGCCAGCAGGGTAACGCTGGTGGTAGGCCACCGGGCGGGCAGCCGCCGGAGAACGCTGGTGGACGGCCACCGCAAGGCGGTGGAGGCAGGCCGCCGGGTGGTGAAAACGGTGGCGGCGGACGAGGCGGTGGTGGAGGGCGCCCACCGGACCAGCACGGCTGATCGAGCCCACGCCGCCGGCCTCACCCCGGGAAGTCGTCGTGACAAGCCGGAGCGGGTTCGTGTTTCAACTCACCATCAGGCGATAGCGGATACCGTCATCCTGTCCCGACAACGGCAATATCCGGTCGGACAACGGCGAGGCCAGATCACCGGAACGGTCCGCGATGTGCGAAGAATACACTCGCACCGCTCGCGTAAACCCCCGTGTGCCGCGTACACTAAGTTGCCGATGTCGGGTTAGGGGGCGCACAAATGACTTGCGAAGCGACATCAGAAAACACGATGGGAGCGGCGCCTGAGGGCACCCGCTACGGCGCGAATCTCGCCGAAGGGGTGCTGGCCTCGGAGCGCACGGTGCTGCGTTTGATTACACGCAACACGCCGCTGCCGGAATTGCTGGACGAAGTATGCCGCCGCGCGGAAGCGCTGCTGGGGGAAGGCGCGTCCTGTTCCATCCTGCTGCTCGACGCCGATGGCATGCACGCCAGAGTAGGCGGCGCGCCGTCGCTGCCTAAACACTTCAGCGCGGCGATCGACGGGGTGGCGATCGGTCCGCAGGCCGGCTCGTGCGGCACCGCCATGTTCGAGCGGCGGCTCATCGCCGTCGAAGATATCGAAACCGATCCGTTGTGGGCCGACTTCCGGCACCTCGCGTTGCCGCTCGGCCTCAGAGCCTGCTGGTCGGTGCCCTTTGAAAACGATTCCGGCGCGGTGCTCGGCGCATTCGCGGTGTACTACCGCAAGTCGCGCCGTCCCAGCGCCGAAGAAGAGGCCATGCTGCGCGATATCAGCCGCAGCGTGGGTCTGGCGGTGCATCAGGACACGATGGCGCAGCGGCTCGCGCACAGCGAGGAGCATCACCGCCTGGTAGTCGATCACCTGATCGAAGGGATCGTCGTGCAGTCGCGCGCAGGCGTGGTGCTGGCCTGCAATCCGAGCGCGCAGCGCATTTTGCGGGCAACGCCGCAGATCGTCGGCCGCAGTATTCACACGGTGATGGTGCGCGCTTATCACGAGGACGGTTCGGTCGTCACCGAGGCGGTTCGCCCGACCACCCAGGTGCTGGCAACCGGCAAACCCATGCTTGGCGTCACGATCGGCGTGGAGTTGATTGGCGGCGACATCGTCTGGATCACCGAGAACGTGGTGCCGATCATCAAGCCGGGCGAGAGCGAACCCAGTTCGGTGCTGATCTCGTTTACCGACATCGGCCCCGTGCGCGAAGCGCAACGGCAGCTCAAGTTCCTCGCCACCCGCGATTCGCTCACCGGCCTTTATAACCGCGCCTATCTGACGGAGAGGCTGCGCGATCTGTTCTCGCTCGATACGTCTTCCGGCATGGGCGAACTGGCGAGCGTCGCGGTGCTGTTCGTCGACCTGGACGGCTTCAAGAAGGTCAATGACACCGCCGGTCACGAGGCCGGCGACTCCCTGCTATGCAGCGTGGCGGAGCGGCTCGCGGCGTGCATCTCGACCGAGGACACGCTCGCGCGCGTAGGCGGCGACGAGTTCGTGATCGTGGTCAGCGCGTATGAAAATACCGGGCATCTGATCGGCCTCGCACAGCGCATTCTCGACATGATCGCGGTGCCGTTCGCGGTGGCGGACAACGAGTACTATCTGGGCGCGTCGATCGGCATCAGCCGCTTTCCCGAAGACGGGCAGGACGTGGCCACGCTGCTGCGCAACGCCGATTCGGCGATGTATCACGCCAAGCAGCGCGGCCGCAACAACTTCCAGTTCTTCACCGCCGAGCTGAACCGGCAGTTGCAACGCCGCTTCACGATCGAACAGTCGCTGCGGCGCGCGCTCGCCGCCAACGAGCTGAGCCTCGTGTATCAGCCAATCGTCGATAGCCACGACGGCCGCACGATCGGCGCGGAGGCGCTGCTGCGCTGGTACAACAGCGAGCTGGGCAACGTGTCGCCGGTGGAATTCATCCCCGTGGCCGAAGACGCGGGGCTGATCGTGGAGATCGGCAACTTCGTGCTGGCTCGGGCCTGCGAACAGGTGGCGCAATGGCGGCGCACGCTGGCGCCCGAACTGATCGTCGCGGTGAATCTGTCGCCCCGGCAGTTCAACGACGGCCTGGTGGAGCGCATCCAGCGCTGCCTGATACAAACCGGACTCGAACCGGCGGCGCTGGAACTGGAGATCACCGAACGGCTGCTGATGAGCGACAGCGAAACCGTCTTGCCTATGCTGAGCGCGCTGAACGCGATGGGGGTGCGTATTTCCGTCGACGATTTCGGCACCGGTTATTCGTCGTTGTCTTATCTGAAGCGCTTTCCGCTGCATAACCTGAAGATCGATCGCTCGTTTGTCGTCGGCTTGCCGGATCATCGCGATTCCATTGCGATTACGCAGGCGGTGGTGGCGATGGCGCACTCGCTCGGCATGAACGTCACCGCCGAAGGAGTGGAAACCGCCGAACAGGCGGCCTTTCTGCGCGCGATCGACTGCGACAAGCAGCAGGGCTATTTCTATAGCCGCCCGGTCGGGGCCAGCGCGTATGCCCGCAGTTTGTGGGACGCGCAGGTCGGTCTCGCCGACGCCTCCTGAGCCGGCCGGCGGCCTCGCGCGCCAGCCCGGCGCCTTGCCTGGCCTCGCGGACGCGGGAACCCGCCGCGCCCGGCCGCCCGCGTCCGGACTTGATTGTTCGGTTTGACAAACAAGTGCCTTCGCGTTAGCGGTATTTATCCGCGACTACAGTCTCCCTACAATCCTCCCATCGAAACGTGAATCAGCGCGAAGCCGAAGCGGCGCCGCGCTACGGGAGTTGTTGTCATGCCAGCTTTGATCAGGAACCAGCTTTACCGGCCGTCGGTGGTATTGCCGATGGTCGCCCTCATGCAGGTGATGGTGTCGCAGGATTTCAACCTGGGCCAGGTCGGCTGGGTCATGGCGTCCCGTGGCGCGCAGGCCGCGCTGCAACGCTCGCGTGAATTGATCTGCGCTGCGCATTGCCACGACTGAGCGTCGCGCACGGCAAAGGGCAACAAAAACGGGCAACAAACTGAGGCAATCGACAACCCGGCGTGGTGATTCGAGGCGTGGAGGGTAAGATGCTACGACCTGCACTCCAGCCACGGGAGCGTTGCCATGCCACAGCACTTCAATGCAGTCGTAATCGGTACGGGACAAGGCGGCTCGCCGCTTGCGGTGCGTCTCGGTCAAAGCGGCCGCAAAACCGCGGTCATTGAGCGCGGGGCCTTCGGCGGCACGTGCGTGAACGTGGGCTGTACGCCGACCAAATCTTATGTCGCAAGCGCTCGCGCAGCGCATGTCGCGCGCCATTGCGCGGAACTCGGCGTGCAGGTGAGCGGCGCGATCAGCGTCGATCTGGCCGCGGTCAAGGCGCGCAAGGACAGTATCATCGGGCAGTCGCGCGACGGCGTCGAGAAATGGCTGCGCGGCGCGAAGAACGTGAGCGTGTTCAACGGCCACGCGCGCTTCACCGGCGCGCATACGCTTTCTATCAGCGGTCCGGACGGCAAGCTGCTCGAGGAGATCAGCGCCGACGAAATCTTCATCAATACCGGCACGCGCGCCGTCGTGCCGCCGCTCGAAGGTCTCGGGCGGATTCGCTACTACACCAACTCCAACCTGCTTGAGCTGACGGAATTGCCGGATCATCTGGTGATTGTCGGCGCCAGCTATATCGCGCTCGAATTCGCGCAGATCTTTCGCCGTTTCGGCAGCCGTGTGACGGTGCTGGTGCGCGGCGAACGCGTGCTGACCCGCGAGGACGCCGATTTTGCCGAATCCGTGCACAAGGTGCTCGCCCGCGAGGGTGTGGAGTTCCGCTTTGGTGTGCAGCCTTCGCGGGTCGAGCCGCATCCGCATCACCCGAACGAAGTGTGTATCGGCTTCGAGCAGAACATTCCCGCGCTCGAAGCGTCGCACCTGCTGTTCGCCACCGGCCGTGCGCCGAATACCGACGATCTCGGCCTCGCGGCCGCCGGCATCACGACGGACCGGCACGGCACGATTCCGGTCGACGGCCAGTTGCGGACCAACGTGCCGGGCGTGTGGGCCATCGGCGACGTGAACGGGCGTGGTGCTTTCACCCACACGTCCTACGACGACTTTCAGATCGTCGCCGCCAATCTGCTCGACGGCGGCGCGCGCAGTGTCGATACGCGGATCATGGCGTATGCGGTGTTCGTCGATCCGCCGCTGGCACGCGTGGGGGCTTCGGAGGCCGAGGTGCGCAAATCGGGCCGCGCCGCGCTGATCGCCACCATGCCGATGTCGCGGGTGGGCCGCGCGCGTGAACGCGGCGAGACCGACGGCTTCATGAAAGTGATGGTCGACAGCGAGAGCAGGCAGATTCTCGGCGCGGCCATTCACGGCATCGAAGGCGACGAGGCGATTCATACCTTCATCGACATCATGGCGGCGGGCGCGCCGTATCCGACCTTGCAGTACGCCATGCATATTCATCCGACCATCAGCGAACTGGTGCCGACCTTGCTCGACGGGCTCAAGCCCATGAAGTGAGTTTCAACACGCGAGCCGGTCTGGAACACGTCGACAAAGCGGCGCGGCATCGCACATAATCGGCAGCGGCGCGGGTCGTCCGCGGGGCGCGGGCGAGCGGTGCGCTCAACCGTATTCATCATCAGGAATCCAACCGATGGGCAAAGGACGTGTCGAAGCCTTCAGCGATGGCGTGATCGCCATCATCATCACGATCATGGTGCTCGAGTTGAAGGTGCCGGAAGGCTTCGATCTCGCGGCGCTGCGTCCGCTGCTTCCCGTGTTCTGCGCGTACGTGCTGAGCTTTATCTACGTCGGCATCTACTGGAACAATCATCATCACATGTTCCATGCGGTGCAGAAGGTCAACGGCGCCGTGTTGTGGGCCAACCTCCATCTGCTCTTCTGGCTGTCGCTGCTGCCGGCCGTCACGCATTGGGTCGGCGAAAACCATCTGGCCTCCTGGCCGACCGCCATGTACGGCGTGGTGCTGTTCATGTCGGCGATCGCATATTTCATCCTGACGCGCGTGCTGATTCGCGAGCACGGCAAGGACTCGACGATTGCCAAAGCGGTCGGCAACGACTTCAAGGGCAAGGTCTCGGTGGTGATCTATCTGGCGGGCATTGCGCTGGCTTTTGTCGTGCCGTGGGCCTCGGCCGCGCTCTATACGCTTGCCGCCGCCTGGTGGCTGGTGCCGGACCGGCGCATCGAACACGTGCTGGAAGCCTGAGCGCGGCGCCCGCGTTGCCGCCGGATTGCGGAACGGGGGCACGTCCCCTCAGGCAAGCGTCCTGATCGAATTGCTGATGCCGCGTGCGCAATCGATCACCGCGGGCGCGAGCCGTGCCTCCGCTTCCGCCGCTGTCCAGCGGCTCGTCGGCGCGACGACGTGAACCGCGCCGACCGGCCGGCGCTCGCCGTCGAGCACGGCCGCCGCGATCGTCATATCGCCGATGAACAGTTCCTCGCGGTTCGACGCATAGCCATTGAGCCGTCCAAGCGCGAGCCGCGTCTCGATCTCGTCGAGATCCGTCACGGTGTATTGCGTATGCGCGACGCGGTCGCTGGCCAGCAGCAGCGTGCGTGACTCGTTGTCCGGGAGCGCCGCGAGATACGCCCGTCCCGACGCCGTGCAGTACATCGGAATGCGGCTGCCGATCGGCATGTGGATCGGCACGAACTTCATACACACGAACCGCGCCACATAGACCATGTCGACGCCATCCGGCTCGGTCAGATTGGTTGTCTCGCCGGTGACATTGGTGAGTTCGGACAGAAACGGATTGGCGACGTCGATCAGCGTGTCGGCAGCCAGGTAGTTGAAGCCGATCTGCATCACGCGCGGCGCCAGTTGATAGCGCCTCGTACGCGGATGCTTTCTCACATAGCCGAGCTTTTCCAGCGTGTAGATCATGCGCTGCGCGGAGCTTTTGGTGATCGACGTTGCCTCCGCGACTTCCGGCAGTGTCATCGACCTGCGCTGGGCGCTGAACGCGCGCAGCACCGCGATTCCCTTCTCCAGCGACTGATTGAACAGTGCGTCCGGCGGTTCTTCCGGCTCCTGGGGCGCTTCCGTCTCCGGGCTGAGTTGCTTGCGTGTCATGGAATCACCCCATTGTTTTCGCCTGCTACCGACTTTATCATATCGAATATCGATACGCAAATTTCGTTTGTCGATATTTTTGACTCGAATATCATGCTTCAAATGATGGATACCGATATTCCGATCGGCCGTCTTCAACTCGTGGAGAGACTCATGTTCCAGTTCGCCAAACGCTTCGCCAGTGTCTTTGCAACAGGATTGCTGCTCGCCGGTGCGCCGGCCTTGTCTGTGGCCGCCACCACGTACGAAGTTGGAGCGACCGCCACCGGCGTGCCGTTCACCTTTCTCGATGTGAAGACCAATTCGATTCAGGGCCTTCTGGTCGATGCGATCACCGCGACGGGCAAGGCGGCGGGCTTCGACGTCAAGATCGAGCAGACCACGTTCTCGGCGCTGATTCCGTCGCTGACCACGAAGAAGATCGACATCATCTCGGCGGCCATGCTAAAAACGCCGGCGCGCGAGCAGATCGTGGATTTCTCCGACACCGTGTATTCCTATGGCGAAGGCCTGATCGTGCGCGCCGACGACAAAGGCCAGTACACCTCCATGGACGATCTCAAGGGCGAGGTGGTCGGCGCGCAGGTCGGCACCGCGTTCGTCGACGCGTTGAACAAGAAGGGCATCTTCAAGGAAGTGCGCACCTACGATTCAGTCGCCGACATCATGCGCGACGTCGCACTCGGCCGCATCAAGGCGGGCTTCGGCGACCATCCGATTCTGGCCTACCAGCTTCAGCACAATCCGAATCCGCAATTGCGGCTGGTCAGCGGATATCAGCCGTCGGTGAAAGGCCAGGTGTGTTTTGTCGTGCGCAAGGGCGACACGGCGACGCTGGAGCAATTGAACGCCGGCATCAGAAAGATCAAGGCCGACGGTACGCTCACGCAGATCGTCAAGAAGTGGCAGGTGGAATGACGTCGTTTTCCGAATAAGGACGGTCCGCCATGTTCTTCCAGAACGCCATCGAGTTTTTGCCGATCCTGCTCAAAGGCGCGGTTGTCACGATCGAGATCACCTTCTGCTCGTTCGTTCTGAGCACGGTGCTCGGCCTGGTGCTCGCGCTCATGCGCGTGTCCGACAACCGCGCCGTATCGAACGCCGCCGCGACTTTCATCAACGTGATTCGCGGGCTGCCCATCATCGTTCAGCTCTTCTACATCTACTTTGTGCTGCCCGATCTCGGTGTGCAGTTGTCGGCGTTCCAGGCCGGTTTCATTGGTCTCGGCGTCGCGTACTCGGTGTATCAGGCGGAAAACTTTCGCGCGGGCATCCAGGCGATCGATCCCGGGCAGATCGAAGCGGCGCAGTCCATCGGCATGCGCGGCGCGATGATCATGCGGCGCGTGGTGTTGCCGCAGGCGTTCCGAATCTCACTGCCGGCGTACGGCAATACCCTCGTGATGATGCTCAAGGACTCGTCGCTCGCGTCGACCATCACCGTCGCCGAAATGACGCGCGCCGGGCAGCTTATCGCGTCGTCGACGTTCCAGAACATGACGGTTTTCACGCTGGTCGCGCTGCTTTACCTTGGGCTCAGCCTGCCACTCGTCTATGGATTGCGGCGGATCGAACGCCGCCTCGGATTGAAGGGAAAACGATGATCAGGGTCGACGCGATTCACAAGCGCTTTCACGATCAGCACGTGCTGAAAGGCGTCAGTCTGAGTGTCGAACGCGGCCAGGTCGTGTGTCTGATCGGTCCGTCCGGATCGGGCAAGTCGACGCTGCTTCGTTGCATCAACGGACTGGAGCGGCATGACGCCGGGACGATCACCCTCGAAGGCAATGCCGTCGACGCGAAATCGAAGCAGATCCACGACCTTCGCGCGCAGGTCGGCATGGTGTTCCAGCGTTTCAACCTGTTTCCGCATCGAACCGCACTGGAAAACGTGTTCGAAGGCCCCGTGTTCGTCAGAAAGGAAGCGCGTACACAAGCCCGCGAGCGAGCCCGCCATCTGCTCGACAAGGTCGGCCTCGCGCACCGCATGAACGCTTACCCGGCCGAAATGTCGGGCGGACAGCAGCAGCGTGTGGCGATTGCGCGCGCACTGGCCATGCAGCCGAAGGCGATTCTCTTCGACGAGCCCACCTCGGCACTCGACCCGGAACTGGTGGGCGAAGTGCTCGGCGTCATGCGCCAACTCGCCGACGACGGCATGACCATGATCGTCGTCACCCATGAAATGGGCTTTGCGCGTGAAGTGGCCGACCGTGTGTGTTTTCTTCATGACGGCACGATCCATGAAGAAGGGTCAGCCGCCGATCTGTTCGAACGTCCGCGCAATCCTCGCACACGCGAATTTCTCGGCAGGATGCCCGTGCTTACCGAAGCCCCCCGGATTTGAATACACCATGAGCCTGGTTGAAGTTGCAGAACCGCTGCCTCCCTCTCTCTGGGCGGCAACGGCGGAACCCGCCGTAGATACGCCGCCGCTCGATGACCCGGTCACGGCGGACGTGGCGATCGTCGGCGCCGGTTACACGGGTTTGTCGACGGCCTTGCATCTGGCGGAACAAGGCCTGCGGGTCTGTGTGATCGACGCCAACGAGCCCGGTTGGGGCGCGTCCGGCCGTAACGGCGGCCAGGTGATTCCCGGCCTGAAATACGATCCCGACGAACTCATCCGGCGCTTCGGCCCACGCGATGGCGATGCGCTCGTGCAGATGGCGGGCGGCGCCGCGGATTCGGTTTTCGATCTGATCGGGCGCCACGGCATTCAGTGCAACGCCACGCGCGCCGGCTGGATCCAGCCGACCCATTCGGCCAGGCTGCTCGGCACGCTTCACAGCCGGGCGCAGCAGTGGGCGGCGCGCGGCGCGCCGGTCGAACTGCTGGACCGTGCGCAGATATCGAGGCGGCTCGGCACGGACGCATTCGTGGGCGGTTGGGTGGATTTGCGCGCGGGCAGCGTGCATCCGTTGAGCTACGCACGCGGCCTCGCGCGCGCGGCGCAGACGGCAGGCGCGGCGATCCACGGCGGAACTCGCGCCGCGAGCGTGGAGCGGGGCCCGAAGGGGTGGCGCATTCGCACGGCGCAGGGTCCGCTCATCGATTCGAAACAGATCCTGCTGGCAACCAACGGTTATACCGATGGCCTTTGGCCGCGCCTCGCGCAATCAGTGATCGCAGCGAACAGCTTTATCGTCGCAACGAAGCCGCTGCCCGACGAGGTTGGCGCAACGATTCTGCCCGGTGGCGAAGTGGCTTCCGATTCACGGCGCCTGCTGCTCTATTTCCGCAAGGATGCCCACGGGCGTCTGTTGATGGGCGGGCGCGGCCCTTTTCGCGAGCCTCGCAGCGCCGCGGACTGGATGCATCTCGAGCGTGCCGCCCGGCTGATGTTTCCACAACTGAAGAACATCGGATACGAATACCGGTGGGCCGGCCGGATCGCCATCACACGCAATTTCTTGCCGCACGTGCATGTGCCGGCTGAAGGCATGACCATCGCGCTTGGATACAACGGACGCGGCATTGCAATGGCGACGACATTGGGAAAGCATCTGGCCGCTTTGATCGGCGGGACGACACGCGGCTTGCCGCTTCCGCCCACGTCTATCGAGCCGATTCCGTTTCATGCGTTGCAGCGGTTCTATATCAGTGCCGGCGTGGCGTGGTATGGATTGCTCGATGCGCTGTCGTGAATGGGTCGATGGTCATACTCGCCGCGTAAACGGCCCGCTGCTAAAAATGCTGCTGACCAGGCCCAGCACCACGGCCAGCGCGACGATGCCCGAAGCGACGCCGATCAAACGGTCATAAGCCACGCTGACGTCGTCGCTCAGCCACACGGTATCGTGGACGAAAGCGAGAATGACCACCGCTCCCAGTTGCGTGCCGACATAACTTATATTCAGATCGGCGAAACGGAGATGGCACGCCACCCAGATCGACGCGCATAAAGCGATCATGCAGTAGACCATGTGCCCCGCCGTAAAAGGCATGACCGCGAGCACGATGACGCTGCCGAAAAGGCAGCCAAGCAGACGGTGGCACATTCGCAACACGACGGCATCCAAAGACCATGCGCCCCGGACATCGAGTGGGACCAGAAGGGTGACGAGCGCCGTCGTCATTGCCTGGGCAAATCCGTCGAGCGGATACTGGTAGGCGAAATACGCCAGCACGGATAAAGTGGCCGCCCCAACAATGGTGTGGCGCAGGCGACCGAGTGTCGGGCCGGACGGTGAGGCGGACGTCACTGGCGAAGCGCTCGGAGCCGGAGCCGCGATGCCCGTCCGGCGTCCAGACAGGCGCAGCACGATACGGGACAGCGCACTGATCATCCAGTAAGCGGTCGTGCCTGCTACGGCGTTGACGCTCAGCGCTTTCACCACAGCCAGAGGATCGGTTTCAGTGTGTGCGTGCACTGCGGCAATCATGAATATGGCCAGCGCCGTGCATAAGATCCACATGAAGCTTGCCGCACGGCTCGTCGCCAGATAGAGGCCAACCACGGAGAGGCAGGTGATCGAAACGACGAACAGGCCGACCTCGCCGGCCACGTGCTGTGACAGTACCCATCCGATGAACGCGCCGCAGACCGATCCGGCGATTTGCTGCATTCCCTGGCTGGCTGCCGCCTTGAGTTCGAGGCCTGTGAGCGAGAATGCGCAGATGGCGGCCCACCAGACTTCGCCAAGGCCGATCCAATGGGCGACATAGACGGCGAGGACCGTCGAGAGCATCGCGTCCGCGCATCTAGGCGCGCGCTCGAATACTTTCGCCAGCGAGAGTTCAGTGTGAAAGCCCCGGAGCGTATTCAGTACAGCCGTCAGCGCGATATTTTTCATTCGGTTGACCTACAGATGGCCGATAGCCGACCACCACGCCAGGGCGCTCGCAATGGACAGCGGCACTCCCAAACCGATCAGCAACGCGACCAGATCGGGCTCGAGATCGTGATCGATGGCAATGATACTGGCGCCGAGCATGGGCGGCATGGCCATCTCGAGCATGGCAACCTGCGCGACGGGATCGCTGGCTCTGCTCACGGCGACATAGGCGACCAGGATCGCGAGCGGTGCGAGAAGAAGCCGGAACCCCAGTCCGACCAGAAGTGCGCCGATGCGTCCGGCAATACGGTCGACGCGCAGCGCGTATCCGACGGCAGCGAGCGCCACGGGCGTCAGCGTATTGGCCAGCGAGTCGATTGTTTGTGTCAGCCACTCCGGCCGTTCCAGATGATTGGTCGCGAACGCGATGATGATCGCGAAAAACGGTGGAAACGTTGCGATCCGCAGGACAACCGCGCGCCAGTTCATGCGCCCGGTGCTTGCGACAGTCGCCACCACCAGTCCAAGCGTGGACAGCGCAAGATACGAACCGAGCAGATCGATCACGATGCCCAGCCCTAGCCACTGGCTTCCTGCAAAGGTGGCGATCATTGGCAGGCCGACAAAAGAAGTATTGCCCCAGCCTCCCACCAGTACCAACGCACCCGTTCGCCGGGCCGACCAGCCGAGGCTGCGGCAAAGCGGAACGAGCACGATGATCGCAAGTATCGCTCCGGCCCACGGTGTGAGCGCCGCGAGCCACCAGTCGGCACGCACGGACACCTGGTGAAGACTGCGTATGGCGGCGGCCGGCAACGCGACGTTGATCACCCATCCGCCCAACACCTTGGAGGCGTTCTCCGGCAGCCTGTGCGTCAGGCGAAGTAACACGCCGATCAGGAGGCAGACAAAGAGCAAGATTATCGGGTGCATTGCCACGCTCGCTGATCTGGTGAGTGGATCGAAGCCATTGTGCCCGCCGTGCAGTTGCGCGATGGCGAAATGCTCAATTCATTGTGCTGCCCGCTTGAGCGGTAACGGTTCGAATGCGAATGGAAGGAAATGAGCGCGCCGGATACCGTGAGCCGTTCAAGACAGGAGCATTGTCAACCAGGGTTCAGGGTGGACGCGGAGATTGGCTCGGCAAGCGTATGGATTGTCGGGCAAAGCAGCAGGTCATGGCGCTCGAAGAGCCGGTCGATCCACCTTCCCGCGAGGTGTCGACCGTGTCGGGCATAGACGTGGAGCGCTACGTCTATGCCATTGCAGTCAGATCAGAGGTCGAGCGAAACGCCGATGCGCTTCCTTCGGGCGCAGCGCGCCGCGCCCGAAGGAAGCCGTTACTCCGGCAACGCGTAAGCCATCACGTAATCGCCGAGCTTGGTGCCGAACGAACCATGCCCGCCCGCGGCGATCACGATGTACTGGCGGCCGTCGATGGAATAGCTCATCGGTGTGGCCTGGCCGCCCGCCGGCAGACGCGCGCGCCACAGTTCCTTGCCGTTGTTCACGTCGAACGCGCGGATGTAGTTGTCCGCAGTCGCACCGATGAACGCGACGCCGCCCGCCGTCACGATCGGACCGCCGAGCATCGGCATGCCCATCCTGAACGGCAGCGGAATCGGCGAGCTGTCGCGCACCGTGCCGATGCGCTTCTTCCACACGATCTCGTTGGTCTTCAGATCGACCGCCGAGATGTAGCCCCAGGCCGGCTGTTTGCACGGCAAGCCCAACGGCGAGAGGAACGGGTTCAGCGTCACGCCGTACGGCACGCCGTATTGCGGCTGGATGCCCGCTTCCGTGCCGCTGCCCTTTGCGCCCGGCTCCGGCTGCATCGGATTGCCTGGGCCGCGGGGGATCAGGCGCGAGACGAACGGCAGCGCAATCGGGTTGGCAATGGCGATCTGCCGGTCGGTATCGACGGCAATGCCGCCCCACTCGAACATGCCGAGGTTGCCCGGAAACACCAGCGTGCCCTGCAGCGAAGGCGGCGTGAACGTGCCTTCATACCGCAGCTTGTGAAACATCACGCGGCACACGAGCTGGTCGTACATCGTCGCGCCCCACATGTCGGCGTCGGTGAGCAGGTTCTTCGGGCGGAACGTGAGATCGGAGAACGGCTGCGTGGGCGAAACGTGGTCGCCGGGCGCGGCGCCTTGCGGCACCGGCATTTCGGGTGCGGGCACGACCGGCGTGCCGGTGCGGCGATCGAGCACGAACAGGTTGCCGGTCTTGGCGGGCGCATACACGACCGGCACGGTCTTGCCGTCCTTGCCGGCGATGTCGGCGAGCGTGGGCTGCGACGGCTGGTCCATGTCCCACAGGTCATGGTGCGCGGTCTGGTAGAACCAGGCCAGCTTGCCCGTCGACGCATGCAGCGCCAGCAGGCCACTCGCATAGCGCTCCTGCTCGGGCGTGCGGTTGCCGCCCCAGATGTCCGGCGTGGTCACGCCCATCGGCAGATAGATGAGGTCGAGCTTCGCGTCGTAGGCGGAGGGTGCCCACGAGTTCGGCGAACCGATGGTGTAGTGTTCGCCCGCGCCCGGAATCCTGTTCGGGTCTTGCGCGCCCGGATCGAACGCCCACAGCAACCGGCCGGTGCGCACGTCGAAGCCGCGGATCACGCCCGAAGGTTCGCGCGTCGAGAAGTTGTCTTCCACCGCGCCCGCCACGATGATCGCCGTGTTCGTGACGATCGGCGGCGAGGTCGGCTCGTACATGCCCGGCGTCGTGACCGGTTGCGCGTGCTGAAGGTCGAGATCGCCGTTGTTGCCGAAGCCCGCGCAGCGCTCGCCCGTCTGCGCGTCGAGCGCGTAGAGGTGGCCGTCGTTGACGGGCAGATAGATGCGGCGCATGCAGGCGCCGTTGGCCAGCGATGCCGCAGGGGCCGCCGGGGCGGTGTCGCTCGCGGGCGCGGCGGGTTGCGCGGTCGCGGCGCTTGCCGAAAAATCGATATACGACACGCCGCGGCAGGTCACGTGCTGGAACGACGGATCGGGCCGCAGTTTCGGGTCGAACTTCCATTTCTGCTCACCCGTCTTCGCGTCGAGCGCGAACAGGATCTGGTGGGGCGAACAAAGATAGAGCAGATTGCCGATCTTGATCGGCGTGACTTCATTGGTGATCTCGACCGGATCGTCCGGACCTTTCAGGTCGCCTGTGCGGAAGGTCCAGGCCACCTGCAGGTTCTTGACGTTTTCGGGCGTGATCTGCTGCAGCGGCGCGTAGCGCGTGCCTTCCTGGGTGCGGCCATAGGCTGGCCAGTCGGACGGATCGATGCCGTTCGGATTGGCGGCGGGCGTTGTGGCCGCTGCGCTCAGCGTGCCGTTGATCGTCTGCGGATCGTTGAAGCTCGCGTAGACCAGCACGCCGGCCCAGATCACGAGCGCACCGACTAGCGACGTTACGCCGAGCTTGCGCGGCGCGTCGAGGCGCCAGCTCACGAGCAGCAGCAGCCATACGCCGAACACCACGAGCACGCCGGAGCGCGGCGCGAGCGCCCAGAAGTCGGGCCCCGACTCCCACAGCGCCCAGATCGCCGTGCCGACCAGCACGAGTGCGTAGAGCGCGAGCGCCGCCGGACTGCGGCGGTACAGCAGCCAGGTCACGCCGAGCAGCACGACCCCGGCGACGACGTAATACGCGGACCCGCCGAGCGAAAGCAGCCATGCGCCGCCTATCAGCAGATAGAGCGCGGTGAGCGCAGTGAACAGCAGGGTGATGACGACGATGAAACCCGGCGATGTCGATTGTCTGGACATGATGACCTCATCCTTTTTCTTAAGGGTGCCGCTCGCACCGTCTGTCACGCGATGCCCGCGGCGCTCGTACGCCGGCGCGAACGCCGGCGATGCATCCGGCCGGTTCGCTGGGCTCGTGCAGGCCGGTAAAACAGTGAGGTGAACACGTGCATTATCCCGATGTTTGCGGCGGTTTGGGATTCGCCGGTGGCAGGGCTTTGTCGGCGAACTCGAAGTGCGCGGCTTCATGAGCACGCCGGGAATGGCCCACGAAGTACCCGCGCGAGCCTAAACTACGCATTCCGCCAGCGCCCCCCGGACTCATGCCTCCTCGCGACGACCATCACGTCCTGCCGCCTGTATCGGCCCCCGCACAGGTCGACGCCGACGCGTTGCAAGATCCGGTCCTGCTGCGCCGGCTGTTACGCGCCAAAGACCGCATGGACGCCGCCTCGCACGAGGCCTGGCCCGTCAAACGCCTGGCTGAGCTCAGCGGCGTCACCGAAGCGCATTTCGCGCGCTCCTTCAAGCGCGCCTTCGGCGTTCCGCCGCACCGCTACCTGCTGACACGCCGCATCGAGCAGGCCGTCACCCTGTTGCGCGACACGGGGCTTGGCATCACGGAAATTGCCTTTGCCACTGGCTGGGAGAGCCTGGGGAGCTTCGGCCGCATCTTTCGCGACATCACCGGCCAGAGCCCCGGCGCCATGCGTGTCCAGGCCCGAGCCCAGGCCGGCATGGTTCAACTCGACCGCGTACCCGCGTGTGTTCTGAAGGCCGCGCAGCGCCCGGATCTCACCGTCGCAGTTTTGGAGAAGCGCCGCCGCGCGGTCGAAGATACAGTCCGGCCATCAACCAGGGAGGTGTCATGAATCAGGGTATCAATGTGGTGGGACTGTATGTCGATAACCAGAATGAAGCGCTCGCGTTCTATGTCGACAAGCTCGGATTTCGCGTGCATACGGACGTGCGCAACGGCGCTTATCGCTGGCTCACGGTCCAGCATCCCGAACAGCCGTCGTTTCAGCTCGGCCTGTTCACACCCGGCCCGCCGATCCACGACGAGGCCACCGCGCAAACCTTGCGCGCGATGGTCGCCAAGGGGGCCATGCCGCCGCTGGTCCTCGCGGTGGAGGACTGTCGCGCCAGCTATGCCCGGATGAAAGCCTGCGGTGTGGAATTTACCCAGGAGCCGGTAGAGCGCTTCGGCAGCGTCGATGCGGGTTTTCGTGATCCTGCCGGCAATGGGTGGAAGATGATCCAGGCTGCGGGGAGCGCGGGGTGATGCGAGCGTGGGGGTCGTCGGTTTCACAGGCGGGTGCCCAACGGCTTCACACTGGCGGTTTGTCGCCGGCTTTGCTGTTCGTCAGGAACGAGGGTGCGCTCACTACGACCGTGCGCGAGCGATTGTCATGGCGAGGGAATGCGGTGAACAGAAATAGCTCGCCGGACATGCACGGAAGCATCAGGCACATGCAGGAAGCGTAAACATGCTGCTCGTTCTCAAGCTCATGCTGGTGCCGGCGTTTCTCGCTGCGCTGACCGTGGCCGGACGCGTGTGGGGACCGTCGGTGGCGGGGTGGCTCGCGGGGCTGCCGGTCGTCGCCGGGCCCATCGTGCTGTTGCTTGCGCTGGAGCGCGGTTCGTCGTTCGCGGCGCAGACGTCGGCCGCCTCGATTGCGGCGATCGCCGCGTCGGAAGCCTTCAATTTTGCGTACGCTTGGAGCTGCCGGCGTTTTGTGTGGCCGCTCGCGCTGGTCGTCGGGCTGGTGGGCTGGGCCGGCGTGGCGATGCTGCTCACGCAGATCCCTGCGAGCCTCGCATGCGCGGCGGCGGCGGCCTGTGTGGCCGTGGCGGTGTCGCAAAGCGGCTTGCCGCGCGTGACCGGTCACGTGCCGGCGGCGCGCCTCGGGCTCGGGGATCTCGCCATGCGTATGCTCGCCGGCGCGCTGCTGACGGTCGTGGTGACCACGCTGTCCGCGTCGATGGGCGCGACGTGGAGCGGACTGTTCTCGGTATTTCCCTTGCTCGGCATCGTGCTCGCGATCTCGGCGCAGCGCGCGCATGGCGCGGACTTCGTCGCGTTGCTGATGCGCGGCATGGTGATTGGCCGTGCCTCGTTCGCGGCATTCTTTGCCGTGACGGCGACCATGCTGCCGCGGTACGGTGTGTGGCTGAGCTTCGTGTGCGCAGCCGTGGTCTCGATCGTCGTGCAGGGCGCGACGAGGCGGATGCTCGGCGCGAAGCGGCCGGTGCAGGCCGTAGCGCGTGAGCTTGCCGAACGGCAGTCGGCGGATTGAGCGTGCTTGATGAACTGCGGCTTAGCGCGGTTCATCGCACTCCGTAGTTGCGATTCGAAACACACGGCACGCCTCTTCAAGCAAAACGACCGCGCACACGCTCCGCTCATTTGCCCGATACTGCCGACATGACTTCGCGCAATCGACCATCCACACGCACAAGAGTCGGCCTGATCTCCGACACGCACAACCTCGTACGCCCCGAGGCATTGCAATATCTGGCGGGTTGCGACGCGATCATTCACGCAGGCGATATCTGCAACGAAGCCGTGCTCGAAGCGCTCAGGCAGATTGCGCCGGTCACGGCCGTGCGGGGCAACAACGACACCGGCGACTGGGCCGCATCGTTGCCGACGCACGCCACGTTGACCGTGCAGCAGGTGACGATTCTCGTCGTGCACGACATCGCCGACGTGGGCACCGATCCGCGCAGCGAGGGTATCGGCGTGGTGGTGACCGGCCACTCGCACAAGCCGTCGATCAGCGAGCGCGACAACGTGCTGTTCGTCAATCCGGGCAGTGCCGGGCCACGGCGCTTCAAACTGCCGGTTTCGGCTGCAATCCTGATCGTCGAAGGGGCGAGCGTAACCGCAAGCTTCGATTCACTGATGCCATAAAGAACGGGCCGACAGATTTGCCGGCCCGCACTCGTACAACTCACGGACAACCCTTGCGCCAACCGTGACTCAGCCTATGCTCAGGCTCGCGCCGTGGCCGTTGCCGCATAACCTTCATCCATCTCTTCGGCTTCACGCTCGCCGCGCAGCACGGCATGCGCTTCCGCGCGCGTCGCCACGCACGGGCCCGAGCCGGGCAGCGGCTTGCGGGCGGTTTCGCGCAGCGCCATCACCGAGACGATGCCGATCAACGACGCGCCCATCAGGTAGTACGCGGGCATCATCAGATTGCCGGTGCGCTCGACCAGCCACGCCGTGACGAGCGGCGTCGTACCGCCGAACAGCGACACCGAGATATTGAAGCCGATGGCGAGCGCGCCGTAGCGGATTCTGGTCGGGAACAGCGCCGGCAACGCCGACGGCATCACGCCGGTAAAGCACGACAGCAGCACGCCGAGAATCATCAGGCCGCCGAACACCGGCAGCACCGTGCCCATGCGGATCAGCAGCAGGGCGGGAATCGACAGCGCGAACAGACCCACGCAACCGAACAGCATCACCGGCTTGCGGCCGATCGTGTCGGACAGGCGGCCGGCGGCGAGCGTCATGGGCATCATCAATGCCATCACGAGCAGCACGAGGAACAGGCCGTGCGTTTCGTTGAAGTGCAGCGTGGCCGACAGATAGCTCGGCAGATACGAAAGCGCCATGTAATCAGTGACGTTGAAGATCAGCACGAGGCCGACGCATAGCAGCAGCGGCTTCCATTGCTGCATGAGCAATTCGCGGAACGATTGCCTTGGCAACGCCTTGTCTTCCGCTTCGCGCTGCTCGGCCTGCTTCCTGAACGCGGGCGTTTCTTCGAGCTTCATCCGGATATACAGACCCACCAGGCCCAGCGGACCCGCGATCAGGAACGGCACACGCCAGCCCCACGACAGCAGCGCGTCGTTCGGCAGCGTCGCGGTCAGCACGGCCACCGTGCCCGCGCCGAGTACATAGCCGATCAGCGTACCGAACTCGAGAAAGCTGCCCATGAAACCGCGGCGCTTGTCGGTCGAGAATTCGGCGATGAAGGTCGCCGCGCCGCCGTACTCGCCGCCGGTCGAGAAGCCTTGCACCAGACGCGCAACCAGCAGCAGCACCGGCGCGAAAATGCCGATGGTCGCGTAGCTCGGGATCAGACCGATCGCGAACGTGCCGAGCGCCATCATGATCATGGTCATGGCCAGCACGCGCTGACGGCCGATGCGGTCGCCGAGCGGCCCGAACACCATGCCGCCGACCGGCCGCACGAGAAACGCCGCGGCGAACGTGCCGAAGGTGGCGAGCAACTGGGCGGACGGACTCGACGACGGAAAGAACACTTTGCCGAGCGTGACGGCGATATAGCTGTACACGCCGAAATCGAACCATTCCATTGCGTTGCCGAGCGCCATCGCGCCGACGGCCCGCTTGAGGAGAGATTTGTCGACGACGGTGATGTCGTCCAGAGAGAGGCGTTGTTCTTCTTTGTGGTGTCGCCAGAAGCCGTTGCTGGAAGCGGTCAAGGTGAAAACTCCAATGACTGCGACGAAACTCATGATGCACGTGAACGTTCCGCCACGGTTGCTGGGAAGTGCAATGTCGCGAGCAAGGCGAAAGCGTCTCCCTCGCCATTCAAGGGCGACAGAGCTGGGCGGGATGGAAAACAGAACGCCCGTGCCTCGCGAGACAGGTCGCGAAAAAACACTCGTCTAGATTGTGCTGACTGTTGCACCTGCGTGGCCGTGGAAGGGGGGCAGATGCATGAGGGCGCCGGGTGGCTGAAAGCTGGCCCACGCGCCGCCGGAAGGCTTGAAACGAAAAAGGCCGGTGCTGTATTCGCCGCTCATGCGGTGGCATGAAACGGGAAACGACCGACAAGCCTTCTTGTATAAAAACTGTTCGATTCGGTCCGGCGCACTCACTTCGCGCCAGATTGAAGAGAACGTGAATGTAGGTGAAATGCTGTTGGAACGGTGCACATGATAGCACGATGACGGAGGATCGTGCAAACCCGGTGCCGGGCGGAGGCCTTGGCAAGGACGTTCAATCCCTTGCGGGGCGTAGGATTGGGGCGATCCTGGCCGTCTGGAGACACGGCTTAAAAATGGTTCGAAATGTACCGTTTGGAGAATTTCCCCACGGCGACGAGTGGCCAGCCGAACGCCGCCTGATCGATGGGATGATTTCCGGCAGCGCAGGCGAAAAAAATCCGCGCACGGGGCGCGGATTCCGCTGATGCAGCCTGAAGCGCGCAAGCGTTAGATTACGCCGACGGCGGCACGTAACCCTGCGCCGTGTCCGCGCCTTCACCGAAGAAGAACTTTTCGGTCTGCTTCATCAGGTATTGACGTGCGCGCGGATCGGCCATGTTCAGGCGGTTTTCGTTGATCAGCATGGTTTGCTGCTTCAACCAGGCCTGCCAGGCTTCCTTCGAAATGCTTTCGTAGATCCGCTTGCCGAGTTCGCCGGGCAGCGGCGGGAAATCGAGGCCTTCGGCTTCCTTGCCGAGCTTCGCGCATTGAACCATACGAGTCATGCTGTGCTTCTCCTGGAATCGGTGTGGGGGCGACAGTCGCTATAGATAGGGCCGCTCAGAGCTGTTTCATCAGCACGAGCGACTTGCGTTGCCAGTTATAGAGTCGGCGGCGGTCTTCCGGCAGGTCGTCGACCGTGACCTTGACGAAGCCGCGTTTGAGGAACCAGTGCTCGGTGCGCGTGGTGAGCACGAAAATACGCGTCAGGCCGCGCGCCCGCGCGCGCTGCTCGATGCGCTTCAACAGCCGCTCACCGTCGCCGGTGCCTTGCGCTTCGGGGGCGACCGTCAGGCAGGCCATTTCGCCGATGCGCTCCTGTGTGTACGGATACAGCGCCGCGCAGCCGAACAGCACGCCATCGTGCTCGATCACCGAGAAATGGTCGATGTCGCGTTCGATCTGGTGACGCCCTCGCCGCACCAGCGTGCCGTCGGATTCGAGCGGCTCGATCAGCGCCAGAATGCCGCCGACGTCGTCCGGCGTGGCTTCGCGCAGGCTTTCCAGATTCTCGTACGAGATCATCGTGCCCACGCCGTCGTGCAGGAACAGCTCGAGCAGCAGACTGCCGTCGAGCGCGTAAGGGATGATGTGCGCCCGCGCCACGCCGCCGCGGCAGGCGCGGATCGAGTGCTTCAGGTAGAAGCCGGCGTCGCCGGTGACTTCGCCGCTTTCATGCAGCTTGTAGGCGTCGTCGAGCGACAGTTCGCGCACCAGTTCGGGGCCGTCTTCGCCGGCTTGCATCAGGCCGGGCGTTTCGGTCAGGAACACGATCTTGTCGGCGCGCAGCGCGATTGCCGCGGCGGACGCCACGTCTTCCATAGACAGATTGAAGGCCTCACCGGTGGGCGAGAAGCCGAGCGGCGAGAGCAGCACCAGCTTGCGGCTTGCCAGCGAGTGGCGGATCGAATCGGCGTCGATTTTGCGCACTACGCCGGTGTGGGCGAAATCGACCCCGTCGAGAATGCCGACCGGCCGCGCCGTCACGAAGTTGCCCGACACCACGCTGATGTGCGCGTGCGCCATTGGCGTATTCGGCAACCCCTGGCTGATCGCGGCCTCGATATCCAGACGCACTTCGCCTGCCGCCTCTTTCGCGGACTCGAGCGCGCGCGCGTCGGTAATGCGCATGCCGTGCGAAAACTCGGATTCCACGCCGTGCAGGCTCATCTGTTCTTCGACCTGCGGCCGCGAGCCATGCACCAGCACGATCTGGATGCCCATGGCCTGCAAGAGCGCGATGTCGGACACGAGCGCATTCAGGAGCCCCTGATGCACCACCTCGCCGCCGAAACCGACGACGAACGTCTTGTTACGGAACGCATGGATGTAAGGGGCGACTGAGCGCATCCAGTCGACGAATTGCGCGTGCTGTGCGAGGTTTTCCGTTGCTGCGGCGGGGGCCGGAGCGCTCGCGGGCGCGGGGACGAGGTCGGTTTGGGAATTCATGCCGGGGATTATAATGCGCCCCCATGTCGAATGTACCCAAAAGTCCCGCTGCGGCGAACGAGAATCCGGCGCCGGCCGCCGATCAGGCGAAGGCCGGCGACGCGAAGCGCCGCAATGCGCAGGACGCCGAACGCAACGCGCCGGATACGGCGCGCGAATCGCGGCGCGCCGCGGAAAATGCGCAGGCGCTGAAAAGTGAATCGGGCCGCGCCGCGTCCCGTCGGGGAAGCGGCGAGTCGCAGTCGCCACGCGCCAAGGAAGGTGGTGGTTCCGGCCAGCACCTGAGTCGAGCAGAGAGTGCGCCGCAAGACCGGCAGTCGCAGCGAGGCGGTGAGGGTAGCGCGAACCGCCGCGAACCGCAGCCGCCGCGTCCGCCACGCGCTGCACGCGCGCCGCGTCTCGTCGAGCCCAATCCGATTCCGCCCATCACCTATCCTGAAGCGCTGCCCGTGTCGGGCCGCCGCGAGGAAATCGCGAGCGCCATCGCGCGGAATCAGGTGGTGATCGTCTGCGGCGAGACCGGTTCCGGTAAAACCACCCAGCTGCCGAAAATCTGCCTCGAACTGGGCCGCGGGCTCGGCGCGGGCGGCTCCGGTCTGATCGGCCACACGCAGCCGCGCCGGATCGCCGCGTCGGCGACGGGCCGCCGCATCGCCGAGGAACTCGGCACACCGTTCGGCGAGGTGGTCGGCTACAAGGTGCGCTTTACCGACAATCTGTCGCCGGGCGCATCGGTCAAGCTGATGACCGACGGTATCCTGCTCGCCGAAACGCAGACCGATCCGCTGCTCAAGGCGTATGACACGCTGATCATCGACGAGGCGCACGAGCGCAGCCTGAACATCGACTTTCTGCTCGGTTATCTGAAGGAAATTCTCGTCAAGCGGCCCGATCTGAAACTGATCGTGACCTCGGCGACGATCGACGCTGACCGTTTCGCGCGTCACTTCGGGAGCGAAGACAAGCCCGCGCCGGTGATCGAGGTGAGCGGGCGGCTTTATCCGGTCGAGGTGCGCTACCGGCCCGTCGCGGAAGACAGCCCCGCCGTGAAGGCCGCGCAAGGCAGCGCGTCGTCTTCCGCGTCGCGTGGCGAGCGGCCGAAAACCCAGCGCGAAACCGATCGCGATCTGATGGAAGCCATCGTCGATGCCGTCGACGAACTCTGCCGCGAAGGTCCGGGCGACGTGCTCGTATTCCTGCCCGGCGAGCGCGAAATCCGCGACGCCGCCGAGGCGCTGCGCAAGCACCATCCGCCGCATACGGAAATTCTGCCGCTGTTCGCGCGGCTTTCCGCGGCCGAACAGGAGCGCGTGTTCCGCACGTCGAACGCGCGCCGTATCGTGCTGGCCACCAACGTCGCCGAAACCTCGCTGACGGTGCCGGGCATCCGCTACGTGGTCGATACCGGACTCGCGCGGGTGAAGCGCTACTCGTATCGCAACAAGGTCGAGCAGTTGCAGGTCGAGTCGATCTCGCAGGCCGCCGCGAATCAGCGGGCCGGCCGTTGCGGCCGGGTCGCCGACGGCATCTGCATTCGCCTGTACGAGGAAAGCGACTACCAGGGACGCGTGCGCTTCACGGATCCGGAGATTCTGCGCTCGTCGCTGGCCTCGGTGATTCTGCGCATGAAGTCGCTGCATCTGACGGCGATCGAGACGTTCCCGTTCATCGAGCCGCCACCGGGCCGCGCGATCGCCGACGGCTATCAACTGCTCAACGAACTCGGCGCCGTCGACGACGACAACCAGCTCACGCCGCTCGGCCGCGAACTCGCGCGCCTGCCGCTCGACCCGCGCGTGGGGCGGATGATTCTGGCCGCTCGCGACCAGCAGGCGCTGAAGGAAGTGCTGATCATCGCGAGTGCGTTGTCCGTGCAGGATCCGCGCGACCGGCCGATCGAAGCGCAGGAGCAGGCCGATCAGGCGCATCGCCGGTTCGCCGACGAGCGCTCGGAATTCCTCCAGTGGCTGAAAATCTGGAACTGGTTCGAAGAAGCGATCACGCACAAGAAATCGAACAAGCAACTGCACGAGGAATGCCGCAAGAACTTCCTGTCGCAACTGCGTCTGCGCGAATGGCGCGACGTGCACTCGCAACTGCTCACGGTGGTGCGTGAACATGGCTGGCGTTTGAACGAAGCGGAAGCGACTTTCGAGCAGATCCATCTCGCACTGCTGACGGGTTTGCTCGGCAACATCGGCCTGAAGGCCGACGACGAACCGTACTATCTCGGCGCGCGCGGCATCAAGTTCTATCTGTGGCCCGGCTCGGCGTTGGTGAAGAAAGCCGGCAAGTGGGTAATGGCCGCCGAACTGGTCGAGACGAGCCGGCTATACGCCCGCTGCATCGCGAAGATCGAGCCGGAGTGGATCGAGAAGATCGGCCCGCACCTGTTGAAGAAGTCGCTTTCCGAGCCGCATTGGGAGAAGCGCGCGGCACAGGTTTCCGCTTTCGAGCGCGCGGTGCTTTATGGCCTGCCGATCTATCACCGGCGGCGCGTGAGCTTCGGTAAACAGGATCCGGCGCGCGCCCGCGAGCTGTTCATTCGCGGCGCGCTGGTGGAAGGCGAGTTCGATACGAAGCTCGCTTTCTTCACGCACAACCGCAAGCTGCTCGCCGATATCGAACAGCTCGAACACAAGTCGCGCCGCCAGGACGTGCTGGTCGACGACGAACTGATTTTTGCCTACTACGATCAGGCGCTGCCGAAGGGCATTTACACCGGCGCGTCGTTCGAGCGCTGGTATCGCGACGAGGTGAAAAAGAGCGGCCAGCCCGAAGACAAATTGCGCCTGCTGTATCTGTCGCGTGACGATCTGATGCGGCACGAAGCCGCCGGCGTGACCACCGACCTGTTCCCGAAACGGATGACGATGGCGGGCGTCGACATGGCGCTCACGTATCACTTCGAGCCGGGTTCGCCGCGCGACGGCGTGACGCTCGGCGTGCCGCTGTATGCGCTGAATCAGGTCGATGCGCGCCGCTGCGAATGGCTCGTGCCCGGCATGCTGAAGGAAAAGACGCAACTGCTGCTGAAGTCCTTGCCGCAGAAACTGCGCCGTCATTGCGTGCCGCTGCCCGAGTACGCGACGGGTTTCGTCGACCGGCATAGCGGGCCGCGCTTCGGCGCGGGCGGTTTGCTCGAGTCGCTGATCGCCGATATTCGCGAGCACACGCAGGTCGCGATGAAGCAGTCGGACTTCAAGCTCGAAACGCTGCCGCCGCATCTGTTCATGAACTTCAAGATCGTCGACGAGCATGGGCGTCAGCTCGCGATGGGCCGCAATCTGTCGCAACTGCGCGCCGAACTCGGCGGCCAGGCGCAGCAGCATTTTCAGAAGATCGCATCGAGCGCGGCGGGTGCGGCGTTGGCGGACGCGGGCGGCGGCGGTGTCGCAACGCCGTCGCAAGCGTCCGGCCACGCGGGCGCAGCGGCACAGCGCGGCAAGGGCGCGCCCGCATCGGGCCCGCAGACCGCGCCGCAAGCCGGTGCGCAAGGCACCGCGCTGTATGAAAAGCTGACGACCTGGAATTTCGGCAAATTGCCCGAACTACTCGAAATCCGTCGTGGCGGGCAGACGCTGTTCGGTTATCCCGCATTGGTGGATCGCGGCACGCATTGCGACGTGGAAGTGTTCGATTCACCCGACGAAGCCGCGCGGATTCATCGCGCGGGATTGCGCCGGCTGTTCGCGTTGCAGTTGAAGGAGCCGATCAAGTATCTGGAAAAGAATCTGCCGGGCTTGCGCGAAATGGCGATGCAGTTCATGCCGCGCGGCACCCAGGAAGAGTTGCGCGATCAACTGATCGACACCGCGCTCGACCGCGCCTGTCTGCAAGACCCGTTACCCGATGACGACCTCAGTTTCCACACGCGCCGCGACGAGGGCCGCAGCCGTCTGACGTTGCTGGCTCAGGAAATTGCCCGCCTGGTCGGGCAGATTCTCGGCGAATACGCGGGCGTGACGAAAAAGCTGGTGCAGACGAAGTCGTTCACGACCGCGCATGCGGATCTGCAGAATCAGCTCGATGGGCTGATCGGCAAGCGCTTCGTGGTCGACACGCCGTACCCGCAACTGGCGCATTTCCCGCGCTATCTGAAAGGGATCGCGCTGCGCATCGACAAGCTGAAGGCGGACCCCGCGCGCGACGCCCGACAGTTCGCCGAGTTCCATCCGCTGCTGCAGAACTATCAGCGCGCGGTGGCGCAACGCGGCGGCGTGCTGGATCCGCGCCTGTCGGAGTTCCGCTGGCTGCTGGAGGAACTGCGGATCTCGCTGTTCGCGCAGGAATTGCGCACGCCGATGCCGGTTTCGGTGAAGCGCCTCTACAAGGTGTGGGAGTCGATGCAGCGCTGAGCGCCGCGACAAGCGGGGTGGGGCGCCATGCCTGCCCCGTCTGGAGGGGCGGCTCGCGTGGCGCGCCGCTAAGCTCTCACCGCGCGGATAAAAAAGGCGCGCAACGCCATGCCTCGTGAGAATGACGTCGCGCGCGAAAGACGCGGGCCTCTTTTTCCGACCCGCGCCCGAGACACTCGCTACATCGATACCCGGGCCACGGCAGTGGCGGCCTCGGCCCCGGTTCGCCCTGTCAGTTCGGCCTGGTCCGGCTTACCAGTGCATACCGGCGCCGATCGACGCGCCGAACTGGCCGCGCGAATCCGTGGTGCCTTGCAGCTTGTAGACCCACTTACCCGTTTCCGAGAGCTGCGATACGCCAATGGCGAACGCCGACTGGCCGGCGTAGGTGCCGCCGGCCATCGCGACCATCCCGTGACCGGGCAGGACCGCTTGCGGCAAACCGGCCATTGCCATTGCGGATGCCGTGCCACCGTATGAGTCGCGGCGGGCGGAGCGGATCTGGTCGTCGGTATAGCTGTTTGCCTGGCTGAGCGCAGCGCTGGTGCTTTGTTGCAACTGATTGACGTTGACGGCGTCGGTGCCTTGCACGCCGGCCGCGACATTGGTGATCAGGCGTTCCTGGCCCGCCGCGCCGACTGATACCGTGTTCGCCCGATCCGCGATCGAGCCCTGGCCCAGCGCGACCGAGTTGTCGGCGCTGGCATTCGCCGCCGCGCCGAGCGCGGTGGCGTTGTTGCCTCCCGCCAGCGAACTTGCACCGACGGCGATTGCGTTGGCGCCAGTGGCCTGCGCGCTGGCGCCCATGGCGACGGCGTGCGTGCCGGACGACACGGCGGCTTCGGTATCACGATTGCCTTGCGCGCTGAAGAACGGATTGGCCGCATCGACCACGGCGTTGTTGACGGCGCCGGCGATGGCCGCGTTCAGCTGGTTCACGTTGACCGCATCGGTTCCGGCAACGCCGGCCGCGAGGTTGTGGATCAGGGTGCCGCCGTTCGAACTGTCGCCGCCAAGCGTGACGCTGCTCCGGTCAACGCTGCCGTCGGCGTTCCGGTCGTACATCACCGCGCCGTCGAGCTTCGCGGCGGTGGCCGCGCCTTGCGCGCTCACGGCTTTCAACTGTGCGAGGTTGACGGCGTCGGTGTCGGCGGCACCGGCCGCGACGTTCGTAATCTGGCGTTCGTTGCCGGCGGAGCCCACGGAGACGGTTCCCGCGCGGTTGGCTACCGAGCCCTGGCCGAGTGCGACCGAGCCGACGGCCACCGCGCTCGCCTGACGGCCGAGCGCGGTGGAGTTCGCGGCGGCGGCGTTGGCTTGATAACCGAGTGCGGTTGCATTGGTGGCCATTGCGCTTGCCTGATAGCCAACGGCGGTGGACCCGTCAGCCTGAGCGACGGCGAAGCCGCCCACCGCCGTGCTGAAGTCGCCATTCGCCTGCGTGCCCGTGCCGACGGCAAGGCTCGCTTGTCCTGCGGCGAGTCCCGAACCGCCGATGGCGACTGCGTTGGCGCCCGTGGCCGATGCATCGTCCGTTCCGTCGTTCAGGCCGTTTGCCTTGAAATAGCGCGAAGCGTTCGCGCTAACAGCCTGCAACTGGCTCAGATTGACGGCGTCGGTTGCCTGGGTGCCGGCTGCGACGTTCGTGACCTGACGTTCGTTGCCCGCGGAGCCGACCGAGACGGAATTGGCGCGGTCAGCCAACGAACCCTGGCCCAAGGCAACCGAACCGTCAGCGGATGCATTCGCGTTACGGCCCATTGCAATCGAGCCGGCGTTGCTGGCAACGGCGGCGTAACCGACGGCGATGCTGCCCGCCGACGCCGCGGATGCGTCGGCGCCGAATGCGGTGGCGCCTGTGCCCGAGGCACTGGAATTGGCGCCGAGAGCCGTGGCGTTGCCGCCGGCAGCCTGCGCGAATGCGCCCAACGCCATTGCCCCAACGCCGTTCGCGAAGGCCTGATTGCCGATCGCAGTGCTGTAGTCAGCCGCCGCCAGGGCCCAATTGCCGCCCGCGAAGGCACCGGTGCCGAGCGTGCTCGACAGGTAGCCGATCGCGACAGAACTCGTGCCGATCGCTCTTGCTTGCGCGCCGGTCGCGATCGAATTGTCGCCCTCGGCATCGGACTGAAGGCCTGTCGCGGTCGATCTGTCGCCGCGCGCGGTTGCTTGCACGCCAGTCGCAATCGAGCCGAAGGCCTGTGCGTTCGATTGCACGCCCGTCGCAATCGAGAAGGTGGCTGCCGCCGTGGCCTGAAAACCTGTTGCGATCGAGCTTTCGCTCAGCGCTTGCGCGTCCATGCCGAGTGCTACCGCATGAGTGCCGGCCGCGTTCGCCTGCATGCCGTGCGCAATGGAATAGGCGCCCACCGCCTGTGCCGCGATGCCCTCCGCGATCGAGCCGGGGCCGACGGCCGTGGCATTCGCGTCCGTTGCGGGATTGAACGGGGCTGCCGCGAAATAGATGGTGGCCGCCTGTGCCGCCGGCGCGCCCCCTGCCAATACCGCCAGCCCCAGCACCGCCCGCGCGATAGCTTTCTCGCGACCCGCTGCTCGCCTTGTCTTCGATCTTGCCGGCGCCGGTTCCGCCAGCCACGTTTCCGTCGTTTTATACCAGACCAATGGTTTATTGAAATTCATTGTTTTAGAAACTCCGCGCTATTGTGTAGACGGACAGCGCATCAACGCGGGGGACCAGTAAGGATTCATCGCCCTGATAAATTGCGCAAAAATAAATACCCGCAGGATTCGGAGTTCCTGTGCCGGTGCCCCGGTATTTTTTGCGCGCAGGAACCGCCCGCGTCATGCCTGCGTCCACTGGGTTGATCGCGTGGGCGATGAGGCTGCGGGATTGTCCAATCCTGCGAAACGCAGAGAGGTCAGTTAAATCGCGAAGTCAGCGAGGAAAATTCTTTTTGTGAGCGTAACTGTCGATTCACCGGTGTGGGAAAATGAATCAACCAAAGAATGATCCTAGATATTCTGGCAATTATGTTTTCAATTTAAGTCTGTTCTCGTATTCACATGCTTTGAATGAGATTTAAGACTTCAAGCCTGATAATCATTGCCCGTTGTTTCGGAACGACGTGAGCGAGGATGGCGCCGGCCTGCTTGCCAGGCGGCGCCAAAGCCCATCGCGCCCCTGATTTCTCTCGTGCCCGAACACCGACCTGCGTCAACCGCTGGCCCTGGCAAACGTTCTACAATGATGGCTGTTCTCCGAAGTGAGTTTTCATGCGCAAATTTTTTCTTCCCGGCTTGACTGCCACGTTCGCCGCGGGTGCGGCACTGGTTGCCGCCGCAGGTTTTTTTTCTCCGGCCGCCCACGCCAACAACGTGATCGTGCTCAATTCCGGCGAAGCCACGCTGAGCCTGATCGACGAGACCACCCATCAGGTGATCGGCACCGTGCCCACGGGCAAGGAACCGCACCATCTGATGGCCACGCCGGACAATTCGTCGTTGATCGTGGCGAATTCGGTGTCGAACAATCTGATGTTCGTCGATCCGAAAACCGGCCAGGTGCAGCGCTGGGTCGAAAATATCGAAGATCCGTATCAGATCGGGTTTTCGCCTGACCGCAAATGGCTGGTCACCACCGGCCTGCGTCTGGACCGTCTCGACATCTATCATTACGACGGCCAGAAGAACCAGATGACGCTGGCGTCGCGCCTGCCGCTCGCGGTCATGCCGAGCCACATGGCGTTCACGACAGACAGCAAAACGGTTTTCGTCACGCTGCAGGTATCGGGCGAACTGGCGGCGATCGATCTCGCCACGCAGACCGTCAAGTGGAAGATGAAAGTCGGCAAGGTGCCGGCGGGCCTGTGGATGACGCCGGGCGACAAATACCTGCTGGTCGGCATGACGGGCGCGGATTACGTGGCGGTGGTCGACTGGCGCAACCAGAAGGTCATCAAGACGATCCACACGGGCAACGGCGCGCATAACTTCCGCTCGCTGGCCGACGGCAAGCACGTCGCGGTGTCGAACCGGGTGGCGAGCACCATCAGCATCATCGACGAAGATGCGCTCACCAACGTCGGCGACATCACGGGTTTGATGCCCGGACCCGACGACATGGAACTTTCCGCCGACAAACGCTATCTGTGGGTTACGTTCCGCTTCGCGAAGCACGTCGGCATCATCGACCTGACAACGCGTAAGCTGATCCAGACGATTGCCGTGGGCCGTTCGCCGCACGGCATCTATTTCTTCAATCGCGCGCCGGTCACGGCGCCGAATGGCGCCTGATGCAAGGGTTCATGCTGCACCAGGCGAACCGTCACGGATGAAGTAACAGGCCAGCACCATGTTCCATCTGATTTTTTCTTCCCTCGACAGCTTCGTCTCAGCCGTGCAGACGTTGCTGTACGTCGACGTGGTGCAGCCGCTGCTGTTCCGCTTCAATCTGATGGACTACGACGAAGACACCTACGACAGCCTGTACTGGGTGATCGTGGGCGTCTTCGAAGTGCTGGCCATGTACGCGATCCTGCGCCCGCTCGAAGCGTTGCGTCCGGTGGAGCAGTGGGAGAACCGCAAGGCGGTGCGCGTCGATGTGATCTACACGTGGATCGCCAAGCTCGGCATTCTCAACCTGTTCTTTTTTTTCGCGCTGCAGCCGTTCTTCGACAATGTGCAGGCGTGGCTGCGGCTGCACAACATTTCGAATATCGAGTTCGACAATCTGTGGCCGGGCGTCACCACGCAGCCGCTCGTCACGTTCGTGATGTATCTGCTCGTGCTCGACTTCGCCGGTTACTGGTATCACCGTTGGGAGCACCGGATCGGCGTGTGGTGGGAACTGCATGCGGTGCACCACAGCCAGCAGCAGATGTCGCTGTGGTCCGACGACCGCAACCATCTGCTCGACGATCTGCTGCAGGCTTCGTTTTTCGCGGTGATCGCGCTGGTGATCGGTGTGCCGCCGTCGCAGTTCGTCGTACTGGTGGCCATTACGAATCTCGCGCAGAGCGTGCAGCACGCGAATATCCGTCTGTATTTCGGTTGGCTGGGTGAGCGTCTGCTGGTCAGTCCGACCTTTCATCGCCGCCATCATGCGATCGGCTACGGCCACGAAGGTTTGAAGTACGGTTGCAACTTCGGCGTGCTGTTTCCGTGGTGGGACATGCTGTTTCGCAGTGTGTCCTGGAGCCGCGACATGGAGCCGACCGGCATCAGCGATCAACTCGAAGGCCGCCGCTACGGCGAAGGTTTCTGGGCGCAGCACTGGCTCGCCCTCGTGCGCATCGCCGGGCGCCTTTCGCCGAAGCGCCGCACCGAAAGTAACGACGCCGCCGCCGTTTGAGCTCGCATCCTCCCACGCCGCCGGTTTCCCCGGCGGCGCATCACGTGGTTTATCCTGTTCACGTTTGCGCACGCCCCGCAGGAAGTCCCCTTATTGGACGGGCGTCGGGCCGCCTGGCCGGATCGTCGCGCGGTTTTTCCTATTCCATCGTTTCGTTCACCGGCACTGGCTCGCATGAATGATCTGTTGCGCTCGTTCGGACGCGCGCTCGCAAGCGCGCTCCACCCGCGCATGCTCTGGCTGACCTTCATGCCGTTTCTCGCGGCAACGGTCGGGTGGGGCGTGATCCTGTGGTTTTCCTGGCAGACGCTGATCGGCGCGACCCGCACCTGGCTCGAAGGCTGGTCTTTCACGCTGACGCTTTATCATCTGTTCGACTGGCTCGGTTTTGCGGCGCTGCACGCGGCGATCGCGCCGTTTATCGTGATCGCGATGGCGATTCCGCTGATCGTCGTCACGGTGCTGCTGCTGATCGCCACGCTGTCGATGCCCGCCGTGATCCGCTTCCTGTCCGCGCGCCAGTTCCCGAGCCTGGAAATGCGCCGCGGCGGAACGTGGTACGGTAGCCTCGCGCAGGCGTTGTGGACCACGCTGGTGTGTCTGGTGCTGCTGATCGTCACGCTGCCGCTCTGGCTTGTGCCGCCGTTCTTCGCGCTGATTCCGCCGCTGCTGTGGGGGTGGCTCACGTATCGCGTGATGAGCTACGACGCGCTAGCGCTGCATGCCACGCGTGACGAGCGGCGCGCGCTGGTGCGGCGCTTCCGCCTGCCGCTGCTGCTGATCGGCATTGCCAGCGGCTTGCTGGGTTCGCTGCCCACGCTGCTATGGGCGTCGTCAGTCTGGCTGATCGTACTGTTTCCGGTGGTCACGGCCGTGACGATCTGGATCTATGCCTTCATCCTCGTGTTTTCGGCGCTGTGGTTCGGCTACTACTGTTTGCGCGCGCTGCAACGCATGCGCGCGGAAGAGCACGGCGGCGTGCGGCACGCGGCGCCGGTTCCTTACTGATGAATTACTGACTAAGCGAAAGAGGCGGCAATGGCATTTGGCGTCATCATCATCGGCGATGAGATCCTGTCGGGCAGGCGTATCGACAAGCATCTGCCGAAGGTTATCGAATTGCTCGGCGCGCGTGGGCTGTCGCTCGGCTGGGCGGAGTACATCGGCGACGACCCCGAGCGCATCACGGCGACGCTGCGGCGCACGTTTGCTTCCGGCGACATCGTGTTTTCCACGGGCGGCATCGGCGCCACGCCGGACGACCACACGCGCCAATGCGCGGCGGCCGCGCTCGGCGTGCCGCTCGAACTGCACCCAGAAGCCGCGAAGCTGATTCAGGAGCGGATCCGCGACATGCACCCGGCGAACGCTGCGACGCCGCTCGATCTGGAGTCGCCGGAGAACCGGCATCGCCTGAATATGGGCACCTATCCGCAGGGTGCGTCGATCATTCCGAACGGGTACAACAAGATTCCGGGTTTTTCGATTCAGCAGCATCACTTCGTGCCGGGCTTCCCCGTCATGGCGTGGCCGATGATCGAGTGGGTGCTGGACACGCAATACGCGCATCTGCATCACGCCATGCCGCACGCGGAGAAGTCGCTACTGGTGTTTGAGTTGCCGGAGTCACGCCTCACGCCGCTGATGGAAAAGATCGAACACGATTTTCCGGGCGTGCGGGTCTTCAGTCTGCCGAGCGTGGGCGATGCGGAACGCGGCGGTGTGTATGCGCGGCATCATATCGACCTGGGCGTGAAGGGCGAACCCGAAGCAGTGGCAGCGGCATTCGTCAAGCTGCGCGAAGGTGTGCATCTGCTGGGCGGCGATATCGTCGAACCCGAGGCAGCGGCAGCAGCCGTGGCGACGAAACCGCGCGCCTGATCAGCGCGGCATGCATCCAGATTTGTTCGGGCGCTGCGGCGCCCGTTTTTTATCGCGCTCGTCATCCATCTGGGCGTGGCATCGGCGCATCATCGGCGCGTCACATTTAGCGCAGACGATGCACTTGTCCGCACGCGCGAGCCTCGACAGGGCTGTCTTGAGCCGGTTTCGACGAGCCGGGGCGGCATGCGGCAATCAGGCAAGAGCGCAGGCAGAGGCAATGTAACAACCAGGCAGCAATCAAGCCGCCACATGCTGCATTTACGCGCCAATCCACGGCAATCCGCGAAAGCACCAGCCCGACACCGTCTTCCGATGCCCTTGGCCGTCCTTGTCGCCTTCGAAGCCTTCCAGCAGGTCGTACGCCTTGTTGAAGCCAGCCTGGGTGGCCGCAATCGCGGCGAGCTTGGAGCGCGCGGCGCTGCGACACAGGAACAGCACCGGCGTGTCAGGCGTGGCGACCTGATTCAATTGCTGGAGGAATTCCTGATTCGGCACCGCGCCCGGATAGCGCGTCCATTCCACGTGCGCATATTGTCCGTCGCCGATCACCGGGCGGCCGACCCAATCGAGTTCGGCGCGCGTGCGCACGTCGACGAGGCGCACGCGCGGATCGAGCTGCAACAGTTCGAACGCTTCCGCAGGCGATATCGCGCCCGCATACGGCAACTGGTTCTCGGCGCGGCGCTTGTCCGCGACCGCGTACAACTGTTCGAGCGTGCTCATGAGCGCATATCTCCTTCGGACCAAATGATCATTCTAGCGCGCGGAGTGAAGCGCGCACGCGTGGCGCGAACGGCGCTGGCCGGTTGGACGCCTCGGCCGGAGGAATGCGCAAATATGGTGCAAATTCTATGGAATGCACCAAAATAAAGATGGCGGCTGTTACCGAATTGACGAATGCACGAAACTGGTGCGAGAAGAGGTTCGAAGAATTCGGGGCTGCATGCCGTTCGGTGCGCCCATTCCCCGCAAATGCGCGCGCAGTCGGGTTTTGCGCCGGGTTGGCGCATGCATGGCACAGAAGCTGCTTTAGTGGTGCCGATCGATTTGTCCGAGCAGATTTTTATATTCGTTCCTGCCCATTGAGGGGTGGACGCGCCGGGACGGGTCAGCTAGATTGGGCGGCGGCTGAATCCGCCGAATTCGTTAATCAGGAGATAGGTTATGAGTAAATCCGTGGCCGACGTCGTTCAACTCGTCAAAGACGAAGACGTCAAGTTTGTCGACTTCCGTTTCACCGACACGCGCGGCAAGGAGCAACACGTTTCGGTGCCGGTGTCGGCATTCGATGAAGACAAGTTCGAAAGCGGCCATGCGTTTGACGGTTCGTCGATTGCCGGCTGGAAAGGCATCGAAGCATCGGACATGTTGCTGGTTCCGGACGCGAACACGGCGTTCATCGACCCGTTCTACGAAGAATCGACCCTCGTGCTGACCTGCGACGTCGTCGAACCGGCGGACGGCAAGGGTTACGAGCGCGACCCGCGTTCGCTGGCAAAGCGCGCTGAAGCCTATCTGAAGAGCACGGGCCTCGGCGACACGGCATTCTTCGGTCCGGAACCCGAATTCTTCATTTTCGACTCGGTCAAGTGGGGCACGGACCAGTCGGGCACGTTCGTCAAGATCGGTTCGGAAGAAGCACCGTGGTCGTCGGCACTGGACTTCGAAGGCGGCAACACCGGCCACCGTCCGGGCACGAAGGGCGGCTATTTCCCGGTCGCTCCGGTCGACACGTTCCAGGACATCCGTTCGGAAATGTGTCTGCTGCTAGAACAGATCGGCATCCCGGTCGAAGTGCATCACCACGAAGTCGCGGGCCAGGGCCAGAATGAAATCGGCACGAAGTTCTCGACGCTGGTGCAACGCGCCGACTGGCTGCAGCAGATGAAGTACATCATCCACAACGTCGCGCACACGTACGGCAAGACGGCAACGTTCATGCCGAAGCCGGTGGTCGGTGACAACGGTTCGGGCATGCACGTTCACCAGTCGATCTGGAAAGACGGCGCGAACCTGTTCGCGGGCAACGGTTACGCAGGTCTGTCGGAATTCGCGCTGTTCTACATCGGCGGCATCATCAAGCATGCTCGCGCGCTGAACGCGATCACGAACCCGTCGACGAACTCGTACAAGCGCCTCGTGCCGCACTTCGAAGCACCGGTCAAGCTGGCTTACTCGGCTCGCAACCGTTCGGCATCGATCCGCATTCCGCACGTGTCGAACCCGAAGGGCCGCCGTATCGAAACGCGCTTCCCGGATCCGATGGCGAATCCGTACCTGTGCTTCTCCGCGCTGATGATGGCGGGTCTGGACGGCGTGCAGAACAAGATTCACCCGGGCGAAGCTGCCGACAAGAACCTGTACGACCTGCCGCCGGAAGAGGATGCAAAGATCCCGACCGTGTGTGCCGGCCTCGACCAGGCGCTTGATTCGCTCGACGCCGATCGCGAATTCCTGACGCGCGGTGGCGTGTTCACGGATTCGATGCTCGACGCGTACATCGAACTGAAGACGGGCGAGCTGCAACGCTATCGTCAGTCGGTGCACCCGATCGAATTCGAAATGTACTACTCGCTGTAAGCGGCAATGGCGCTTCGCCCTTCACACGGCGAAGTGCTTTGCCCGACGCTCGCGATCGGTCACGAAGGGACGGCGGCGCCGTCCCTTTTTCGTTAGGCCGAGCACAACGTTTGCGTCGTATTGTTTTCGTTATCAAGCAGGACAGCAGGCGGACTACCTGATTTATCACCATCTCATATCGGCCAGACTGCAAGATGGTTCTTAAGAATCTGATCAAGGCAAGGAAAACGCACGAGCCGACGCTCTCGGACGACGCCCAACTCGTCAGCTCCGGTTTGCTGCCGGGCTTCGAGGCGTTGCCGACGGTCGTGCTGGTGCTCGAAAAGCGCACGCTGCGCGTCGCGTTCGCGAACCCGTCGGCGGAGTCGATGCTGGAACTCTCGCGGCGGCAACTGACGCAAATGGCGTGGCCGGACATCTTCTCGAATGCCGACGAACTGGTCGCGACCATTTCCGCGATCGCCGCCCACCGTTTTCACGCGACGCATCTGGACGCCGTGCTCGAACGTCCGGGCCACGAGCCGCTGCATGTGCACGCGATCGTCGGTTTCCTGGAAAGCGCGCAAGACTACGTGCTGCTCGAACTGTTCGAGAACGAGCGGCATCTGCGCACCGACCGCGAGGAGCGCATCAACGACCTCACGGCGGTCAACAAGCAACTGATCCGCAATCTCGCGCACGAGATCAAGAACCCGCTCGGCGGGATTCGCGGCGCGGCGCAGCTGCTCGAGTTCGAACTCGGCGAGCGTCAGCGCGACGAACTGCGCGAGTATACGCAGGTCATCATCAAGGAATCGGACCGGCTGCAAACGCTGGTCGACCGTTTGCTCGAACCGCACCGGCATCCGCATATCGTGGGCGACGTGAATATTCACGAAGTGTGCGAACGCGTGCGACAGGTGATTCTCGCGGAGTTTCCGCGCGGCCTCACCATCGAGCGCGATTACGACGTGAGCGTGCCGGACCTGCGCGGCGACAAGGAGCAACTGATCCAGGCGCTCCTGAACATCGTGCGCAACGCGGCCGAAGCCTTGCGCGAACGTATTTCGCAAGGCGATGCGCGGATCGAATTGCGCACCCGCATTGCCCGCAAGATTACGGTGTCGAAACGCTTATGTAAGCTGGCATTGGACTTGCATATCACAGACAACGGCCCGGGCATTCCCGAAGAGATCCGTGACCGCATTTTCTATCCGCTCGTGTCGGGGCGCGAGGACGGTAGCGGTCTCGGACTGACGCTCGCGCAGACCTTCGTGCAACAACACGACGGTCTGATCGAAGTGGATAGCCGGCCGGGCCACACCGAGTTTCAGATTTTGCTGCCGCTCGACTGCTAACCCCACGCGTATTTGAAGACTTCTGACCGACCTATATGAAGCCGATCTGGATAGTAGACGACGATCAATCGATTCGCTGGGTGCTCGAAAAAGCACTGGCCCGCGAAAACTTCGCGACCCGCAGCTTCGCGAACGTGCGCGAGGCGTCGGCCGCACTCGATCACGACAGCCCGCAGGTGCTGGTATCCGACATCAGGATGCCCGGCGGCTCCGGCCTCGAATTGCTGCAAACCGTTCGTGACAAGGTGCCGGGCCTGCCCGTCATCATCATGACGGCGTTCTCGGATCTGGATAGCGCGGTCGCCGCATTCCAGGGCGGCGCGTTCGAATACCTCGCCAAACCGTTCGACGTCGACAAGGCGGTCGAACTGATTCGCCGCGCGGTGGACGAAAGCATGCGCGGCGAACAGACGTGGGACGAACGCGTTACCGAAGCACCGGAAATGCTCGGCCAGGCGCCAGCCATGCAGGACATGTTCCGCGCGATCGGCCGCTTGTCCCATTCTGCGGCAACCGTGCTCATTACCGGCGAATCAGGCACCGGGAAGGAACTGGTCGCGCGTGCGTTGCACCGACATAGCCCACGCGCGAACGGTCCCTTCATCGCGCTGAACACCGCGGCGATTCCGAAGGATCTGTTGGAATCCGAATTGTTCGGCCATGAGCGCGGCGCCTTCACCGGCGCGCAGGCCATGCGTCAGGGGCGTTTCGAGCAGGCCGAGAACGGCACGCTGTTTCTCGACGAAATCGGCGACATGCCGTTCGATTTGCAGACGCGTCTGCTGCGCGTGCTGTCGGACGGACAGTTCTATCGCGTCGGCGGACACAATCCGTTGCGCGCCAATGTGCGTGTGATCGCGGCGACACACCAGAATCTGGAGTCGCGCGTACGTCAAGGCTTGTTCCGCGAGGACTTGTATCACCGCCTCAATGTGATCCGCTTGCGTTTGCCCGCCTTGCGCGAGCGCAGTGAAGACATTCCGCTGCTCACGCGTCACTTTCTGCAAAAGAGCGCGCGTGATCTCGGCGTCGAGCCCAAGCGCGTGTCCGAAGAGGCGCTGGCCTATCTCGCGTCGCTGCCGTTTCCGGGCAACGTGCGCCAGTTGGAGAACCTCGCCAACTGGCTCACGGTGATGGCGCCCGCGCAGACCATCGAGATCAAGGACCTGCCGCCCGACCTCGGACCCGCGCAAGCCGGCGTGAGCGATCTGACCGGCGGTGGGAGCGGGGTGATCGGTACGGGCGAGGCGGGTCTCGCCGGCGGCGCGCCAGTCAACGGCACGAGTGCCGCAGCGCATCCGGCCGCAGCGGGTGGCATGCCGGTCGCGACCGCCGTCAGCGCCTGGGAAGGCGGCCTGCGCACCGAAGTCGCGCGCATGTTGCGCGAGAACGCCGCGGATGTAATGGACGAACTCGCGCGCCGCTTCGAAGCGGCGGTGATTCGCGAAGCGCTGGATTTCACGCGCGGCCGCAAGGTGGAAGCGGCGGAACGCCTCGGCATTGGCCGCAATACGATTACGCGCAAGATTCAGGAACTGAATCTCGAACCTTGATGGGAATGCCGGGGCGGTAATCCTATTTATTCTGATCTTGATGTCCCGCACTATGAGCGTTTGACGCGCATGGTGCGGCACGTCGTCGCCTTCACGATTCCGCGGTTAGAGTGACCGGCATAATCGGTTGTCCTTTCTATTTCGGGAACCGTTATGCCGACATCGTTTTCCTGGCCTCTTTCTCCTGACACATTCCTCGCGCTCGAAGCGCTCGACGACCCCGTGGTGCTCGAATGGGTGGAGCGGCAGAACGCGCGCACGCTTGCGGCATGGGGAAGCGGGCCACGCTTCAACGCGCTCAAAGACCGGCTCGCTTCCGTCTGTTTGCCGCGCGATCCGCCGGTCATTCCCGCACGCTGGCGGGATTGGGCACACGATATCTGGCAGGACGAACACAATCCCAAAGGGATCTGGCGCCGCACTTCGTGGGCCAGCTGGCGTGCCGGTCAAGCCGAGTGGCAGACGTTGATCGATTTCGACGCGCTCGGCGAAGACGAGCAGACGCAGTGGGTGTGCGCCGATCAGCAGATCCTCTATCCGGATGGCGACCGGGCGCTGATTTCCCTCTCGTCCGGCGGTTCGGATGCCGTCATCGTGCGCGAGTTCGATCTCGAGACACGTCGTTTCGTCGACGATGGATTTGTGTTACCCGAGCCTGGCAAGCATTCGATTTTCTGGATCGACCGTGACACCGTCTATCTCGGTTGGGACAATGGCGGGTTGAGTCTGACGCGTTCCGGCTATCCGCGCGAAGTGCGGCGCTGGACGCGCGGTACACCGATAACGGACGCGCCGGTCGTGTTCCGTGCCGAATTCGACGACGTCTCGGTGGGTGCAGATTACGATCCCATCGAACGGCGCCATGCGCTATTCGTCAGTGTCGATTCATTTGATTCGGATACCTATTATCTCGACGAGGCGCGGCAGTGGCAGCGCTTCGACGTGCCGGCACATGTTGCAGTCGGCGTGTGGGACGGATGGCTGCTTTTTCAGCCGCGCCTCCCCTGGGACTGCGATGAGGTGACCTACGCGGGCGGCGCGTTGCTGGCCATTCGCGAGGCGGCATTCCTGCGCGGCGAGCGGGATTGCGTGCCCCTCTTCGTGCCCACGCCGACAACGTCGGGCTGCGGCTACTCGTTCACACGGCACCTGCTAATCGTCTCGTATCTCGACGACGTTCAGCAGCGCACCATACTGTGGCAGGCAAAGCAGTCGGGCGACGGGATCTGGCAGTGGGATTCGCGCGAGTTTCCATTGCCGGAGAACGCGCAGATCGGTGTTTCGCCGATCGAGCCGACCATGGACGACGAGGCCTATGTCGGCGTCGAGGACTATCTTCAGCCCGGCGGCTGCTGGATTGTCGATCTGATGCAGGACGATCTCTCGCAGTGGGAGTTGATCGATCAATTCCCTGCCAGTTTCGATGCCACGCGTTTCGCCGTGACGCGCGCCCATGCGATCTCGGCAGACGGCACCCGGGTACCCTATACCCTGATCGGGCCGCGTGAGCCCGGACAGCAAACGCGCCCGTGTCTGCTAAACGGCTATGGCGGTTTTTCAATCGCGCTGACGCCGGGCTACATGAGCGGGATCGGTGTCGGATGGTTGGAGCGCGGCAGTGTCTACGTGGTCGCGAATATTCGCGGCGGCGGCGAGTTCGGGCCCGCCTGGCATACTGCGGCGATGGGTCCAAACCGCCAGCGCGCGTTCGACGATTTCATCGCTGTCGCACAGGCGCTCATCGATACTGGGGTGACGACGCCGGCGCAACTGGGCATCCGGGGCGGCAGCAACGGTGGCTTACTGGTGGCGGCGTGCATGGTGCAACGGCCCGAGTTGTTCGGCGCCGTGGTCAGCCAGGTGCCGCTTCTGGACATGAGCCGCTACCATTTTCTGCACGCCGGGGCGTCATGGCTCGAAGAATACGGCGATCCGGATGTCCCCGAGCAGGCGAGGGTACTGGCCGCCTATTCGCCCTATCATCAACTGTCGGCTGAGCGCACGTATCCACCCGTGCTGTTCACGACATGCACCGGCGACGACCGCGTGCACCCCGGCCATGCCCGAAAAATGACCGCGCGAATGCAGGCGCTCGGCGCCGGCAACGTCTGGTACTTCGAGGACAAGGAGGGCGGCCACGGAGCGGCGGACGGCTTGCACATGGCGGCGCAGGACGCCCTCGTCCTCGAGTTCTTGTGGTCTTGCCTGGGTGACAGCGAGCAGCGCAACGGCTCAGCGTGCGAGGTTCAACCAGCCGGCCGTCAGCCCAGTTGCGCGACGACCGGCGCGTGGTCCGACGGCTGATCCCATTTGCGCGGCACCTTGTCGATGTCGCACGAAGAGCACACTTCGGCCAGCGCTTTCGACAGCAGAATGTGATCGATGCGCAGCCCGGCGTTGCGGCGGAACGCCATCATCCGGTAGTCCCACCACGAGTAGATCTTCTCCGGCTGCTCGAACCGGCGGAACGCGTCGACGAGGCCGAGTCCGATCAGCCGCACGAACTCGGCGCGTTCTTCGGGCGACACCAGATTCTGGCCTTCCCACGCTTTCGGGTCGTGCACGTCGCGATCTTCCGGCGCGATGTTGTAGTCGCCCAGCAGCGCGAGCTTCGGGTGCAACGCCATCTCGCTCGCGATCCAGTCGTGCAGCGCGGCGAGCCAGCGCAGCTTGTACGCGAACTTGTCGGTGCCCGGCGCCTGGCCGTTCGGAAAATAGGCGGAGATAACGCGCGTGTCTTCGATGGTCGCGGCAATCACGCGCTGCTGCGGATCTTCGAAGCCGGGAATGTTGCGCACGATGCTGCTTTCATCGACCGTCAGGCCGTCGCGCACCAGAATGCCGACGCCGTTATAGGTCTTCTGCCCCGCGAACCAACTCCGGTAGCCTTTCTCCGCGAGTTCGGCGCGCGGGAATTTTTCGTCCGGCAGCTTCAATTCCTGGAGGCACAGTACATCGGTGCCGGTGGTTTCGAGCCAGTCGATCACATGTTGCTGGCGGACTTTGAGGGAGTTGACGTTCCAGGTGGCAATTTTCATGGCATTCTCTCCAGCTTGCGTAATTCCAATAGTCCCGCATCTTATCGCGCGAAAGAGGGGCCGTGAAAATGGCCCCGCCGCGGCATAGAAAATAAAAGGGCGGATCGCTCGTGCCGCGGCGTATAGTGGGATCACACACACTCGCACTCTTGCGCATCGGGGAGGCATCATGGCTGAACTTTACCCAGCACTTTATAAGGACTTCGAAGTGCACCCGCTAGTGTTTTCGCGGACGTTCGACAAATTCGACGGCCACAAGCGTCACGCCGAAGGTTACGACGTCGCGGTGCGCGTCTGCCGGCCTGGCGCGATCAGCGGCTCGACGGCGAGCCGCGTGTTTCGTCTCGTGCTGCCGGCCACGTTCTCCGATTTCGGCGTGGCTAAACGCAGCGCGAGCCAGTACGGCGCGGATATCATCGACGGTAAAGTGGAAGGCGCAACGGTCCAGGATCTTTGAGTCATTTCACGAGCGCGAAATAATTCGTGCGACTGTTTGACGTATTGCGAACATCTCTATACAATCCGTTTTCTCTGACGCGGGGTGGAGCAGTCTGGCAGCTCGTCGGGCTCATAACCCGAAGGTCGTAGGTTCAAATCCTACCCCCGCAACCAACACAAAAGACACATTTCCGGCAGCACAGACGAGCAGCCGTTCGGAAATGTCGTCATAAGGCGCGAAGTGAGCGCCTTCCCTCTGTTCCAGTTCGATCGGTCCTGTTAGCGTCGCAAAGATTTGTCTTGCTTCGTTTGTCGCGTCGCCGGTTAGTGCCTCTCTCAATTCCAGCGTGTCTGCGAAACCCCTCCGCGATACTTCCATGAATCGGCTGCGGCTGCCCTTTGTTCGCGACGTTTCTGCTGTTCGGTCGCATGGCTCGCGGGCTCGACAGAGCGTGAAGCTTGCAACGAGAGCATGCCCCTGGGTTCGGTAAAACATTGGCGCGCCACGCGTCAGCAACACCGATGTTTCAAGTCTGACGCGGCTCGTCTGACGGGTTGTCTGACCGGCGTGCGGGGCAGGTCGAACCGCTGCCCCGCACGCAAGGCAATCAAAGCTTTTTTTTGGCCAATTCATCATGACAGATGCGAAATTTCTAAAAAATGCCGAGGTGTGCACTGAACCCACGATGGCGCCATCCGAGCCGGACCGAATCAGTCATTATCTCGCCGCTCTTTCTTGCTACTCCGCATCAACTCGATTGCCGGAGAAGCAGGGAAGGGGTTGGCCAGATCGCTGTTGCGAAGCCATCCTGATACGACCTTGCGGGAGTCTGTTTCATCAATCGCCATATCGGGATTAACGTACCGCGCATACGAATAACCATTGCGTCGGCTAAGTAGTGTGACAAGATCTCCTGGCAATATATATTGTCGCCGTCTGCCAATACCCGGTTTTTCATAAAAATAGGATTTCTCGACGGAAACGGCGATGCCGACCGCGTCGAACCGTTTGGTCGCCGAATATTGACTTCCCCCGCGTTCTCCGGGCGCCGCGTTGAATAATCCCGCTGCACTCTGACATCCTCCGTGTGGATGATCTGTTTTCAGGGCGATTTCATTGTCGCGCAGGTATAGCGTTCCGCCGATTTCTGCCCGTGGGTCACGCTGAGCATAAGAGAAGGTATTTTTATAAGGAACGAAATCGAACGTTTTCATTTGCAACGCCTCTGTTCCGTCCGCACTTTTTACTCCATGATCCCGATTCGCCATAAACAGGAACTCGCACGAGAATGGAGGCTCGTGAGCGCGGTAATAACCGACGATATCCTGTCCCGACTGATATGTTACTAAATTCAGTTCGTCGTATGTTGTCGCGACACCTGCTGTTGCCATCCGGCAGAAAGGCATAATGAGGCAGAGTGTAATAAATATAAAAAATATTCTATTTGAATTTTTCATAAAATTTGCTCATCTTATCCGGATATTTTTTAGGATAGCTGTGGCCATTATAATAATATGCAAAAGACTTCCAGTCCTTCTTTTTCAGGGCCTTTTTGGCTGAATCGTTCATGTTGACGTAGGCAATAAAAAGATCGAATTGCTCATCAACGCCCTGCATGGCGAGGTTGGCCAATTCCGTGGGACTTGTGTACCCCAATTCTTTGTAGAAAAAGGCCAGTACCTGAAAAGCTCCCCATGAACATGCCATTATCGCGGCGTCACGATTCAAAGCGCATGCCTGAATAAAGCGTTCATATTGATGCATTACCTTCTCGTCGCTATGCGACCAGCCACGGTCGTCAGTTTCCCCAGCCGTATATCCTCCTGGAATGGGCAGACAAAGATTAGGAAATGCGGGGAAGGGATTGGCTTCCTTCTTTAATAAACTCGTCTTTTCATTTTGCTTGTCCTTTGGCAGGAGAGATCGAAAAAAGACGTGGCGTTCGTAGAGAATTTTAGGTAATCCGTTGTCGCAAAACCCTGCCCCTTGGCTTTCGGTCATCGCGACTGCCTTGATGGCCGCCGCCTCACAACCGAGAGCCTTCGCGGCTTCGGCGTATTTCCTTTCGCTTATCTCCAGCGTTTTGGGATAGTTGAGCTTTGAACCGAGTACGTTGAATGCGACAGTGGCCGGCTTGCCAGTATCGACAACCTTGTAGTGGTGTTCGATGGTCACGGTCGTCTTTTTCTTTTTCGTCTTGTCGTCGACAGTGGTTTCCTTATGGCGAGTCGGGGTATCCTTTTTAACCTTGCCCTGCTCGGTGACTTTCTGCGACCACCCAATATACGGCCCGAACTCTTTCACGAGCCGCTCGATCGTCATGACTTCACCTGGTTTGACGAAGGGAAGATTCAGATCCTGCTCAAATTCCTCTTTGGGCGTCAGCTTCGTCGTGGCTTCCAGGTGGTACTCAGGGCTCGTGACCGTGAATACGCTGATGTCCTTCTTCGGCGTAACCGTTGCCTTCCAGACGAATTCGCCGCGACGGTTCTTCACGAGCACATCAATCTGCTGGTTGCGTGCGGCATTGCGAATCGTGACCGCATAGCCGTCTTTGTCCGTTGTTGCCTGAATGCTGTTCGCAACCGCGGGCGGCGGCGCCGTAGAGACGGGTGCGAGGGGAACGGCCGGTGCGGATGCGGTGTCGGCGTCTGTGCCCGCTCCTGTCGTCCATTGGGGAGCGGGCTGCGCGCCCGTACCGGCCTTGATCTGGACTGACAGCCCTTCAATGGGTTTTTGCAGAACATCGCGAAAGACGAGGGTAACTTGCACGTAAGGGGCGGCCGATGCCTTCGGCTGGCTTGCTGGATGCTGGTGATGGGCCATAGGTTCTAGTCAGTTCGTTCTGCGTTTGCATGCGCGCTCACGCAGACGTGTCGCTACCGTCGGACTCGCCGTGGTCGTAAGCGTCCTCCGCGATGCGCCAGTCGCCCGCGCCGACTTCGCACTTCACCTTGGTCGATACCGACGTGGTAACGGCCAGCGTGGCCCCGTCCGTCAGCATGCCTTGCTGCTGGATCGTGCCGTCCGGTAGATAAATGCGATAGGGACGGTCAGCCAGTTTGGGGCCGATGCCACGATTCCTGACAACGGTACCGACGTCGAACATCTGCGTATAAATGTCGGTCGGATTCTGAGCGAGCGGGGCGAGCGGAAGGACTGGCAGTGGCGCGCGCATCGACGATGCGTCCGGTTTTTCCCAGGAAGGGGTCTTTTCGAGAATCGGCCCGGGTGAGCCGTTGATAATGCCGCCTGCGTTGATCTGAATGTACGAACCGCCGGCGCCAATCCAGACTTCCTTCGATGCGGTGAGGATGATCTTGCCGTCCGCGCTGCTAACGGTAACGTCCTTGAGCGCCGCAAGCGCCAGCTCATCGCTTTGCGCCTGGATGTCTATCCTGCCTTTCGCCGCGATCAGCTTCATGCCCAGGTGGTAAGCGAACAGGGAGATCGCGCCGCGCACCGAGGCGAGTAACGACCGCCCCGACGACACGCTCACATCGCGGCCCGCCGTGACTGCGTGATCATTCGCGCTTGCCATGTGCGTATTGTCGGCTGCCGAGGTCGCGATGCCCGCGCTGCTTGCCATTAGCAGGTCGGGACGGGTCATTTCCGGCGACGGATTTTCGCGGATCCTTGTACCGCCTTTGATCGCGTTGTTCTGTGTGCCGATCGCGCCGGTCGCGTCGTTCTGGTTCGCTTCAGCGGGTTGCGCGTTGTGCCGCTGCGCAAGCTGCGCGAGGTCTTCATGCTGCTCGCGCGCCTGCGTCAGGCGTTGTACGGTCTCACCCATGTCCTTGACGGGCGACATTGCTCCGGCTCGCGTTTCGGTCGTCACCAGGATGCCCCGATTTGCACGCACGACGCCATGTGCTTCGGTTGCCAGTTCGAAGCCTTCACCGCGCGCGTTGTCGCGTCCTTCATGTCCGTCGATGCGCGTGTTATAGCCAAGCACGAGCCGCGACTGCGCGTGGTCGCTTGCCACCTGAACCTGCAACTGTCCGGGCGTGTCGTCCGTCACGACACTGTTCGCCGACTGGCCTTTCAGTTCCTGGCTGCGCCAGCCCGACAGCGCGTCGTTCTTCGGCAAGGCCCACGGCGCCTGATGCAACTCGGTCGTGTGCTCGGACATGATGTAGGGCCGGTCCGGGTCGCTGTCGTAGTAGCCCACCAGTACATGATGTCCGACGCGTGGCAGCCACATGGCGCCGTGTTCGGCGCCATGCCACGGCGACGCGACCCGTAGCCAGCAGCTTGCGTCCTGGTTTTTCGCACCGATCCTGTCCCAGACGAAATGAGCTTTGACGCGCCCATACTGGTCACAGAAGGTTGGTTCCTCCCCATAACCCGTGATGATGGCCGCCTCGGCATAGGCGCGGGGCTTCCGCGCTTTTTGCGGCGTACGGAAGAACGTCGCGGCGGGTACTGCCGTAAACCTCGTATCGCAGTGGTACTGGCGGATTAAGCCGCCGTGCTGGGTGACAGTGTCGTTGTTGACGATCTTGGTGTCGGTCGACACGACCAGATACTCGCCGTTGCCGGGCGTCAGCGGATAGCGTTCGAGCGCAAACGTATAGCCCGTCATCAGTCCGCGCAGGTTGCCTTTGCCTTTCGCGCGCAGGCTCTTCGAACGGTGCGCCTCGACTTTCACGCGCGCGAGGTGCCTGCTGTCGAAGTCGGGATCGTTCCGCCACGAAGGATTGACGCCGTTCGGTCCTTCCATCGGCTGCGAATAGTCGCCCCACGCGTATTCCTCGGCGTTGTCGAATGAGCGCTGGCTAGGGTTCGCCTCGTCAACCGCAAGGTCGGCAAGCGACTGCGTGTAGTCGTAGTCGACCAGCGTCACCTGGCCCGTTGTAAGTTGCCGGGCGATGCGAAAGGCGTGGACATGTTCTTCGTCGATGCGCTGGCCGTCGCGGTCGAGAAAGCGCAGCGTCTGGTAGGCGGCCGGGTGTTTCTTATAGCCGCCGGGTGAGTCGCACAGAACCAGAGTGCTCTCGCTGAAGAAGAACGTGATGCCCCATTCCTGCCACAAGCGCGACAGCCATGCGAAATCCGACTCCCACCACTGTCGCTGATATTCGCGCTTCGGGTAGGGGCGCCGCGCCGCGCCGGGACCGGCCAGACGCATGTCGAACGGGTACGGGTATTTCAGCAGTACCTCCCGTGTTATCTCTGTCACGTCCTTGTTTTGCATGACCCGGCTGTCTCGGTTCAACGTGGCGAGATATAGCCAGGGGCGAATCCTGAGCCGGTAGAACGCACGCCGGTCATCCGCGCCGACGCACTGCGCCGAAACGATCAGGCCTGTCAGCTTGCGCACGTGCGCGCCGAAGTTTTCCGCCCCGCCCGTGCGGCCTGGCTCCGCAGTCCCGCTGCCTTCGATGGCGATGCGGACGGTGATTTCCTTGCCGATCAGCGCATCGACATCGACCAACTGCTGCGCCTCGATAACGCTGAGCGCCGCGTCATCGATGGTGCTCACGTCGACGTCGTAGTCATACAGACGGCCGAGCTTCTCCTTTCCCGACAGCCGGCAGACGACGAACAGCGGTCCGCCCGCCCATTGCGGCAGCGCCTTGCCGGTAACTTCCAGCGTGCGCGGCTGTTTAAACCAGGACATCAGCGACTCCAATCATCAGCAACTCATGTGCGAGGTCAGTCAGGCGCGGTGAGACGAGGTCGTCACGCCGCGTCACGCGTGCCGGAGCGCGGTGGCCAGTGTCCGATACGCCCGCGCTGCTTCGAGCGCAACACGGTCGTCGTGAACGAACGAGGCGATACATGACGTGCCACGTAGCGTTCGAGTACGAGTCCAAGCGTGTACGGACTCATGCCGTCGAACTCTGTTTCGTCGAAAGTCAGCTCGCATTCGATCCCGCGGCCGAACGTGAGATGGCCGTCAAGCGCCCGGCGGCGGTTGACGGGCGTTGCGGTTGCGCCCACCAACCCCGCAACCTGACGGCGCAACCCGGGAGATTCGCTGCCCAGGTACAACGCCAGCAGCTTGCGCAGTCCATCGCCCGCGCACGGATGATCCGGCCTGCTATCGAACGCCGCGTAGGTGAAGCTGAGTTGCCCGATCAATTGCCACGCGTGATCGCCGCACGCGAGCGGCGGGCGTGGCATTGTCGGCGCGCGCAGCAGGCCGATGCTCCTTTGGGGAATCGAACTCGCCACGGACAGGTCGTTCACGCCGTTGCACGGCAGTACGCATGGCAGGTCACGATTGGTCAGTAGCGCCTCGAGCGATATATTGCGGATGCCTTCGGTACTGGGCAGTCCGTTTTCATCCACCAGCGAAAGAAAGGCGCGTGTTTCCGTAAACGCCCGGCGGGTGCCGTAGTGCCGGGTTTCGTCGAGCGGGCGGCTCAGTTCGCGACGAATCGTAAAGCGGTGCCCGCCGTGGTTCTCGTCGTCCAGGTAGTGTGCATGCAGCGGCTGGAGCCGCAGCGCTTCGGAGTCTTCCGAGACCTGCCCCCAGGCACGCGACACCGAATGCACGTCGTAGTCGCGGGGAAATTTGGCCACGGGCACGAGGCGGTGCCCGGTTGCCTGAGCGTCGAGCTCCAGCCACTCGGTGCGCCTCGGAAACAGGTTGATGACAGGCGTGCAGAACAGCGCGAAGTGCGACGCGTCGACCGTCTGCGCCAGCCCGTCCACAGACCGGTCAAGCAGCACGATGACTTCAGCCTCATTGCCGCCGATGGCTGATAGCCCTTTGCCGAGGCCGGTGAGCGTGAAAAACCAGAAGCGTGCGGGACAGGCGAAATACTCCTGCATCAGGTTATGCCCGTGAAACTTGCGAGGGACTGCGGGCAGCAGGCTCTGTTCCGGTTCCAGTGCGTCATGAACGACCGCGTCAGCTGTGACGACATGCAGCGTGCCGGTCGCGAGTTCGCCGGGTACGCCCATAACGGTGGCTACGCCGGCTGCGTGGATCAGTTCGAACAGGTGTGAAGCAGCGGCTTCGTTGCCCGCGAGACAGACCGGCAGCCGTTCGAGCCCCGCGAGGCTCGAGATCGGTGCGCCATTGATCGTTCGCAGAAGAAGCCGCAACGCGCCCTGTATCTGCACCTCTGGCGTGATATAGCGGCCGAGCTCCGGGATATCCGGCGGGATGCCGGTCAGCCGTGCCTGCGCGATCTCCAGTGGATAGAGCGTTACGTCCTGGCTGCTGCGGAACTCACAGGCCGTCAGCTCACCGTCGGGTACGCGTGAGAAGAAAGCCGTGCCGCGCGGCACCGTGGTTCCGTTAGCGGACTGCTTGCCCCGTACGAGCGGAAACATGCGCGCGACAGCCATTGAGGGAATCTGGCTGACATAGTTCGGATAGACGGTTTGCAGTAGCGGCTGTGTGAATTCCGCGAACGCTTGATCCAGGCGCATCTGCATGCGCGCGGTCGTAAAGGCCGAAGACTGGAGCAGGCGCTCGACGAAGGGATCGCCGACTTCGCCCGCCTGCATGCCAAGGCGCTTCGCGACCTTGGGATGTGCTTTCGCGAACTCCTGCGCCAGTTCGTGCATGAACAGCAATTCGGCGTTGTAGTACCCAAGAAGTCGCGGATCCATCGCTTCACGTCACTTCAGGTGGTGCATGGGTGGGGAAACGGATTGGTGCGTCCGCAAGCGTAGGCAGGCGCGCCTTCTGCGTATGTCGTCCAGACGTAATCCATATGTCATCCTTATTAATTGTGTCGAAAGACAGATCGGAAGAGCTATTGGATCGCAAGCCGACCCTTTGCGCCATCAGAAGAATCACAAAAATGTGTGGGAAATTTCCTTGTGGGAGCTCGCGTTTAACTGGCGCAAAGTGACTGCATGGGACGAGCGGAGAAAACCGACTTGCAATCCGTGGCGGAACGATTGGCCAAGCCCTTTGCGCGCCAATTTGCTGATGGCTTTGCTGCGAGGTTTGCGTTCGTCCGCGCACACGCGCTGGAGCACACGCACCCATCGGCTTTCACGCCGAGCCGATCGCCCACTCCACCGCCGCTTGCGCATGCAACGCGGTCGTATCGAACACGGGCACTACTGAATCCTCCGGCTTGATCAGCAACGTGATTTCAGTGCAGCCGAGAATCACCGCCTGTGCACCACGCGCGGCCAGCGCTTCGATCACTCGCTGATACACCGCACGCGAAGCGTCGTTCACCTTGCCGTGGCACAACTCGTCGTAGATGATGCGGTGCACGTCCGCGCGTTCGGCCTGGTCGGGAACCAGCGTTTCGAGGCCGTAGCGCTCGTGCAGGCGTCCCGTGTAAAAAGTTTGCTCCATCGTATAGCGCGTGCCGAGCAGGCCCACGCGTTCGATTCCCGCCGCGCGCAACGCGCTGCCGGTCGGATCGGCGATATGCAGGAAGGGCACGTCGATCGCCGCTTCGATCGACTCATACACGCGATGCATCGTATTGGTCGCCAGCATCACCAGATCGGCGCCGCCCTGTTCGAGTCGGCGCGCGGCGTCGGCCATCTGCTGGCCGAGCGCGCTCCAGTCGCCCGCGCGCTGGAGCGCTTCGATCGGCGCAAAGTCGACGCTGAGCATCAGGCTGCGGGCGTTGTGGTGGCCGCCCAGGCGCGCCTTCGCGTGGCGGTTCAGAAGCTTGTAATACTCGGTGGACGATTCCCAGCTCATTCCGCCGATCACGCCGATTGTCTTCATGTCCCTGCTCCATGAGTGGATGACGGCGCGGCATCGGCCGTCTGTCTGGCGAGTATAGGCGGGCGGCGCGACCCGCAGCCGGTACGGATCGCGCGTCGCCCGCCGGTACGGGTTGACGCAACGGCGGCGGATAAAAACGTCGGCACGCGCTTTCTGACGCCGATAGAATCGTCATCAATCAGGAAGGCTCAAAGGGAGCGATACATGGATCTGATCATCCGCCGCGCGATGCTGTCCCCAGGCGCCGCGCCGCAACAAAAAGAGCCGGTCGACATCGGCATCGAAGCGGGCCGCATCGTCGCCGTCGAACCGAATCTGGCCGCCAGTGCGCGCGAAGAAATCGATGCCGCGGGCTCGCTCGTCACGCCGCCGTTCGTCGATCCGCATTTCCATATGGATGCGACGCTCTCGTACGGTCTGCCGCGCGTGAACGCGTCGGGCACGCTGCTCGAGGGCATCGCATTGTGGGGCGAACTGAAGCCTGACCTGACGCAGGAAGCGCTGATCGAGCGCGCGCTGCAGTATTGCGACTGGGCCGTCGCGCGCGGCCTGCTGGCCATCCGCAGCCACGTGGATGTGTGCGACCCGCGCCTGCTCGCGGTCGAGGCATTGGTGGAAGTGAAACGCCGTGTCGCGCCGTATCTCGACCTGCAACTGGTAGCCTTTCCGCAAGACGGCGTATTGCGCAGCGCGGGCGCCTTCGAGAACCTCAAGCGGTCGATCGCGATGGGCGTGGACGTGGTCGGCGGCATACCGCATTTCGAGCGCACCATGGCCGACGGCGCGCAGTCCGTGCGCCTCCTGTGCGAGTACGCGGCGGAGCAGGGCTTACGCGTCGACATGCATTGCGATGAATCGGACGATCCGATGTCGCGCCACATCGAGACGCTCGCGGCCGAAACGCATCGGCTCGGTTTGCAAGGGCGCGTGACCGGCTCGCATCTGACCTCGATGCATTCCATGGACAACTACTACGTCAGCAAGCTCCTGCCGCTGATGCGCGAGGCGGGCGTCGCGGCGATTGCGAATCCGCTGATCAACATCACGCTGCAAGGGCGCAGCGACACCTATCCGAAACGGCGCGGCATGACGCGCGTGCCGGAGATGATGGCGGCGGGCATCAACGTCGCGTTCGGCCACGATTGCGTGATGGACCCGTGGTACAGCCTCGGTTCGGGCGACATGCTCGAAGTCGCGCACATGGGCTTGCATGTGGCGCAGATGACGGGCGTCGACGGCATGCGCGCCTGTTTCGACGCGGTGACGGTGAACGCCGCGCGTATTCTCGGTCTGGAGGGCTACGGTATCGCGCCGGGCTGCGCGGCCAATCTCGTGCTGCTCGACGCGCGCGATCCGGTGGAGGCGATCCGCCTGCGCGCCGCGCGTCTCGCGGTGGTGAGCCGCGGCAAGGTGGTCAGCCGCGCACCGGCTGCGCGTGCGGCGCTGTCGCTCGAAGGCCGGCCTTCGGAGGTGGATTTCAAGCTGCATCGCGCCTAGTTGCGCATTCAACGTTCACGAACAAAAAAGCCGGCGCCTGCGTCAAGCAGGTCACCGGCTTTCATCGGCCCATGCAAGGCGCCGACGCTTGTATCAACCTCAACCGATCAATGCGCAGCGCCCGGCGTCATGCCGTTGTGCCGCAGCAAGGCGTCGATATTCGGCTCGCGGCCGCGGAATGCCTTGAACGATTCCATTGCCGGACGGCTGCCGCCTACCTCCAGAATCTCCTTGCGATAACGCATGCCGGTGGCCTGATCGAGCACGCTGCCGCTGGCCGATTGCGCGGCTTCTTCGAATGCCGCGTAGGCGTCGGCGGACAGCACTTCGGCCCACTTGTAGCTGTAGTAGCCCGCCGCATAACCGCCCGCGAAAATATGGCTGAATGTATTCGGCCAGCGCGAGAAGGGTGCCTGCGGCACGACGTGGAAGCGCTCGTTGATTTCGCTCGCGAGCTCGGTGGCGCTCTTCGTGCCGGACGCATCGAAGCCGGTATGCAGTTGCATGTCGAACATCGAGAAGACGATCTGGCGCAGCGTGCCGAGACCGCTCTGGAAGTTTTTCGCCGCGAGCATTTTGTCGAACAGTTCGCGCGGCAACGGCTTGGCCGTTTCGACGTGCGAGGTCATGTCGCTCAGCACGTCCCACTCCCAGCAGAAGTTCTCCATGAATTGCGACGGCAGTTCGACCGCGTCCCACTCCACGCCGTTGATGCCCGACACGCCCAGCTCGTCCACGCGCGTGAGCATGTGGTGCAGGCCGTGGCCAAACTCGTGGAACAGCGTGATGACTTCGTCGTGCGTAAAGCAGGCGGGCTTGCCGCCGACCGGCGCGGAGAAGTTGCAGGTCAGATACGCGACCGGCGTTTGCACGCCGCCGTGCGTGTGTCTGTGACGGCCGCGCGCGTCGTCCATCCAGGCGCCGCCGCGTTTGCCTTCGCGCGCGTACAGATCGAGGTAGAACTGTGCAACGAGGCCGCCGTCCTGATTCTCGACACGGAAAAAGCGCACGTCCGGATGCCACACGGCCGCTTTGTCGCGACGGATGCGCACGCCGAACAGCGTTTCAGTGACCTTGAAAAGACCCTTGAACACGGTGTCTTCCGGGAAGTACTGTTTGACCTCGTTCTCGGAGAACGAATAGCGCTTCTGACGCAGACGCTCAGCGGCAAATGTCATGTCCCACGGCTGCAGTTCGCTCATGCCGAGTTCGTTCGCGGCGAATTCGCGCAGTTCCTTCCAGTCCTGCTCGGCATGCGGACGCGCACGCGTGGCGAGGTCTTCGAGGAAGCTCATCACCTGGGCGGGCGACTCGGCCATTTTCGGCGCGAGCGAGACTTCGGCGAAATTGTTGTAGCCGAGCATGTGCGCTTCTTCGGCGCGCAGTTTCAACTGCTCGGCGAGCACCGAGGTGTTATCCCACTCGGGCTTGCCGTTGCCGTATTGCGGGCCGAGTTCCGAGGCGCGCGTGACATAGGCGCGATACATTGCTTCGCGCATCGGACGATTCTCCGAGTACTGCATCACCGGGAAATACGACGGGAAATGCAGCGTGAATTTGTAGCCGGTTTTGCCTTCGCGCTCGGTCGCTTCCTTGGCGGCTTCGATCACGTCTTCGGGCAGGCCGGCCAGTTGCGCTTCGTCGCCGGCTGCGACGATATACGCATATGCGTTGGTCGCGTCGAGCACGTGATCCGAAAACGCTTTCGACAGCGCCGCCTGGCGTTCCTGCAATTCGGCGAAATGCGGCTTCTGGTCTTCCGGCAATTCCGCGCCGGACAGGCGGAAGTCGCGCAGCGCATTGCCGAGGATCTTCTTGCGCTCGCCGGTCAGCGATTCGAAATCGCTGCTGGCGTGCAGTGCCTTGTACTTCTCGTACAGCGCGAGGTTCTGTCCGACGCTCGACCAGAATTCGGTGACGCGCGGCAGATTCTCGCCATACACGGCGCGCAGCTCGGGCGTGTCGGCCACCGCGTTCAGATGGCCGACCACGCTCCAGGCGCGCGACAGCGGTTCGGTGGCGCGCTCGACCGGCTCGACCACGTCGGCCCATGAAGCAGGCGTGATGGGCTGGGCGGCGCGCTCGACGGCGGCGGACGCGTCGGCGAGCAGCACATCGAGGGCGGGCGTGACGTGTTCGGGGCGGATTTGGCCAAAGCGCGGCAGGTCGGAGAAATCGAGGAGCGGATTGTCGTGATTCGAGGCGGTAGTGGACATGAGGCTTCCTGTCTGACGCGGGTGAACGGGTAATCGGTGCATGGACGGGCGTCCCTTAAGAGGACGTCTTCGGGCGCGCGCGGCGACGCCCTGTCGCAGCCGATAGAGACATTATTGGGGCAGGACGTGCCGATTCCAATCCGTCGACAGACAAATTATCAGATGTCGCCGCAATATGCGCGAGGCGAGGCGAGGCGAGGCGAGGCGAGGCGGGCGCGGCGGCGCCGCGCGGCGAAAAACGCCGTTGTGCTTTGTGCGAAAGCGAACGGTTCCGATTGCTGCTATGCGGCAATGTGGAGTGCCGCTATCGGTCAGCGGCGTTTTTCGTAAAGAGGTATTGATGAACCCGCTTTCGGATGCGCTATCGCGCAAGGGCAACAACTTCGATCTGGTGCGGTTGCTGGCCGCCGTCGCCGTGGTCTACGGCCATTCGTATCTGCTCCAGGCGCCCGACGGCAGCACGGATTGGGTTCAGAACGCGCTCGGTTTCGACGGTTTCGGCGCATTGGGCGTCTACGCCTTTTTTCTGTTGAGCGGCATGCTGGTGACCGCCAGCTTCGACCGGCAACGCTCGGTGCCGCGCTTTGCCGTGTTGCGCATTGCGCGCCTGTGGCCGGCGGTGGCGGCCGGTTCGCTGGTGACGGTGTTCATCATCGGCCCGCTTTTCACGACGCTGCCGCTGCGCGAGTATTTCGCCTCCGGCATGACGTGGGGCAATCTCGACAACTTCTCGACCATCGTGCTGAAAACCGGCTGGGCGCTGCCCGGCGTGTTCGAGCACAACCGCTTTCCCGTCGACATCTGCGCACCGCTCTGGACGCTGCCGCTCGAAGTGCGTTGCTATCTGATCGTGCTCGCGACCGGCATGGTGGGATTGCTGTCCAGTTCGCGCGGCGTGGCGCTTGCAGCCGCGCTCGGGTGCGCCGCTTTCGTGCTGCGCGTGAATCTGTCGCACTGGCAGGTCGGTTTGCGCGATTTCAGCGAAACGCCCGGCGGTTATTCGTTCTGGCCGGAGCCGTTTTTCATGCTGGGCATGCTGCTGTACGGCTGGCGTGAGCGGATCGATATCAACGGCCTGACTGCGCTGGCGCTCACCATGGTGTTTCTGGTGTTCCGCGATACGGCCGGCGCGCAGCCGCTGTTCTATCTGGCCTTCGTGTACGGCGTGCTGTGGCTCGGCACGACGCCGCTGTTGCGGCGCTTCGTGCCGCATCACGATTACTCGTACGGCATCTATCTGTACGGCTTCATGGTGCAGCAATGCGTGGCGAATATCGCGCCGCAGTTGAACCACGTGGCGGCGGTCTTGATCGCCGCGCCGTTTATCCTGCTGTGCGCGGCGCTGTCGTGGCACTTCGTGGAGCGGCCCGTGCTGAAGTGGTGCCGCAGGCGTCTCGCGCGCCGGTCGACGCCGCTAGCCGCCGGCATGCCGGCAAGCGATCAGGCCGTGCGCTGAGATGCGGCGCGTGTATGGCGCGAAGGTGGCGCGATGTGGCGTCTATCATGGTCGATGCCTTGGCGCGACGCCAGGGCCGAAAGGTCTCGATGCCGGCGGAGCGGCTCTCCGCTCTACCGGCCTTTCGCCCGACGTTCTGCGCCCGACGTTCTCCGCTTTACGCGTTTGCCGCCGCTTCACGCTCGGCGGCTTCGATCGTATTGACGAGCAGCATGGTGATGGTCATCGGGCCGACGCCGCCCGGCACCGGCGTGATGTAGCCGGCCACTTCCCTGACACCCGCGAAGTCGACGTCGCCGCACAGCTTGCCGGCTTCGTCGCGATTCATGCCGACGTCGATCACGGCCGCGCCCGGCTTCACCATGTCCGCCGTGAGGATGTTGCGCAAGCCGGTGGCGGCCACCACCACGTCGGCGTTGCGTGTGTGGGCCGCCAGATCGCGCGTCTTGCTGTGGCAGATCGTCACGGTCGCGCCGGCTTCGAGCAGCAGCAGCGCCATCGGCTTGCCGACGATGTTCGAGCGGCCGATCACCACCGCGTTCGCGCCTTGCAGCGGAATGTCGTAAGCGGCGAGCATTTTCATGACGCCGTACGGCGTGCACGGACGGAACAGCGGCTGGCCGGTCATCAGGGCGCCGGCGTTGGCGACGTGAAAGCCGTCCACGTCCTTTTCCGGCGCGATCGCCTCAATCACCTTGTGACTGTCGATATGCGGCGGCAGCGGCAGTTGCACCAGAATGCCGTGAATGAGCGGATCGCGGTTCAGTTCGTCGATGCGCGCGAGCAGGTCGGCTTCCGGCAGGTCGGCCGGATAGCGGTCGAACGACGAGCCGAGGCCATTGTCGTGGCACGCCTTGACCTTGTTGCGTACGTACACTTCGCTGGCCGGATTGTCGCCGACCAGCACCACGGCGAGGCCCGGCTGATGGCCGCGGGCGGTGAGGGCGGCAGCGCGCGCGGCGACGTCGGCACGCAGGGTCTTGGAAAGGGCAAGGCCGTCGATCAGTTTGGCAGTCATGGTCGGGTCGAGATGGGCAGTTTGGAAAGCGGGGCAGCGCGCAGGCGCTCGTGCGGGCCACGCGCGATGGCGCTTTTCAGCGGGAATGGGGCGGCACGTGAAAAGCGCGCGGCGCGAATCGGGGTTAAGCAGCGCTGCAAAGTGCGACATTATACCGGCCCTGCCCGGTGGGCCGCGTGCGGACTCCCGGCTCGATTGACCGGGGCAACTGATCTACCGCCGCGGCTATCGACCCATCGTGCTAGGGCTGGACCGCCTGCCAACCCGAGTCCGGATCGAACGACCTGATCTCCGCGGCCGCCTGCGTGGTCTGCGGCCCGAGGTTCTTCTGGTACACCTGCCCCTCCTGATTGACGATGAAACTCATCACGCCGGTTTTGCCATATTCGGCCGGCGAGGCGATCAGCCCGAACCCTTTGGTCAGCACGCCGTTTTCGAGGTAGTTCTGCGCGCCGCCCTTCGCGTGCGGCCCCTGCGCCGCGAGAATGCGGTAGTGATAGCCGTGGTAGGCCTCCTGAGGCTGCATGCCGGTGGGCATGGTGGCGGCGAGCGGGCCAAACGGACTTTCCGCTTCGCCGGGCGCCGTGGCCCAATACAGGCCGTCATGCTGTCCCGGCGTACTGACGAAGCGCTGCGCGTAGTGCTGCGTCAGGTTGCGATAGTCGTATTGCGCATCCAGATAGGCGAGCGAGGTCAGAATAGCGGCACGCTCGTTGCGGCCGATGCGGCGCGTCAGCATCTCGTCGCGTGCCGCCGGCAGATCGAAACGCCAGCCGTTGCCTGCTTGCACGAGCGGAATCGGCAAGTTCCAGCCACTGTAGCCGACCGTCAGATGCGCGGTGACGCGCCCCCTGTCCGCCGTCGGATCCTCGACGATCTGATGGTTCTTCGACCATTCGCCGAGGAATTGATAAATGTCGTCCTCGCCGATACCTTCAGTCGGAATGAAGCGTTGAAAATCGCTGCCGAGCACATGTTTGAGTGCGTCCTCGTCGTTGCGGGCGAGCGCTTCCACGAATGCATTGGCGGCGTCGTTCGCGCTGGGATAGACAGCCTGGGCATGGGCCGGGATCGTGCTGATGAGCAGCACCGGCGCGATGAGCAGCGCGGCGGTGGTGCCGAGGGCCACGGCAACTGTCAGGGCGTGGGCGCGTAGCGTGCCCAGTGAAAGTAAACGCATCATCAGAGACTCCTTTTTATTGTTCAACGATTGCGGCCGAAGTGGCGCTCACCTGCGCCGCCACCACCCAGTGCGCCACCGCCCCAATTCCCGGCACCGCCGCCATGCTGGCCGCCGCCGTTTGCGCCGGCACCACCCAGCGCTCGCTGTTGGCCGCCGCCGTCTGCACCAGGACCGCCGTGTGTGCGTTGCTGTACGCCGGCATTCGCGCCGTTATCTCTTCCCGTGTGTTGCTGGGTAGCGCGGTTCGCGAGCGCGTCGCGGCTTGCCTGACCGCGCTGCGTATCCTCACGAGCGGTGTTGCCGTCGCCGGCGCCGCGCAGCGCATTGTCGCGATTGACGTTCTGCGCGCGGTTCTGCAAACCGGGGTTTGCCGTGCCGCCCTGGTGGATCCCTTGCACGCGCTGGCTCGCGCTGCCGCCCAGATTCTGGCCCGTGCGGTTCTGCAGGGTCTGCTGCGCCTGAGCGCGGGCGTTGTCGCGGCCGCGATACGCATCGTGTTGTATGCCGCCGACGTTGTTGTTCAGGTTGCGATCGAAATTCGCATTGTTGATATTTCGATTGACGTTGGTGTTGCGGTTCCAGTTCGTCGTGCTGCCATTCACGTTGAGGCGGTTGTTCACGTTGATCGTGTTGTACCGGTTCACGTTGATATTGACGTCATGCGAGTTCCAGTTGAAGCCGCCCCACAGCGCGTTCGCCACGGCGACGCCGGTGCCGAACGCGAGACCGGCCATGAAACTGGTGGCGATGGTGTAACCGGGCGGCGGCGGAACATACACAGGCGGATACGCGGGATAAGGCCACACGCCATAGACTACCGTGGGGTTGTAGGTTGGCACGTACACCACTTGCGGATTGGCCGGCACGATCTGAATCGTGCTCTGCTCGACCACGACCGTTTGCTGCGCACTTGTTTTCAGATTGCCGGCCGCTTGCGCCTGCCGGCGCAGACGCTGCACGGAGTCCATCACGTCACCGGGCTGGGCGAGGAACGCTGAGCCGAGTTGCGTGACCCAATCCGATTTCGAAGCCATCGTGGCGAGCACCTGTGGGAAGGCGACGAGCGACTGCACGCTCGGATCCCACGGCTCGGCCGCGACCGCTCTGACCGCGTCGTCGCCTTGCAGCTTCGCGTTTGATCTGGACCACGCGGCCGCAGCCCGCACGTCTTGCGGAAAAGTCGCGGCCATCAGCACCTGCGCGAGCAGGGCGTCCGGATAAAGTGCAATGGGAGCGGCCAGCGAATCGAGTTGCTGGTTCGACATTTTCGAGACGCCTTGCGCATGGACGACGCCCGGCGTGGCCAGCCCGGTAACGAGCGGCGCCCCTGCAAGAACGGCGCAGACAAACAACACACACGAGCGGTGTGCTCCGGATCGTTTCACGATGATTTCCTCCCGGTAATGTTTATAAGACGCGACGTGCGTGCGCAGCACGCGCTGCGTCGCTCCGCCGCGATGGAATGTGGCAAGGAAGTGGCAGGGAGGTGGCGAGGCGAGCAGGTGTCCGGTTGGCAGCCAAACGGCTCGGCGGACACGATGCTGCGAAAAAGAAACGCTCGAGCCGATCCGATTGTTTCGTACCACCAGGCGATACCGCGTGCTGATTTTTGCAGCACGTCGTTCCCGCGTTGATCGCCGTCGGCGATATGCGCTAAGGAGTTCTGTGTAAATTAAAGGGTGCGCATCAGTCCGTCAATCTTGTCTGAGGAAAGAAATTGTTGCGCAATAGTGTAAGCATTTGCTGAGTAATGCGTATTATTTTCCTGCTGGATGCGTCGAATTAACGCAGGTCGCGTTGATGGCATGCAAGGTGGCGAGGCAAAAAGCGAGGGGGTATGACAGGAGGGAGGCGGCGAGGTGGCCGGACTCGTGGAGGGTCCGGCCGTTGATGCGTGGCCACTTTTCCGGCGGCGGCTACCCCAGGGGATTTTCTTCGGGGCGTGCCGCCGCGGTGCGGCTCGGGGTGTGGCTTATTGCGCCGGTTGCGGCTTGTTCGACAGCGCGAGTCGCAGCAGATCGGCGACCGTGTTGACGTTGAGCTTTTCCATGATGTTCGCGCGGTGCGCTTCGACCGTCTTGATGCTGATGCCGAGGTCGTCGGCGATCTGCTTGTTCAGGCGGCCGGCGATGATGCGCTCGAGCACCTGGTGCTCACGCGCGGTCAGCTTGCCGAGTCGTTCTGCCGCGGCGCGCTGCTGCTGCACGCTGCTGCTTTCGCTGCGCGCCTTGTCGAGCATGCGCTCGACAAGCTTGCGCAACTCGGCTTCGTCGAACGGCTTCTCGATGAAGTCCATCGCGCCTTTTTTCATCGTGGACACGGCCATCGGGACGTCTCCGTGACCCGTCACGAAGATGATCGGCAGCGACGCGTTGTCGGCGATCAGGCGTTCCTGCAATTCGAGCCCGCTCATGCCGGACATCCGCACGTCGAGGATCAGGCAGGCGATCTGGCCCGGATGCGTGTGCGGCTGCCATGCGTCGATGAACTGCTCGGCGCTGGAGAAGCACTGCACGCGGTAGCCGTTCGCCTCCAGCAGCCAGCGCAGCGAATCTCGCACGGCCTCGTCGTCGTCGACGACAAAGACAGTTTCCTGTGTGGTGACTGGGCTGTTCATAGCTCTCCCGTAACGGTTTGTGGTGTCGGCGCCTGTGACCCGCCGTTGCTCGGGCCGTCAGGCTCTCCAATAGGCAGACTGCAATGGAACGTGGCGCCTGTGATGTGGCCGTCAGATTCGACGTTGTTGACCACCCACAGACGGCCGCGGTGCGATTCGATAATCGAACGGCAAATATTCAGCCCCATGCCCATGCCATCGGACTTGGTGCTGTAAAACGGTTCGAACAGCCGCTCGGCTGTTGCTTCGTCGACGCCCGGCCCCTGGTCGACGACGCTGATGCAGACAAATCCGCCCTCCAGCCGCACGACCACGCGGATCACCGGGTCGACCGCGTTCGGACGGGCTTCGGCCATTGCTTCGGCGCCGTTCTTCAGCAGGTTGACCAGCACCTGCTCGATCAGCACCGGATCGACGTAGATCACCGGCAGGCGCGCGCGCAGATCCGTGACGATACGAATGCGGCGCTTCCTCGCCTCGATTTCCGCGAGACCCACGGCGTCCGCGACGATATCCGCGACGCGCGTGGCCTGACGCTTCGGCTCGCTGCGCTTCACGAACTCGCGAATGCGCTTGATGATCATGCCTGCGCGCACCGCTTGCTGGGCCGTCTTTTCGAGCACGGGCAGCAGATTGTCAGGCGTCGTCCGACCGGATTTAACCAGTGCGACGGTTCCGGAGCAATAGTTATTGATCGCGGCGAGCGGCTGGTTCAACTCGTGGGCGAGCGACGACGCCATTTCGCCCATCGTCATGAGGCGGCTCGTGAACTGCAGTTTTTCGTCCTGCTGACGCGACAATTCCTGCGCCTGCTTGCGAGTCGTAATGTCGGTTGCGATCTGCATCTGCGCGAGGTGGCCGTCCACCCACTGGATGTACTGGCGGCGCACTTCGAACCACTTCTGGATGCTTTGCACGTAAACTTCCTGCGCATCGGCGGTGCTTTCGGTCAACGCCGCGGCGGGCAACCCGGCGTAGGTATCCACCATATCGATCGAATCGGACGACGCCTGTGCGCTATCGAACCCGCCGCCCGCCAATTCCAGATGACCGTCCGGGCGAATCCCGAACAGATGACGGTAATAGCGGTTGGCGAACAGCAGCTCGGCCTCGTCGGCGGCCAGCACGGACACGGCGGCGTCGAGGCTTTCGAGCACGGTGGTGAAGCGCTCGTGCGCGGCGGCGAGTTCTTCGCGCGCGCGTTTCGGTTCGGTGATGTCGGTCATCGACGACATCCAGCCGGTCTGGCGGCCCGAACTGTCGATCAGCGGCGACACGTAAAGACGCGCGTGGAACAGCGATCCGTCCTTGCGGCGCACCCGCAATTCGAAGCCGGAAGAGGGCGCCTTGCCGCGCAGCGTCATGTCGAGCTGGCGCTGCATTTCGGGGTAAGCGTCGCGCGGCCAGTAAGCGAACGGCGCATTCTTGCCGACCAGATCGCTTTCATCCCAGCCGGTCATGCGGCAAAACGCCGGATTGACGTGGGTGATGCGCCCGTGCATGTCGAGTACGCGCATGCCGATCAGCACCGAATTTTCCATCGCGCGGCGGAAGAACGCTTCGGCGTACAGCGCCTGCTGCGCCTCGAAGCGTTGGCGCGTGTGTTTCCACAAGCTCCACAGGCTCCACAGCACGAAACAGGACAGGCCCGCCACCAGCCACACCAGGGTGTTGTTGGTGAAGTTGGTCATCTGCGGAAACGCGTAGACGCGCACGGAGACGCCCTGGCCCGGCGGGTCTAGCGGCAGATCGTAGAACATGTCGCGCGGCAGGCGCGGGCGGGTCGACGTGGTGGTCAACTCGCGGTTGTTCACATCGATGATCGAGATTTTGTATTTCGCCGAAAGCTCCGGCGGAATGTCGTGCTTGAGAATGCCTTCCACCGAGAACACCGCGGCGATCGTGCCGAGGAAGTCGCGGTCGCGGTACACCGGCGTTTGCAGCGTGATGTAGCCGTTGCCGACGTCGTCATAAATGAGCGGCGAATAGACCTGGCGGCGCGTATTGCGCGCCTCGGTAAAGGCGGCCTTGACGGCTTCGTCCATCTGCGTGTCGTTCGGCCTCGCGAGCCGCTGGCCGAACACCGGCAGCGCGGTATTGGGCCAGCGCGGCTGCTGCTGGCTCGTGTACCAGTTCATGTAGAGGATCTCGGGATGCCCCTGCATGATGTCGGTGGTGGACACCTGGAACGAATGCGGATCGGCGTGGCCGGCCACCAGATCGCGCGCGAGCGCCTGGATCTGTTCCTGTGCGCCGGTCATGGAAAGACGGATCTGCTGCTGCGCCCACGCGACGTTGCGATACAGCGTGTCTTCCTGCTGCTGCTGTTCGCGCCGGTTCAGACTCCACAGAATCAGACTCATGACGACCAGAAAAACGAGGATCGACAGGAGCGGCGTGAGCAAATAGGAATTCGACCACCACGGTCCGTGGTGCCAGCGGGAGGACGGCGTCGAATCCGCCGGCGAACCGGCGGTGCGCGCCGAGCGTGCGAAAAGCCGTTCGGTCAACATGCGTGGCATTGTAGCGCAGCAGGAAGCTGGCAAATGGCGCAAAAAAGCGCTGAAAGTGCCATTATTCGGCGCAAACTAGCCGACGTATCCGTCGATTGGCAGTCAAATCAGGTTGCGCCGCAACAATTTTCCGCATTATGAGAATGAATCTCGTAATTCGAAAATTTTGTTGCGCGGACGTCGGGACGGTCATTACAATCGGCCGAAGCTGCCGCGGCCGTGCTTCGTCCGCGTCGTCTGTTCAAAGAGCGTTCCTCTATATCCAGGAGACGAGCATGTCCGCTGTACCCGACGAAGTCATGAAATATGTCGCCGCCGAAAAAGACGACGATCCCCAGGAAACCGGCGAATGGCTTGAAGCGCTGGATGGCGTGATTTCTGCTGTGGGCCCCGACCGCGCTCACTATCTCATCGAGAAACAGATCGAGTTCGCCCGCGTGCATGGCGAACATCTGCCGTTCTCGGCCAACACGCCGTATATCAATACGATTCCCGTTTCGCGCCAGGCGAAAATTCCCGGCGACCAGGATCTCGAACACCGTATCCGCTCGTATACCCGCTGGAACGCCATTGCCATGGTGCTGCGCGCCGGCAAGGACACCAACGTCGGCGGCCACATTGCCTCGTTCGCCTCGGCTGCCACGCTGTACGACGTCGGCTACAACCACTTCTGGCATGCACCGTCCGCGCAACACGGCGGCGATCTCGTGTTCGTGCAGGGGCATTCGTCGCCGGGTGTGTACTCGCGCGCGTTCCTGCTCGGCCGCCTGACCGAGAACCAGCTCGACAACTTCCGCCAGGAAGTGGGCGGCGAGGGCATTTCGTCGTACCCGCACCCGTGGCTGATGCCGGACTTCTGGCAATTCCCGACCGTCTCGATGGGCCTCGGCCCGATCATGGCGATCTATCAGGCGCGCTTCATGAAGTACCTGCAGGCGCGCGGCATTACGAAAACCGAAGGCCGCAAAGTGTGGGCCTTCCTCGGCGACGGCGAAACGGACGAGCCGGAATCGCTCGGCGCGATCGGCATGGCCGGCCGCGAACGCCTCGACAACCTCGTGTTCGTGATCAACTGCAACCTGCAGCGCCTCGACGGCCCGGTGCGCGGTAACGGCAAGATCATCCAGGAACTGGAAAGCGAATTCCGCGGCGCGGGCTGGAATGTCATCAAGGTCATCTGGGGCAGCCGCTGGGATGCGCTGTTCCAACGCGACAAATCGGGCGCACTGATGCGCCGCATGATGGAAGTGGTCGACGGTGAGTACCAGACGTACAAGTCGGAGTCGGGCGCGTATGTACGCGAACACTTCTTCAACACGCCGGAACTGAAGGCGCTGGTCGCCGAATGGTCCGACGAGGAAATCTGGAACCTGAACCGCGGCGGCCACGATCCGCACAAGATCTACGCAGCGTTCCAGGAAGCGTCGAATTCGCAGGGCCAGCCGACCGTCATTCTCGCGAAGACGATCAAGGGCTATGGCATGGGCGAAGCCGGCCAGGCCATGAACATCACGCACCAGCAGAAAAAGCTGCACGTGGACCAGCTGAAGAAATTCCGCGACCAGTTCCGCCTGCCGATCTCCGACGAAGACCTCGTCAACGTGCCGTATCTCAAGTTCGAAGAAGGTTCGAAAGAACTCGAGTACATGCGCGCTCGCCGCCAGGATCTCGGCGGCTATCTGCCGGCGCGTCGTCAGAAGGCCGAGTCGCTGCCGGTGCCGGAACTGTCGGTATTCGAGCCGCTGCTCAAGGGCACGGGCGAAGGCCGCGAGATCTCCACTACGATGGCGTTCGTGCGGATCCTGAACATCCTGTTGAAAGACAAGGCGCTTGGTAAGCGTATCGTGCCGATCGTGCCGGACGAGTCGCGCACCTTCGGTATGGAAGGCCTGTTCCGCCAGATCGGTATCTGGAATCAGGACGGCCAGAAGTACGTGCCGGAAGATTCCGACCAGCTCATGTTCTACCGTGAGTCGGAAACCGGGCAGATCCTGCAGGAAGGCATCAATGAAGCCGGCGGCATGTCGGACTGGATCGCGGCCGCGACGTCGTACTCGACGCACGGCGAGATCATGATCCCGTTCTACATCTTCTACTCGATGTTCGGCTTCCAGCGCATCGGCGACCTGGCATGGGCGGCGGGCGACATGCGTTCGCGCGGCTTCCTGCTGGGCGGTACGGCGGGCCGCACCACGCTGAACGGCGAAGGTCTGCAGCACGAAGACGGCCACTCGCTGCTGTGGGCGGCTTCGGTGCCGAACTGCATCAGCTACGACCCGACGTTCGGCTACGAACTCGCGGTCATCATGCAGGACGGTCTGCGCCGCATGGTCGCGGAACAGGAAGACGTGTACTACTACGTCACGGTGATGAACGAGAACTACGAGCACCCGGCGATTCCGCAGGGTGACTCGGTGGCCGCCGACATCATCAAGGGCATGTACGCGTTCCGCAAGGCCGAGGCCGACAAGAAGACGCCGCGCGTGCAGTTGATGGGCGCGGGCACGATCTTCAACGAAGTGATCGCCGCCGCCGACCTGCTGAAGAACGACTGGGGCGTTGCCGCCGATCTGTGGAGCGTGCCGAGCTTCACCGAACTGGCTCGCGAAGGCCATGAAGTGCAGCGCTGGAACCTGCTGCACCCGACGGAAGAAAAGAAGCTCTCGCACGTCGAGAAGCTGCTTAAGGACGCACAAGGTCCGGTCATCGCCTCGACCGATTACGTGCGCGCGCTGACCGAACAGATCCGCGCGTTCGTGCCGCAGAAATTCGTCGTGCTGGGCACGGACGGCTACGGCCGTTCGGACACGCGCGAAAAGCTGCGCCACTTCTTCGAAGTCGACCGCTACTGGGTCACGGTTGCCGCGTTGAATGCACTGGCAGATGAAGGCACGATCGAACGCAAGGTCGTCGCCGAGGCGCTCAGGAAATACAACCTTGATCCCGCCAAACCCAACCCGATGACCGTCTAAGGCATCCTTCCCCGTGTGCCACGGCGTGTGCGCCCGCCCCCGTTCGACGGGGGCCGGGTGCGTGCGCGGCCCAGGAGACACTAACAATGAGTCAAGCGATCGAAGTCAAGGTGCCGGACATCGGCGATTACAAGGACATTCCTGTGATCGAGGTGCTGGTGAAGGCGGGTGACACCGTCGAGAAAGAGCAGTCGCTCGTTACGCTGGAATCCGACAAGGCGACCATGGATGTGCCGAGCTCGGCCGCCGGCGTCGTCAAGGAAGTGAAGGTCAAGGTCGGCGACAACGTGTCGGAAGGTTCGCTGATCGTCGTGCTGGAAGGCGCGGAAGGCGGCGCGGCTGCACCGGCGCCTGCGGCCGCACCGGCACCGGCTCCAGCGCCGACGCCGGCTGCCGCCCCCGCGGCTGCGCCCGCACCCGCCGCGAGCGGCGGTGGCGGTCTGCAGGAAGTCAAGGTGCCGGATATCGGCGACTACAAAGACATTCCCGTGATCGAAGTCGCCGTGAAGGTCGGTGATCGTGTCGAGAAAGAGCAGTCGCTGGTGACGCTCGAATCCGACAAGGCGACTATGGACGTGCCGAGCTCGGCTGCCGGCATCGTCAAGGAAGTGAAGGTCAAGGTTGGCGATACCGTGTCGGAAGGCTCGGTGATCGTGGTGGTGGAAGCGGAAGGCGGCGCGGCTGCGCCGGCTCCGGCACCGAAGCAGCAAGCTGTCGAGCAGCCGTCCGATGCGCCGGCTACGCCGTCGCCGGCTCCGGCGGCGCCGTCGGCGCTCGCTCAGGCGCCCGTGATTCCGGCTGGCGAAGGCGGCGCCCGTCACGCGAGCCATGCGTCGCCGTCAGTGCGCAAGTTCGCGCGCGAACTCGGCGTCGACGTGACGCAGGTGCGGGGTACGGGGCCGAAGGGCCGCATTACGCAAGCCGACGTGACTGCCTTCATCAAGAGTGTCATGGCCGGCCAGCGTGCGGCGCCGGCGGGTGCCGCGGCACCGGCTGCGGCGGGCGGCGGCGAGTTGAATCTGCTGCCGTGGCCGAAGATCGACTTCACGAAATTCGGTCCGGTCGATCCGAAGCCGCTGTCGCGCATCAAGAAGATTTCGGGCGCGAATCTGCATCGCAACTGGGTCATGATTCCGCACGTCACGAACAACGACGAAGCGGACATCACGGAACTCGAAGCGCTGCGCGTGCAACTGAACAAGGAAAACGAAAAGGCCGGCGTGAAGATCACGATGCTGGCATTCGTGATCAAGGCTGTTGTTTCGGCTCTGAAGAAATTCCCGACGTTCAATGCGAGTCTCGACGGCGACAACCTCGTGTTCAAGCAGTACTTCCACGTAGGTTTTGCCGCCGATACACCGAACGGTCTGGTGGTGCCGGTGATTCGCGACGCGGACAAGAAGGGTCTGGTCGAGATCGCGAAGGAAATGACCGATCTGTCGAAGGCCGCGCGTGAAGGCAAGCTGAAGCCGGATCAGATGCAGGGCGGTTGCTTCTCGATTTCGTCGCTCGGCGGAATTGGCGGCACGAACTTTACGCCGATCATCAATGCGCCTGAAGTCGCTATTCTCGGGCTGTCGCGTGGTGCGATGAAGCCGGTGTGGGACGGCAAGCAGTTTGTGCCGCGCCTGATGCTGCCGTTGTCTTTATCGTATGACCATCGGGTTATCGACGGGGCGGAAGCGGCGCGCTTCAATGCTTATCTGGGTGCGATTCTTGCCGATTTCCGGCGTGTGATTCTTTGATGTGGTGATGGTTGCGCGGGGCGCGGGTTTTTTGTTTGTTATCCGCGTCTCTCTGTAGAACCTGCTTTCTTTTCGGTCTATTAGTGTCGCCCCTGTGCGGGGCGGCACCTACTTTTCTTTGCATCCCAAGGGTACTTCCTGCGGGGCGTCTTCCAAAGAAAAGTAGGCAAAAGAAAGGCGCGTCCTTGGGCGGACTGCAAAGGATGATTCTGTCCAGAGCGCTGCCAGCTTTTGGGCTGCATTGCGTGGGTTCTTCGTCTCATCACGATCAATATGAGAAGGGGACACTAATGAGTCTCGTCGAAGTAAAAGTGCCGGATATCGGCGACTTCAAAGACGTCGATGTCATCGAAGTCAATATCAAACCGGGCGACGTCATCGAGAACGAACAGGCGCTGATGACGCTCGAGTCCGATAAGGCTTCCATCGAAGTGCCGAGCGACACCGCCGGTACCGTCAAGGAAGTCCGCGTCAAAGCTGGCGACAAAGTCTCGCAAGGCACGCTGATCGCGCTCGTCGAAACGTCGGCGGATGCGGCGCCCGCGAAAGACGCACCGAAGGCGCCGGCCAAAGAAGCTGAGAAAGCGCCCGCTCAGGCGGAGGCCAAACCGCAGCAGGCGGCTCAAGCGGCGGCTCCCGCTCCGGCTCCGGCCAAAGCGGCAGCAGCCGCGCCGCAAGCCGGCAGCTATTCGGGCAGCGCGGATATCGAGTGCGACATGCTCGTGCTCGGGTCTGGCCCCGGCGGCTATTCGGCAGCGTTCCGCTCGGCCGACCTCGGCATGAAAACGGTGCTGGTCGAGCGTTACGCGACGCTCGGCGGCGTCTGTCTGAATGTCGGCTGTATTCCGTCGAAAGCGCTGTTGCACACCGCGCTCGTGATCGATGAAGCCGAAGCGCTCGGCGCACACGGCATCACGTTCGCCAAGCCGCAAATCGATCTGGACAAGCTGCGTGAGTTCAAGTCGGGCGTCGTCAAGAAGCTGACTGGCGGTCTTGCGGGCATGGCGAAGATGCGCAAGGTCGAAGTCGTGACGGGTAACGGCGCGTTCGTCGATCCGCATCACATGGAAGTGCAGACCGAAGGCGGCAAGAAAGTCGTCAAGTTCAAGCAGGCGATCATCGCCGCCGGTTCGGAAGCGGTGAAACTGCCGTTCATTCCGGAAGATCCGCGCGTGGTCGATTCGACCGGCGCGCTCGAACTGCGTCAGATTCCGCAACGCATGCTGGTGATCGGTGGCGGCATCATCGGTCTGGAAATGGCCACGGTTTATGCCACGCTCGGCGCGAAGATCGATGTGGTCGAAATGCTCGACGGCCTGATGGCCGGCGCGGACCGCGATCTGGTCAAGGTCTGGGAGAAGTACAACAGCAAGCGTTTCGCAAACGTCATGCTGAAGACCAAAACCACCGCAGCCGAAGCGAAAGACGACGGCATTCACGTCTCGTTCGAAGGTGAAAAGGCCCCGGCCGAAGCGCAACGCTACGACCTTGTGCTGGTTGCGGTGGGCCGTACGCCGAATGGCAAGAAAATCGGCGCCGATAAGGCGGGCGTCGCGGTGACCGATCGCGGCTTCATCGACGTCGACAGGCAGATGCGCACTAATGTGCCGCACATCTTCGCGATCGGCGACATCGTCGGTCAGCCGATGCTCGCGCATAAAGCGGTGCACGAAGGCCACGTTGCCGCCGAGGCCGCGCATGGTGAGAAGGCGTACTTCGACGCGTTGCAGATTCCGTCGGTGGCTTACACCGATCCGGAAGTGGCGTGGGCGGGCAAGACCGAAGACCAGTTGAAGGCGGCCGGCATCAAGTACGGCAAAGCGGTGTTCCCGTGGGCGGCTTCGGGCCGGGCGATTGCCAACGGTCGCGACGAAGGCTTCACGAAACTGCTGTTCGACGAGGAAACGCATCGTGTGATCGGCGGCGGGATTGTCGGGTTGAACGCCGGCGACCTGATCAGCGAAGTGTGTCTCGCGATCGAGATGGGTGCGGACGCAACGGATATCGGTAAGACGATTCATCCGCATCCGACGCTCGGCGAATCGATCGGCATGGCCGCCGAGCTGTATGAAGGCGTGTGCACCGACTTGCCGCCGCAGAAAAAGAAGTAGCGCGGTTTGGCCCGTCCGCATTCATATGCAGGCTGGCCGATAAAGCAAAAAACGGCGCGTTCCGCAAAGGACGCGCCGTTTTTTTTGAGCAGCAGAGCAGAGCCGGGCAGTTACCGCGCAACGACAGTGGCGGGAAAAAAAATCCCGGCCTTGCGCCGGGCAAACGATACGCTATTCAACGTATCGGAGCGTTCGGCCAATTAACACCGTGTGAGCGGCAACGGCACGACGCTGTTGCTTGCGGTAACGCCGGCACAGCGTATGAGCTGTGCCGGCGCTGTTTGATGCCTGCAGGTTGACGCGTGAGACGGAAGCTTAGACTGCCTTCTTGGCCGAGCGCGATGCTTGTGCAGCAGCTTGCGAAGCTGCCTTCGAGGCGGCCGTTGCAGCTGCATTGAAGTTGCTTTCAGCGATTTCGACCGCTTGCTTGGTAGCCTTGTGGACCGTTTCGTACGTGGTGTTGGCGGCGGTAATGGCCGACTTCATCACGGCGACGGCGGTTTCCGAACCGGCCGGAGCATTCTTGGCAACGTTTTCGACGAGCGATTGGACCTTGCGGTTTTGCTCTTCGAATTGCGCTTCCGCGACGCGGGCGAATTCGCCTTGCGTTGCCGAAACGATCTCATACACGTGACGGCCGTACGACAGCGCCTTTTCGGCCACCGGCTGTGCAAGGCTTGCCTGCAGTGCCAGCAGTTCCTGCGCGTCTTTCACCGACAACGCGCGTTGGGCATTTTCCTGGCTTTCCGCGAGCGTCGATTTCACGACCTGCAGGTTCAGCTCAACCAGCTTTTCGACGCCTTCGAATGCTTTGGTCGTCAGGCCGAACAGCGTTTCAAAGTTGGCTTTCTGGGCTGCGGCGAATTGCTCAGGGGTCAGCAGAGTCATGGTTTACGCTCCTGGATCGCGGTCTGTCTGTGCGGACCGCATTGGGTGAGTGGTGAGACACATTGGTGCGCCCCGCCGGACCGCGATGTTTTGTGCATCGCAGCAATGGTTCCCATTTTAGGATGGCTGCACCGAATGTCAAGTCCTTTTTGTGCGTCGCACCATATTAAGAAACTACTGATAAAACAAGACGTTATGCGCTAGGCATGACGATCGTATGACGTAGATCAATTTCGCCGCCGCACCGTACTGGTGCGGGATATTCGACGTGTTTTATTGCTGCAGATGGGTATTTTTTACCTCCTGTCGCGCGCCGTGCAGGCACCCGCTAACATTGGACAACGAAAACAAAACGCCCACGTTGCAAATCCATGTAAACCGGAAAGTGTCACGGAACGTTAACGCTGGAACCCGGTCGAATGCGCGTTGGCGGTTCCCAGCGGACGTTTAACAATCTGTGGGATGATGCCAACGCCGTACCTCTGCACTGACAGCGACAGACGCGCCGGTGCTCTGACCGTATTTCCCCTGATCAAGGTTGTCTCGAAATTGCCGTTATGCTGGAAGAATCACCTCGATTCTGGCGTATGGCGGCAGCTGCGAGGCGAAGCGCGTTGGCGATCGTTTTTTTCGATCGAGATGAGGCACTTATTTGTGTTTTTGCGATCGGAGCTTACAAGCCGGTTTAAGGAGCGCGTATAAGTGCTTCAAATTGCTAATTTTTCGTTGTTTTACTACACTTGCGGAAACCCTCTCGCCGCTCCCTACCGAACACCCATGAAAACCGACATGTTTTCGTCGCTAAAAGTGATCCACGGCGCGGCCCGCAGCACCGCTCTGTCGGTGGCCGCCTCCATGGTCATCGCAGCGGCGTTCGCCACGCCCGTGAGCGCTTTTGCCGCCACGCCCGCTGCAACTGCAAAAACCTCCAAACACGCGAAAGCGGCCAAAAAGCCGGCCGCCGCCCCTGCCAAGGTGTCGAAGGCGTCGAAAGCTGCGTCTGCAAAGACCGTAGCCGCTAACGACGACGCGCCTCGCGCGGGCGTCAAGCGCAAGCGCGTAACGTACACGTCGAATGGCCGTCACCACTCCGTGGTGCGCCGTGTGGCGTACGAGCCGCGTCCGCCGAGCGTCGGCCAGGCTTTCGGCCTGCACGAAACGCCGGACGCGCTCATGCTGCGCTCCAGCGTCGCCTACGTGATCGATCAGAACTCCGGCGAACCGCTTTTCGACAAGAATTCACGCGCCGTGGTGCCGATCGCGTCGATCACCAAGCTGATGACCGCGATGGTGGTGCTCGATTCGAAAGAGCCGATGACCGACCAGATCGAAGTCACTGACGAAGACCGCGATTACGAAAAGAACACCGGCTCGCGTCTGTCGGTGGGCTCGGTGCTCTCGCGTGAAGACATGCTGCATATCGCTCTGATGGCGTCGGAAAATCGCGCGGCCGCAGCGCTGTCGCGTTATTTCCCGGGCGGCCGTCCGGCGTTCCTCGCGGCCATGAACGCGAAGGCAAGGCAGCTTGGCATGACCGACACGCACTTTGAAAACCCCACGGGTTTGACGAGCCAGAACGTCTCCAGCGCGCGCGACCTCGTGAAGATGGTCAATGCGGCGTATCAGTATCCGCTGATCCGCAGGTTCTCGACCGATCACAGCTACGAGGTGTACACCGGCAAGCGCTCGCTGGCGTACAACAGCACGAATGCGCTGGTGCGTAACCCGACGTGGGACATCGGTCTGCAAAAGACCGGCTTCATCAACGAAGCGGGTGAGTGTCTCGTGATGCAGGCGACCATTCATGGTCGCCCGATGATCATGGTGCTGCTCGACTCGTCGGGAAAATACTCGCGGTTCGCGGACGCAACGCGTCTGCGCACGTGGCTGGATAATGGTGGCGACCAGCCGCGCATTACCAGCGCGGACGCCGGCGGTTCGGGTACCTGAAGCGGTTCGTCGGTGGCCGGTTCGCGGAATCGGCCTGCATAAAAAACGCCTCGCAATGCGAGGCGTTTTTTTGTGCGCGAACGCCGGACGCCGGCTTACGCGTGATGGCTAGGCGAATGGTCTTGCGTGGGTTGCGGCCGGTAGCCGAGCGACTCGGAGATCATCAGCGCGGTCTGACTGACCTGGCCGAGCCAGGAATCCTGCAGACGGTCCGCCGGCGCCGACAACGACAGGCCGGCGACCAGCTTGCCGGTGTCGTCGTAAATGCCGGCAGCGATGCAGCGCACGCCGAGTTCCAGTTCTTCGTTGTCGCGCGCGCAGGCTTGCTGGCGCACATGAGACAGTTCGCGCTCCAGTTTGGCCAGGTCGGTGATGCTGTTCTGCGTGTGGCCTGACAAGCCAGTGCGCGTGGCGTAGGCCCGTACGCGGGTGGATTCGTCCGCGGCGAGAAACAGCTTGCCGACGGAAGTCAGATGCAACGGCGCCCGCCCGCCGATGGCGCGCACCACCTGCATGCCGGAACGCTCGGAATAAGCGCGTTCGATATAGACGATCTCGTCGCCCTGCCGGACCGACAGGTTCACCGTCTGGCCGGTCTGACGGTGCAGTTCACGCATTGGCGTGAGCGCCGCGTCGCGTACCGACAGGCGGGCTTTCACCAGATTGCCGAGTTCGAGCAGGCGCATGCCGAGGCGGTAAGTGCCGGGGTCCGACCGGTCCACCAGCCGGCACATAACCATGTCGTTCAGGATGCGGTGCGCGGTGGAAGGGTGCAGCTCGGTGCGGATGGCGAGTTCTTTCAGGCTGACCGGGTCGCTATGCGCAGCCAGTGCATCGAGCAGGCGCATCATGCGTTCGATCACCTGGATCGAAGTTTTGGGATCCGGGTTCGTATCGCTCATGGGAGGAATCGGTTGACGCGTCAAACAGCGGAAATTGATTGTATCCCGTATTGTGAAAAAAAAGAAAGCGGTTGGAGGCGCTATTCCAATTTAACTTGACGTATGTCCTATGCCCTCCGGCCGTTGGTATTGTGCGCCAAACAGCGGATAATCAGGGACGTTTTCCCGAAGGAGGGCTCATGCGAGTCGGATTGTTCGTTACCTGCCTGATCGACCTGATGCGTCCCGAGATCGGGTTTTCGGTCATCAAGCTGATCGAAGCCGCCGGTTTCGAAGTGGTGGTGCCACCCGCCCAAACCTGTTGCGGGCAGCCCGCGTACAACTCGGGCGAACGGCGCATTGCGCGCGATCTGGCCGAGAAGACCCTGCGCGAGTTCGAACAGTTCGATTACGTCGTGGTGCCGTCCGGTTCGTGCGGCGGTATGATCCGCGCGCATTACGGCGATCTTTTTGCCGACGACCCGGAACTGATGAACCGCTTCGGCCGGCTGCGCGCCAAGGTATTCGAACTGACCGATTTCCTCGTCAACGTGGCCAGGGTGCAGTTGCAGCCGGGCGAGTTCGCGGGCCAGGTGACGTATCACGATTCCTGCTCCGGATTGCGTGAGCTCGGCGTGAAAGCGCAGCCGCGCGCCTTGCTGGCACAGATCGGCGTGACGGTGAACGAGATGAAGGATTGCGAGCATTGCTGCGGCTTCGGCGGCACGTTCGCGCTCAAGTACGGCGATATCTCCACGGCGATCGTCGACGAAAAATGCGCGAATATCGGTGCGAGCGGCACCGGCACGGTGGTGCTCGGGGATCTCGGCTGCATGCTCAATATCGAAGGCCGCTTGCGGCGTACCGGCGACGCGACCACGCGGGTGCTGCACATCGCACAGGTGTTGGCCGGCGACGTGTAACGCGGCTTGCCGCACCCCCGCCGTGTTCAGATACGCACGCTTCATGCGTGCTTTTTCCGATTACGCCGATCCTGCCGGCTCCGCCGATTTACGCCGATTTACGCCGATTTACGCATAAGGCCGCCATGCAAGTCCAATCCATGCAATTCAAGGCACGCGCTGGTCAGAAGCTCGCCGACCAGCGGCTGCAGCAGAACCTGACCAAGCTGTCGACCAAATTCGTCACGGCCCGTGCTACGGCCATGACCGAGATCGACTTTCCGGCCACGCGCGCCGCGCTGAAGGAGCGCCGCAATCGCGCGCTGGACAATCTCGACGTGTGGCTGGAAACCTTCGAGCGCGAGGCTGCTCGGCGCGGCGTGACCGTCCTGTTCGCCGAGACGACCCAGGAGGCTGCGCGGCTCATCGGCGACATTGCGCGCCGGCACGAGGTGAAGAAGGTGATCAAGACCAAGTCGATGGTCACCGAAGAAATGCGCCTGAACGAAGTGCTCGGGCAAATGGGCGTGCAATCCATCGAAACGGATCTGGGTGAGTACATCCTCCAGATCAACGGCAACGAGCCGCCGAGCCACATCATCGCGCCGGTCGTCCACAAAGATAAGGACGAGATCGCGGATCTTTTCGCGAAGACTCACAACCGGCCGCGCCTGACCGAAATCACCGACATGACACGCGAAGCGCGCGAGATGCTGCGTCCGCATTTCATGACGGCGGACATGGGGGTGACGGGCGGCAACTTCGTGGTGGCGGAAACCGGCTCGGTCGTGCTGGTCACGAACGAGGGCAACGAAGGCATGTGCACCGTCATGCCACGCGTGCATGTGGCCGTGACGGGTATCGAGAAAGTGTTGCCCACGCTCGAAGATCTGGCCACGGCAATGCGTCTGCTGCCGCGCTCGGCGACCGGGCAGGCCACCTCGAACTACTTTTCCGTGTTGACCGGGCCGCGCGGCGAGGGCGATCAGGACGGTCCCGAACACATGTACGTGGTGCTCGTCGACGGCGGGCGCACGGGGTTGATAGGCGGCGATTTCCAGGAAATGTTGAGGTGCATCCGTTGCGGCGCGTGCATGAACCATTGCCCGGTGTATCAGAAGGTGGGCGGCCACGCATACGGCTGGGTGTATCCCGGCCCGATGGGTTCGGTGTTGACGCCGAGCTATGTCGGTATCGACAAGGCGCTGGATTTGCCGCAAGCCGCGACCTTGTGCGGCGAGTGCAACAGCGTGTGCCCGGTGGGGATTCCCTTATCGGATCTGTTGCGCAAGCTGCGGGAGAAACAGGTGGAGCGGCGCCTGCGGCCCTGGAAAGAGCGCGCGGGGCTCGCCGTGTGGGGTTTCCTGGCGCTGCATCCCGACGCTTACGCGCTTTTCACCAAGCTGGCGGTGCGCGTGCTGGAGCGCATGGGCGGAAGGAAGCGGTCAATCGCCCGGCTGCCGCTAGGCGGCGCCGGTTGGACCAATACGCGGGAGATGCCCGCTCCGGTCGGACGGACGTTCAGGGAGTTGTACGCCGCGCAGCGCAGCCATATTGGCTGAGCAGGTTTTGCTGAGGGGGCGTGCGGTCGTATCTCACCGATTGGTGGCATTGGGCGCGAGCCGTAGATCGCAGCATCGCGGTGGCTGGGTCGCGCTTCCACAGGGGTTCCCAAGCCTACTCATACAGAGCAGCCTGGAAGCGGCCTAACGTCGCCGGGCTTGCCGTTACGCAATTACATCGCGAACGTGGGGCCTGGTGTCCGTCCGCTGCGCCCGGCGCTCTGTCGTCAGTGATCCGTCATCTGGCCGGACTGGCGGCCCGGCACTCCGCGTACGGGCGCAGCATTGTTGCCGTTGCCACGACCGCCACCGTTGCCAGCCTGTTGCGGCGGCGGAGGTGGGGACGCGTTGGCGGCCCCCGGTCGAGGCGCATTTGATCCGCTGGGGCCCCGCGGGCCGCCCACCGCGCCTTGGGGCGGCGGTCCGCCGTGCGACCCACCGCCGCCACCCGGCTGACCGTGCGAGCCGCCGTTATCGCCGTGGTTGCCGTTGTTTCCATAGTTGCCATTGTTCGGCCTCCCACGGTCGGGATAGTCCCCATAGCCGGGTCCGCGTCCGTAATAGCGGCCCGGCCCGTCGTTGTAGTAGCCCGGCCCGGAGTAATTGCCATAACCCATATAGATGTTGGTTTGCGGCACGACCGGCACGCCGGTGGCGTAGCCGTCGTAACCGTCATAGCCGCTATATCCGCCGTTGGCATTGCCGTACATCGGCGTACCGTCCGGGTAGACCGCACAGCCGCCCAGCAGGGCGGCAAGGGTGACGCAGGCGATTGGTGCAAAGCGTTTCATGTGATGGACCAGTGCGAGGGCTTATATCAATAAGACCGCTATTATCGCCATCCGTCGCAGCGGCTTTGTGTGCGTTTGTAAGGATTTCTTTTTTATGCCACGAACCACGCTAACGGCGCGCGCTGCAACAACAGCCGATTGACTGTTCCATTGAGAGCAACGATCTGTCTCGCTGCGTTGGGTTTTTCCCGATTGCGTATTCCTATAGGATTTCGACTGGGCATAGTGGAATACAAACCCATGCGCCCGCAATCGGAAGAAACGACATCATGAAAAAGGCAATATCGGCGTACTGGCCGCTCGCCATCGTTGTGCCGCTGGCTGTGGCTGCCTGTCTACATATACTCAGCGACGCTGCCTCGCACGCGTCGCAAACCCCGCTCGCCGCTGGCCAGTTGACGGCTGAGCTTGCGCGCGCCGTCTCGTACGGCATGGTCGACGCCGCCTCGACGCGGCCGGCAAAACCCATGCGCGCCGCCGCCGCGGTGCCGCTCGCGGAAGCGTCGTAAGCACGAAGGCTAGCGCGACCGGTTTGGCGAGCATGGCCGTCGCCGTGCCGAAGGTGACCACCGCGAGCCGGCGCCCGGCGAGATTTCGGTGAGCTTTGTATAATCTCGGCACCTATCTTGATAAACATCGGCCGACGCGCCTCGCGCGCCTGAAAAAACCCCTGATGAAAACCGTGTCCATCTGCTTTGTCTGCCTCGGCAACATCTGCCGTTCACCGACGGCGGAAGGTGTGATGCGCCGTCTGGTGGTCGAAGCGAAGCTCGCGGAGCACATCCTGATCGATTCCGCCGGCACAGGCGACTGGCACATCGGCCAACCGCCGGACGCGCGCGCGCAACATGCGGCTGGCCAGCGAGGGTACGAACTCGCGGCCTTGCGCGGCCGCCAGATCGCGGCGGTGGATTTCGAGCGTTTCGATCTACTGATCGCGATGGACGACAAAAACGTCGTCGCGTTGCGCCAGGTCTGCGCACCGGACCAACGCGACAAGATTCGTCTGCTGATGGAATTTGTCCCCGAAGCGGACGCCCGCTGGGGCGGCGCCCGTGAAGTCGTCGATCCGTATTTCGGTGGCGCGGAAGGTTTCGAGCAGGTGCTGGACCAGTGTGAGGCGGCCTGCCGCGGCCTGATCGCGGCGTTGCGCCCCCACTTGCAGGCGTAGGGTTTGACCAGGGTTCGACGATAGTGCGCAGCCCCATCCAACAATTAAGCAAATGACCCAAATCGCAATAGGGATACTTGACTAAATCGGTCATGTATTTATACTTGACAAAACTTGTCGAGAATTGCGGTTCCCACACATATGAGACTCACCACGAAAGGCCGTTTCGCCGTCACGGCGATGATTGACCTGGCACTGCGCCAGGAGCAGGGCCCGGTGACGCTTGCGGGTATCAGCCAGCGCCAGCACATCTCCCTGTCGTACCTCGAGCAGCTGTTTGGCAAGCTGCGTCGTCACGAGATCGTCGAGTCCGTGCGCGGACCGGGCGGCGGCTACAATCTGGCCCGCCGCGCTGAAGACGTGACCGTGGCCGACATCATCATCGCGGTCGACGAGCCGCTCGACGCCACCCAGTGCGGCGGCAAGGGCTCGTGCGAGGGCACCAAACAGCACGACGGCCACTGCATGACGCACGAACTGTGGTCCACGCTGAACCAGAAAATGGTCGAGTACCTCGATTCGGTCTCCCTGAAGGATCTGGTCGATCAGCAGCGTTCGCGCGAAGGGTCGCCGGCTGTGTTGCGCGACAGGCGCAACGAGGCGCCGGCGGTCGAACCCGTCCGCGTGGCGCCGAAAGGGCCCAATTCCGTTTTCAACATGGCCGGTTCCTAGGCATGGTGCAAAGCAGCACCGCAGCCTGATCAGGAACCCAGAAGCCAGAGCACATGACGTCCCCGGAGCAATTGATGAATAACGACACTCTCCATCTGCCCATCTACATGGACTACAGCGCGACGACGCCGATCGATCCGCGCGTGGTGGACAAGATGATTCCGTACCTGCGTGAGCAGTTCGGCAACCCCGCATCGCGCAGCCACTCGTATGGCTGGGACGCGGAGCGCGCGGTCGAAGAAGCGCGTGAGAATGTCGCCGCGCTGGTCAACGCAGACCCGCGCGAAATCATCTGGACCTCGGGTGCAACGGAGTCGGACAACCTTGCGCTCAAGGGTGCCGCGCACTTCTACAAGAGCAAGGGTAAGCACATCGTCACGGTGAAGACCGAGCACAAGGCCGTGCTCGACACCTGCCGCGAACTCGAGCGCGAAGGCTTCGAAGTCACGTATCTGGACGTCAAGGACGACGGCCTGCTCGACCTCGAAAAGTTCAAGGCCGCGCTGCGTCCGGACACGATTCTGGTGTCGGTCATGTCGGTGAACAACGAGATCGGCGTGATCCAGGACATCGAGGCGATCGGCGAGATCACCCGTGAAAAGGGCATCATTTTCCATGTCGACGCGGCGCAAGCCACCGGCAAGATCGCGATCGACCTGCAAAAGCTGAAGGTCGACCTGATGTCGTTCTCGGCGCACAAGACCTACGGTCCGAAGGGCATCGGCGCGCTGTACGTGCGCCGCAAGCCGCGTATCCGTATCGAAGCGCAGATGCACGGCGGCGGTCACGAGCGCGGCATGCGTTCGGGCACGCTGGCCACGCACCAGATCGTCGGCATGGGTGAGGCGTTCCGTATCGCGCGTGAAGAAATGGCGACGGAAAACGAACGTATCCGTATGCTGCGCGACCGTCTGCTGCGCGGCCTGTCGGAAATGGAAGAAGTGTATGTGAACGGCGACATGGAAAAGCGTGTGCCGCACAACCTGAACATCAGCTTCAATTTCGTGGAAGGCGAATCGCTGATCATGGCGGTGAAGGACGTGGCGGTGTCGTCGGGCTCGGCCTGTACGTCGGCTTCGCTGGAACCGTCGTACGTGCTGCGGGCGTTGGGCCGTAACGACGAACTGGCGCACAGCTCGATCCGCTTCACGGTGGGCCGCTTCACGACCGAGCAGGATGTCGATTACGTGATCAACCTGCTGAAGACCAAGATTTCGAAGCTGCGCGACTTGTCGCCGCTGTGGGAAATGCACAAGGACGGGATCGATATTTCGACCATCCAGTGGGCAGCGCACTGACGCGCCGTCTGGACGAAGTCGAATTCATCGAATTGCAAATTGCAGGTTGAAACGGATCAAGGAGTTTAATCATGGCTTATAGCGACAAGGTTCTGGACCACTACGAAAACCCGCGCAACGTCGGTTCCTTCGCGAAAGACGACGATGCGGTCGGCACCGGCATGGTCGGCGCGCCGGCATGCGGCGACGTGATGAAGCTGCAGATCCGCGTGGGCGCGGACGGCATCATCGAAGACGCGAAGTTCAAGACGTATGGCTGCGGCTCGGCGATTGCATCGAGCTCGCTCGTCACCGAATGGGTGAAGGGCAAGACGCTCGATCAGGCCATGTCGATCAAGAACACGCAGATCGCCGAAGAACTGGCACTGCCGCCGGTGAAGATCCACTGCTCGATCCTCGCGGAAGACGCGATCAAGGCAGCGGTCGCCGACTACAAGCAACGCCACGGCGAAGCCGTCGTTGCAGACGAAAAGCAGCACGCCTGATCGAGCGGCGGGTTGCAACGCGGTTTCAGGTGAATCGAAGCGGACGGCGCGAATTCAGACCAGCCGTCCGGCACGAGCGATATTTGATGCAGGCAGGGTAGCAGCGCGTGAGCAGGCGGACGAACGGCCGGCACGCCCGCGCAATGAGAAACGCTATGGCAATTACGTTGACCGAAAAGGCAGCACAGCACGTCCAGAAGTATCTGAACCGTCGCGGTAAAGGCGTCGGCCTGCGCGTCGGCGTGCGCACCACCGGTTGCTCCGGCTTGGCCTACAAGCTCGAGTACGTAGATGAACTCGCGCCCGAAGACGAAGTCTTCGAATGCAACGGCGTGAAGATCATTGTCGACCCGAAGAGCCTCGCCTATATCGACGGCACCGAACTCGACTTTGCGCGTGAAGGGTTGAACGAAGGCTTCAAGTTCAACAACCCGAACGTGAAGGACGAATGCGGTTGCGGCGAATCGTTCCGCGTATAGATCGGGATATTTCCGCGTGCAGCGGATCAAAGGCGGCGCGGGCCGCCTTTTTAGTTTGATCCGCGCATTCGCCTATGCCGCTGTGCTCCGCTTCGTCGAGCCGCGTTTTTAGACTGCACTCCGGTGCGCTTTCCTGAACGGACTTTTTCTATCCGATGGCCTCGCTGAACGACAGCCACTTCGACCTGTTCGACCTGCCGGCGCAATTCGCGCTCGACGCTTCGGCGCTCGATCACGCGTACCGCACGGTCCAGGCGCAAGTGCATCCGGACCGCTTTGCGGCGGCCGGCGACGCGCAAAAGCGCATTGCGATGCAATGGGCGACGCGCACGAACGAGGCGTATCAGACACTGCGCGATCCGTTGACGCGCGCCACTTATCTGCTGCATCTGCGCGGCATCGACGTCGGCGCGGAGAACAATACGGCGATGGAGCCGGCGTTCCTGATGCAGCAGATGGAATGGCGTGAAAGCATCGAAGACGCGGCCGCGGCCAAAAACGTCGACGCGCTCGACGCCTTGCTCACCGAACTGCGCGACGAAGAGCGCATGCGTTTCGACAAGCTCGGCGCCTTGCTCGACAGCGGCGCGAACCAGGCGGCGGGCGAGGCGGTGCGGCAGTTGATGTTCATCGAGCGGGTGGCGTCGGAAATCGGCACGCAGATCGAGCGGCTCGAAAACTAGCGAACCCGAGCGCGCTGTGCGCCCGCTGTGCATCGTAAATCGCCGGCATCAGCGCGGCGATGGCGACCAGAAGCGAACCGAAGCGCCGTAGCATTACATCCAGCAACGCGAAAATTCAGGACGGGGCCGAGCGGCTCCGAGAAGATCCAGATGGCCCTACTGCAAATCTCCGAACCCGGCATGGCGCCGGCGCCCCACCAGCGGCGTCTGGCGGTCGGCATCGATCTCGGCACCACCAATTCCCTCGTCGCAGCCGTACGCAGCGGCGTGCCCGACGTGCTGCCCGACGAAGAGGGCCATGCGCTGCTGCCGTCGGTGGTGCGCTACCTCGAAAAGGGTGGCCGCCGTATCGGCCGCACGGCCAAGGCCGAGGCGGCGAGCGATCCGCGCAACACGATCGTCTCGGTCAAGCGCTTCATGGGCCGTGGCAAGGCGGAAGTGGAGGGCGCCGAAAACGCGCCGTACGATTTTATCGATGCACCCGGCATGGTGCAGATCCGTACCGTCGACGGCGTGAAGAGCCCGGTCGAAGTGTCGGCCGAAATTCTCGCCACGCTGCGCCAGCGCGCGGAAGACACGCTCGGCGACGAACTCGTCGGCGCGGTCATCACGGTGCCGGCTTACTTCGACGAAGCCCAGCGCCAGGCCACCAAAGACGCCGCGCGTCTGGCGGGTCTGAATGTGCTGCGCCTGCTGAACGAACCGACCGCGGCCGCGATTGCGTATGGCCTCGATAACGGTTCCGAGGGTCTGTACGCCGTGTACGACCTGGGCGGCGGCACCTTCGACCTGTCGATTCTCAAGCTCACCAAAGGCGTATTCGAAGTGCTCGCAGCCGGCGGCGATTCCGCGCTCGGCGGCGACGACTTCGATCACGCGTTATATCGCCACGTGCTGGAGCAGGTGGGCATTGCACCGCAAACGCTCGCACCGGAAGACGTGCGCCTGCTGCTGGACAGCGTGCGCGTGGCCAAGGAGGCGTTGTCGGATGCGCCGAGTGCAAGGCTGCAGACCACGCTCTCGAACGGCACTGAGATCGATCTGACAATCGGTGAGGCCACTTTCGAGGCCATTACACAGGCGCTGGTTCAGCGCACGCTCGGCCCCACGAAAAAGGCGCTGCGCGACGCCAAGGTCACGACAAAGGAAATCAAGGGCGTGGTATTGGTGGGCGGCGCGACGCGCATGCCGGTGATTCGCCGCGCGGTCGAATCGTTCTTCGGCCAGCCGCCGCTGATCAATCTCGATCCTGATCAGGTGGTCGCGCTCGGCGCGGCGATCCAGGCCGATCTGCTCGCGGGCAATCGCGGCGCGGACGGCGACGACTGGCTGCTGCTCGACGTGATCCCGCTGTCGCTCGGCGTCGAGACGATGGGCGGTCTGACCGAGAAGATCATCCCGCGCAATTCGACGATTCCGGTCGCGCGCGCGCAGGATTTCACCACCTTCAAGGACGGCCAGACGGCGATGGCGATCCACGTCGTGCAGGGCGAGCGCGAGCTCGTCAGCGACTGCCGCTCGCTCGCGCGTTTCGAGCTGCGCGGCATTCCGCCGATGGCTGCCGGCGCGGCGCGTATCCGCGTGACCTACCAGGTAGATGCGGACGGGCTGCTGTCCGTGTTTGCGCGCGAGCAGGGCTCGGGGGTGGAAGCGTCGGTGGTGGTCAAGCCGTCCTACGGCCTCGCCGACGACGACATCGCCAGAATGCTCGAAGACAGTTTCTCGACCGCTGAAATCGACATGCGGGCGCGCGCGCTGCGCGAAGCGCAAGTCGAAGCACAGCGTCTCGTGGAAGCCACCGACGCCGCGCTCGCCGCCGACGCCGAACTGCTCGACGACAGCGAGCGCGCCGAGCTCGACAAGCTGCTCGATGCATTGCGCAACGTCGCGCAAAGCGACGACGTCGATGCGATCGAAGCCGCTACCAAAACTGTCGCCGAAGGCACCGACGAATTCGCCGCCCGTCGCATGAACAAGGGCATTCGCCGTGCGCTCGCCGGCCGCAAGCTCGACGAGATCTGAGCGTTGCGGCAGCGGCCGGCGGGCCGCCTCGTGCCGCCGCCGAAGAAACCGAACCGCGCCGCGTGGACTTAAAAAGTCCTCGCGGCGCCAGTAAAATGGTACGGAGCCTGTTTGCGGCCGCCGTGCCACCGACCCAAACGGAAAATGTATGCCTCAAATCGTTGTGCTGCCTCACGTCGAACTGTGCCCGGAAGGCGCGGTGATCGATGCCGTGCCCGGCAAGAGCATCTGCGACAGCCTGCTCGAACACGGCATTGAAATCGAGCACGCGTGCGAGAAGTCCTGCGCGTGCACGACCTGTCACGTGATCGTGCGTGAGGGTTTCGCCGCCTTGACGCCATCCGAGGAAGACGAGGACGATCTGTTGGACAAGGCGTGGGGCCTCGAACCCACCTCGCGCCTGTCATGCCAGGCCTTGGTGCCGGCCGAGCAGGATCTGGTTGTCGAAATCCCTCGCTACTCGATCAATCACGCGAAGGAAAACCACTAACAGGAGGATGCAGCCATGAAGTGGACCGATACGCAAGACATCGCGATGGCCCTGACTGACAAGCACCAGGACATCGATCCGCAACAGGTGCGTTTCACCGACTTGCACCGTTGGGTGACCGAACTGGAAGGATTCGACGACGATCCTAACCGGTCGAACGAAAAGATCCTCGAGGCGATTCAGGCTGCATGGATTGAAGACGCGGATTATTGAGCGTCTCTGAGGCTTCGACGCCGGTCAGCGGTTTGCGTGCGCTGCTGGGGTTGCGACAAAGAAAAAGGCGACTCGAATTGAGGTCGCCTTTTTCTTTACGCCGGCTGGAAACGCCGTTTGCCGGTGCCTACACCTGCTCTCAGCTTGCCACGAGCGTGCCGTTCTCCACACGCACGCGCTGACCTTGCTGGAACGGCGGCGCTTCATGGTAAGTGAAGTAACGCATCTTGCCGTTCTCCATCCGCACGCGCACCGAGTACGACGTCGTGCTGCGAATATGTTTTTCGACCGAGTTGCCGGCAAGGCCGCCGCCGAGCGCGCCGAGAATGGTCATCGCGGTGCGGCCGCCGCCGCTGCCGAACTGGTTGCCGACCACACCGCCGGCCACCGCGCCGCCGACCGCGCCGATACCCGTGCCATGACCTTCCTGGCGTACCGCCGAGATGGCTTCGACCGTGCCGCACGTCGAGCAGTAGGCGGGTCGTGCGGGCTGTTGCTGGGCGTAGTCAGGAGCCGGCTGCGGGGCTGGCTGCGCCTGTTGTTGCTGCGCGTATTGCTGTTGCGCGGGCGCCGGAGTGGGTGCGGGTGCCGGTTGCGGCTGTTGCGCGGCCTGCTGCTGGGCGGCCTGCTGCGCGCTCAGGTTGGCCGGTGCCGCTGAATCGACCACGCCCGGCTGCGTGCCTTGTGTGGCCACTTGCGCCGCTTGCGTCTGATCGCTTTGCGCGCCGTTGCTGGATGCCTTCGGAAACAGGCCCGTTACGGCCGCCGTGGCGACCAGGCTCGCGATGATCACTGCACCGGCGGCGGTTGCGACGAGCGGGTGAAGCCGGCGTGGTTGCGCGGGCTGTGGAGATTGCGTGGTGGGTTGCGTGTTTGGATTGTCCATTTTTGGCCTCCGTCTTTAGCAGAGTCGACTTTTAATAGACAAAGTGTCTGGCAAATCGATCCTGCAAGGGTTTCAATTTGTAACGATATCCGGGCAATCATCATGCAGGCGCCGCGTCCAAGGCAAGTGCCTGCATAGTGCGCCGCACGTCCGAATCCTCGCGCAGTATGCACTTTTTACCGATAGTTACAAACCGTCAGCCAGGCGCCAGATGTCTTTTTGCGCGATACCACGAAAAACGCCCGGCACGAACCGGGCGTTTTGCTTGTGTTGTACCGCGCTGCGATCAGTCTTCGCGGCGCAGATGCGGGAACAGAATCACGTCGCGAATGCTCGGACTATCGGTCAGCAACATGACCAAACGGTCGATGCCGATACCGCAACCGCCGGCCGGCGGCATGCCGTATTCGAGCGCGCGAATGTAGTCCGCGTCGTAGAACATGGCTTCTTCGTCGCCGGCATCTTTCTGGTCGACCTGCTTCCTGAAGCGGGCAGCCTGGTCTTCCGGATCGTTCAGCTCCGAGAAGCCGTTGGCGATTTCACGGCCGGTGATGAACAGTTCGAAACGCTCCGTGATGCCGTCGACCTTGTCCGACGCGCGCGCGAGCGGCGACACCTCGATCGGATAGTCGATGATGTAGGTCGGCTCCCACAATTGCGACTCGGCGGTTTCCTCGAACAGCGCCAATTGCAGCGCACCGACGCCCGCGTTCAGGAACTGCGGCTGCGATGCATCCACGCCGAACTTCTTCAGTTCGGTGCGCAGGAAAGCGCTGTCTGCGAGTTGCTCGTTCGTGTATTGCGGTGCGTACTTCTGGATCGCCTGCGTGATCGTGAGGCGATGGAACGGCTTGGCCAGATCCAGTTCGCGGCCTTGATACGTGATGGTGGCCGTGCCCAGCGCGTCGATTGCGGCCTGGCGGATCAACTGTTCGGTGAAATCCATCAGCCACTTGTAGTCGGTGTACGCCGCGTAGAACTCGATCATCGTGAATTCCGGATTGTGGCGCACGGACACGCCCTCATTGCGGAAGTTACGGTTGATCTCGAACACGCGCTCAAAGCCACCGACCACCAGACGCTTCAGATACAGCTCCGGCGCGATGCGCAGGAACATCTGCATGTCGAGCGCGTTGTGGTGCGTGGTGAACGGCTTGGCCGCCGCACCGCCCGGGATCGGGTGCAGCATGGGCGTTTCGACTTCCATGAAGTCGGCGTCCGCCATGAACTTGCGGATCGACGAAATCGCCCTGGTGCGCGCGACGAAGGTCTTGCGCGTTTCCGGCGTGACGATCAGATCGACATAGCGCTGGCGATACTTCATTTCCTGGTCGGACAGGCCGTGGAATTTGTCCGGCAGCGGCCGCAGCGACTTCGACAGCAGGCGCAGTTCGGTGCAGCGCACCGAGAGCTCGCCCTTGTTGGTGCGGAACAGCACGCCGCGCGCCGCGACGATGTCGCCCATGTCCCACTTCTTGAAGGCGTCGTACGTTTCCTGACCGACGTCGGCCGGCGTGATGAAGAACTGGATCTGACCCGAGCCGTCGCGCACGGTCGCAAAGCTCGCCTTGCCCATGACGCGCTTGAGCATCATGCGGCCGGCAATCGCGACTTCGAGCGGATTCGCTTCGAGCGCTTCCTTGTCGGAGTGCTCGTATTGCGCTTGCAGATCTTCGGCGTGATGCGTGGGGCGGAAATCGTTCGGATAGGCAACGCCGTGCTCACGCAGTTCGCGCAGCTTTTCGCGGCGCTCGGCAATGATCTTGTTGTCGTCCACCTCGGGCACGGCGTTCGGCTGGGCCGCACTAGGCTGGGTCGGTTCGGTCATGATGATTTGGTATTCGGTGGCCCGCACGGGAGTGGCTCGCATGCGGGTGGCCAGTCAGTAAAAACCTCAGGCGGTGTAAAGAAACAGCGAACAAAAACGAAGAAGCAGCGAAGATACGGCGCGGCGTTGCAAGGGCAGGCCGCGCCGGTTGCGCTTAGACGCCCTGTTTCAGGCTGGCGCTGATGAACGGATCGAGGTCGCCGTCGAGCACGCTCTTGGTATTGCTGATTTCGACATTGGTGCGCAGATCCTTGATACGGCTGTTGTCCAGCACGTACGAGCGGATCTGATGACCCCAGCCCACATCGGTCTTGCCGGCTTCCAGCTTGTCCTGCTCTTCCTGACGCTTGCGGATTTCCGCTTCGTACAGGCGCGATTTCAGCATGGCCATCGCTTCGGCGCGGTTGCGGTGCTGCGAACGGTCGTTCTGGCACTGCACGACGATGCCCGACGGCATGTGCGTGATACGCACGGCCGAATCGGTCTTGTTGATGTGCTGACCGCCCGCGCCGGACGCGCGGTACGTGTCGATCCGCAGATCGGCCGGATTGATGTCCACTTCGATCGAATCGTCGATTTCCGGGTACACGAACACCGAGGAGAACGACGTGTGACGACCGCCCGACGAGTCGAACGGCGACTTGCGCACGAGGCGGTGCACGCCGGTTTCGGTGCGCAGAAAGCCGTACGCGTATTCGCCTTCGATCTTGATCGTGGCGTTCTTGATGCCCGCGACGTCGCCGTCGGTCTGTTCGAGCACTTCGGTCTTGAAGCCCTTGCGCTCGCAGTAGCGCAGGTATTGGCGCAGCAGCATGGCCGCCCAGTCGCACGCCTCGGTGCCGCCGGCGCCGGCCTGGATGTCCAGGAAGGCATTGTTCGGATCCGCCGGGTTCGAGAACATGCGGCGGAATTCCATGTCGGCGACACGTTGTTCGATGCCTTGCGCGTCGGATTCGCAGGCGAGGAGGGTTGCCTCGTCGCCTTCTTCGCGGGCCATGTCGAACAGATCCTGCGCGTCGCGCAGGTCGTTGTCGAGCGACGTGAGTTTGCCGACCGTGTCGTCGAGCAGCTTCTTTTCCCGGCCTAGTGCCTGAGCGTGCTTCGAGTCGTTCCAAACGTCCGGGTCTTCGAGTTCCCGGTTGACTTCGATTAGACGCAGTGCTTTGTCGTCGTAGTCAAAGATACCCCCGTAGCGAGTCCGCGCGAGTGCGCAGGTCCGCCAGTGAGGCTTCGATCGCGTTGAGACGTTCCGCTTCCATGTCGATCTTTTAGCTTCGTAAAAAGGGGAAATTATAGCCGATCGGCGCGGCGCGCCGGCGGCTCTTGAGCGATCCGGCGCGTGTTTGGGGTTGATTTTGCGGAGATTTCCGACGTTTCCGCTACGCCGGACCTTGCCGGGCTGAACGGCGTCAGTCCACCACTAGTCCACCACTTCAGCTAGCCGCGTGCTCAACGATCAGTTGCACGCGCGACACGCCGTTCCACGTGTCGCTCGCGAGGCGGTAGGCGACCGTGGTGCGGGCGGGCAGGGTGTCGGTGTGATTGAACCAGATCGCGTTGAAGCGCTGGCGGCCGCGCACGAGTTGCAGCTTCAGGTGTTTGTCCTTCACCAGCGCCTGCGAGACGATGTCGAATTCGCCCGAAAACACCGGCGCCGGAAAGCCTTGGCCCCACACGGCCGCGTCGAGCATTTCGACGAATTGCGGCGTGAAGTAGGCGTCTTCGAGTTCGCCGTCGGTTTCCACCGTGCGCGAGAGCGCTTCTTCGGACAGCCATTCGCGGCCGACCGCTTCGAACGCGGCGGTGAAGCGCGGCACGTCGGCGGCGGCGAGCGTGAGGCCCGCGGCCATTGCGTGGCCGCCGAACTTGACGATCAGGCCCGGCTCGCGCTTCGAGATCAGATCGAGCGCGTCGCGCAGATGGAAGCCCGCGATCGAGCGGCCCGAGCCTTTGACGGTCTGGCCGCTGTCGTCGGCGAGCGCGAAGGTGAACGAGGGCCGGTGGAATTTCTCTTTCAGCCGCCCCGCCACGATGCCGATCACGCCCTGATGCCAGTCGGGATTGAACAGCGTGATGGTGGTGGTGCCGTCGGGGTCGATCGCCGAGAGGTCGTCGAGCGCCTGCTGCTGCATGCCGGCTTCGATTTCGCGGCGTTCGCGGTTCATCGTGTCGAGTTGCTGCGCGAGATCCCACGCGCGGCCGATGTCGTCGGTAGTCAGGCATTCGATCCCGAGCGACATGTCCGACAGCCGGCCCGCCGCGTTCAGGCGCGGCCCGAGCGCGAAGCCGAGATCGAAGCCCGACGCGCTGCGGGCGTCGCGCGCGGCGGCGCGAAACAGCGCGGCGATGCCCGGCTGCATCTTGCCTTTGCGGATGCGCTGCAGACCCTGCGCGACCAGCACGCGGTTGTTGCCGTCGAGCTTGACCACGTCCGCGACCGTACCGAGCGCGACCAGATCGAGCAGGCCGTCGAGGCGCGGCTCGGGAAAGTTATCGTTGAACGCGCCACGGCGGCGCAATTCTGCGCGCAACGCGAGCAGCACGTAAAACATCACGCCGACGCCCGCGATGCATTTGCTCGGGAACGTGCAGCCCGGCTGGTTCGGATTGACGATCGCGCGGGCGGGCGGCAGTTCGTCGCCGGGCAGGTGGTGATCGGTAACCAGCACGTCGATGCCGAGCGCGTTGGCCGCTTGCACGCCGTCCACGCTGGCAATGCCGTTATCCACGGTGATCAGCAGATCCGGCTTGCCCGCCGCGTTGCGGGCGGCCAGCGCGACGATCTCCGGCGTCAGGCCATAGCCGTACTCGAAACGGTTCGGCACCAGATACTCGATCCGGCCGCCGAACATGCGCAGGCCACGCACGGCGACCGCGCAGGCGGTGGCGCCGTCGCAATCGTAGTCGGCGACCACCAGCATGCGGCGTTTGCTCTGGATTGCGTCGGCGAGCAGGGCGGCGGCGTCTTCGCAACCCTTGAGCGCGACGGGCGGCACGAGCCGCGCGAGGCCGGTTTCGATTTCGTCGGGCATGCACACGCCGCGCGCCGCGTAGAGGCGCGCGAGCACCGGATGCAGGCCGTGGCGGGTGAGGATTTCGGCGTCGACGGGGGACGCGGCGCGCGTAACGATTCGGGTCATACGGAAAGGCCGTGGATCATTCGTTGGGTCATTCAGTCATTCATTCGATGAAGAGCGAAGCGAGCACCCGCCGCCGCCAGAATTTGCGCAGGTCGCCGCGCGTGACCGAGAGCGTGACCGAGCCGGTGTCGCCGCACAAGGTGAGGCCGAGTTCGTCGAGCTGACCGGATTGCAGCGCGGCGAGCGCCGGTTCGAACCAGTCCGTCTGCAAGGCGGCGAAGGCGTCGTTCCAGCGCGCCCAGTCCTGCTCGATGTAGGGCGCGGAGAACGGATCGAGTTCGACCAGTGTGGTGCTCGTGCTGGTCTTGGGGTTGCCGTTGGCGTCACCCGGAAGCGACGACCGCGCGCTGAACGAGCCCGGTGGCGAGGCGACCGGCACGCCGGCGGTCATTGCGAGGCCGCGCGTTGCCGCCGCGTCGGAGAACACCCGTGCAAACGGACTGTGCACGGGCTGCGCCGCGCCTTGCGCGTGAAACCAGATCGAGTTGACGGCCGGCAGGCCGCGCGCCTCGCGCGCTTCATTGACCGGATGCTCGAACCACGCCATCTGTACTTCATTCTGCAATTTCATCCAGGCGCGCGAACGCTCGCCGGAATGCGCCTCGTGCGGCAGCCAGATTTCGATGTTGCGCCCGCTTGCGCGCAACGGCGACGCGCCGGCCAGCGTGCCGAACCCTTCGCCTGACAGATACCAGCGCACCGGACGCGGCGCTTCGATGCGCACGCCGAGTTCTTCGATCAGCGGCCGCGCGACGGCGAGCAGCGCGCTGGCTTCTTGGTCGGACAGGTCGAGCGAGGCCGGATCGATCAGCACCAGATGGTCGTGCGCGATGCGCACATGCACCGGCTGCACGCAGGCCCATGTCGCGGTGCCGGGTTCGCCGCCGTCGGCGCGCAGCATGTACGGCGCGAGCGGCGCTTCGTCGGCGGCCGCGGCGCCGCTCGGCAGCGCGCCGAACTGGCGTGCCACCCAGCGCTCGTGTGGCAGCGTGCGCTGAAAGTCTTCGCCGATCACGCGCTCCACCAGCGTCGCGCGCGCGATCAGCCGGTCGAGGGCCGGGCTGCGGATGTCGTGAAGGGCGGTGGCAGCGTCCGCTGCGGCGGGCAGCGCGAAGGGCAGGAGAAGATGGAGGCGGTTGGCGGGCATGATGCTGCGCATTGTAGGGCAAACAATCCCGTCTTTCCGGATAAGGCCGCTTTCCCCTTCTGGGCTTGGCTGCGCGGGATACGCGTTTCTCGATCTGTACCTTTAACCGGCCGCTGTACCTTTGCCAGACTATCGAAGCGGCTTTACGCGCTCCGGTTTGCGACGGTAAATGCGCTCTGTCACCCGGCCGTCGGCATGGGCGAGTAGGGTGCGCGCATGCTCGAGCGTCGCTGCATCGCTGGCGCATTTCGCTCGCAGGTCGTGCTCGTTGAACCGGTCCGTAAGCTTGGTTACCTCGAGCGCCTTGTTCAGGAAATTCGTCCACATTCCCTGCCAGCCGGCGGCACGGCCGCTCACTTCGTCGAAGTAGCAATCGCCCCGGAACGTGCAAAACAGCCAGGGTGCGATCTGCACCGGGCGCGCCGCTTTCGCCATCTCCACTGCCTCGCGCAACTCCTCCGACCACTCGATGATCAGGCGCTTGCCCGTCGAGTTTTCCGTCTTGCCCGGCGTCACATGGATGCCGTCCTCCTTCAGATTCGATTCCCTGATTCTCAGCAGATCGCCCTTGCGCAATCCGGTCAGCAGCTTGATGCGGATATAGGCCTGGACGGCGAGCACGCTGCCTTTCTTGCGCCGCGACGGCAGAGATAGGCACTCAATAATTTCCCAGTCCTCGATGTATCGATCGCGAGGCTTCTCGCCGTCGAGGCGGATCTCGCCTTTGAACGGATGCCGGTCGAGGTAGCCCCACTCGACTGCCTTCGTGTATGCATGAGAGAGCACCGCGACTTCGCGCCGGGCCGCAATTTTGGCGGCGCGCTTATCGATATATTGGTAAATGTGCCGAGGCTTCAGATCATTGAGAGCCATCGCGCCGAGCACCGCGCGAAGCCGCTTGATCGCGACAGCGTTACCCGCCTGCGTGGTCGGCTTCTTCGTCGGCACGACCTGCAGCAGATAGCGGTCGAGCAGATCCGCAATGGTCTTCGCGTCGTCGATGGTTGCCAGCCGATCAGCCCAGACCTTGTAGGCCTCGGGCAGCGTCTTGCCGAGCCGAAATAGCTGCTTGCCGTCCCACGACGATTCGAGGCCCTTGGGCACCTGGAAGTAATATGCCCCGTGCGAATGTCGCCACCGGCTAGGAAGCCCTTTGTTTTCTTTTTTTCTGGGCTTCGGCATTTACGCAGCGCTCCAGTCTGGTTCCGTCACCGCAGCTCGCCCATGCTCGGTGGATACTCCGAATTGCTGTTCGACGTGGCGACGCAGGACGATGACGCGGCCGTCCGGACGGATCTTGTGGTCGACCGCGAGCGAGCGGAGTACTTCCGCCTGGCACGCGCGGTGCCGGCGACCAGTGAGCTCCACGAGCTCGTCATTCGAAAGAAACATTGAGTCGGACATATTTATTCTCCAAACCAATATCTGCGCGTGACGTCGATCACGCGCTGTGCTGCTTCGGTCAAAGCCTTACTCCTGCATAGTCGGTTTGCACGGTCACATCGGTGGTGTGGTGGCGCTGCAGGATGATCCGGACTCCATGGCCGATATCGAGTGCGCACCCGCGTTCGTTTGCCTCGTTCAATGCTGCGCCGTGTGTCGACATGCCGAGCTCAGACAAGATCTCGGCGAAGATTTCCGGATGCGTCTGCAAGTGACCGAGCCGGTCGTGATTGATCTCGAGGATGGTCCGCGTGCTCATTCTGTGTATTCCTTCAGATCTTCGTATGCGTGGATCATCGCGATAACGTCGCCGCTGGCGGCGGCGCGCGTGGCGCGATCGAGCGAAGCACGAATCAACATGGCGCCGAAAGCGCCGGCGGGTCCGATCTCGATGTAATGACCGAGGATCACCGTCACGCGCGCAATTTCATCCGGAAGCGCATCGCCGAGGGTTTTGATATCGCTCACGTGATGGCTCCGAGGTCATGCATCTGGCGCAGCTGCGCAGCGACGTCGGCCGGAACCTCGAAGAACCCGAGCGCACCCTTGCAGGCAACAAAAGGAATCGGCTTCGGATATGCGAGCTCGAAACCAAACTGCCCGTTCATATGCCAGGGAGAGGTGCGGTTGTCGGGGTGTGCACAACCGACGATCGTCGCGGCCCCAACGATGCCGCCGCGCTCGAGCTGCTCACGAGGCGGGAAAAATCCGCGATAGCCGACGTGCAATGCGGTGGCCAGCGCATCGTCATATTCGTCGTGCGTCATGCCTTTGCCGGCGTGGATCAGCACGCGGCCGCGATACTTCGTCGACCATGTCCGGTTCTCGACATCCTTGTGATCGTTGACGATCAGCCAAGCCCACGGCTGGCGAATGGATAGGGCTTTCATCGGGTCTCCGGTTCAACGTTCTCGAGGAGGTTCCGTAGCGCGGGTGCCTCGGCCGCCGAAAGAAGATCAACCGGATCTGCGCCGCGGAAGGTATCGCGGTCGAACCAGTCGTCGTATTCGACGGTTCGACCGTCCGGCGCGATCGCACTGTCGACGTAGTCGAGATCCATCACGTCGTTGAAGATCGTGACGCGCCAGCTGCCGAACATATATTCGACGTCACCGCACCAGATGTCTTTCCACGATCGATCGCCCGTCAACTTAACCTCGATCTCTCCGCGGAGCGCCTGGCGAAAGACTTCGGCTACTTCGCTCGCTTCAATGTTTGCCTTCATCGCGCGCCTCGAGCAAGCATGCACAGCGACTGGCGGCGCGCGATCTCAGCTTCATAGTCGGTCAGCTGGCCGGTCAGCACGGAATACGTACGCGGCGCCGCGATGGTGGTCGGGTCGACCTCGGTGCCGGGGTGCTTCTGCTTAGCGGGTGGTGGTTCTGCAGGCTTGGTGCCCGCGATGATGAACTGGGAAACCTTGCTGCAAGGCCGCTTCACTCGAGACAAAACACCCAGCCCGACCATTGTCTCGAGCATGTGTTTGATATCCGCAGCACCGACGCCGAGCTTCGCGGCGATCGCGTACGCCGCGTAGTACTGCCCGGGTTGCATGGCAGCCAGGATGCGCGCGGGCGTGGGAATAACGGTGGCGTAGGGCATCACTTATCTCCGCTTGCTGATCGCTCGGCGATCAAATCGTCATGGAAGAGGGCGGTCGCTTCGTCGCACTGTTCCACGATCCTTTGCGCGTGTTCGCGGAGGGCCTTGACGCCTCCGTATGTCTTGAGTGCACCGGACGCCATGACTGCTCTTACGGCTTTCCCAATTTCCTCGCTGTTGCACCAACTGGTGATCTGGATGCCGCTCACGCGCTCAATCTCTGCGATCCGCGCCTTGAGTTCAGTTGTGTGCGACGTGCGTGATTCGATTTCGCGCGCGATGCGCTTTTCGTCACCGTCCCGAAGCCGTTTGATCTCGACGTCGACGGCGGCGCCTACGAGCCGCGAGTCGAGCTCGCTAGCGCGACGCAGCATCGCCGCAACGAAATCGCGCGTGACCGGCTGCGCGGTCAACTTTGGCGCGGCGACAATCTGCCGGATCTTGCCGCCGGGCTGGATCTCGTAATGCCCCCAAGTGGGAGGCAACTCTCCCGGGGCGATGACCGCGGGAGGGCAGACGATCCACCAACGATCGCAATAGCGTTGCACCGGTGCTGATTTTTCCGGGTTTTTCAGCTCGCGGAGCCAATCGCCCCGCGACACCTTGATTTCGAAGCCGTTGATCTCGAGGCCGCGCGACGGGTATAGATTGATGGCGACAGCATCGGCCCATCGATTATGGCGGCCGCCAGTGGCATCGCCGACTTCGAAGAAGAGTGCCCATTCGGGCCCGCAGAAGCGAGTGCGCAGCACGGCACTGACGTCATGTGTTCTCATCGAGTGCTTCCTCTGTAGGTTTTCGTCAATGCTCGATTGACAGCATGACCACGATCGCGGACTACGTTTGCCAGCAACGCGCGGTCGTGGTGACTGGCGGTTGCTTGGCCGAGGAGTCCGAAATAGGAGTTGGTCACTTGCAGGAGCTCGTCGGGCGGCACAGCGGCGACGCGCCGTAATGCTTCATTGCGCGTACGCTTGCGCGTTGACCTGCGCCAAGGCTTGATGACCTGACCGACGAAGTCGACGCCCCGGCTGACCGGCTGCAGTATCGTCTTGCTTGGATTGAGACGCACACCGAGCCGCTCGGGTAGGAACGCCGTCACATCGGCGAGCACCGCATTCAGATGGTCGACCGACTCGTGAAGGAAAATGAAATCGTCGACGTAGCGGATGTAATGCCGCATGCCGAGCTTGTGCTTTACATATTGGTCTAAGACGTCGAGCAACACGTTTGCGCAGAACTGGCTCGGCAGATTTCCGATCGGCAGACCGAAGTCCGCCGATTGTTCCATCAGGCGCTTGTGTGGCGGCACCAGCGCCATAAGCGTTGGGTCACCATGAAACACGAAATCAGTCCGCGGATCGTGCATCAGCACGACTTCGGTCAGCCAGCGCCAGAAGGGCTCTTTGATCTTCGCGAGCAGCAATTCAAATACGCGCGCCTTCTCTATGCTCACGAAGAAGTTCGCGATATCGCATTTGAGGTAATACGCCGGTCGCCCCCAGTTCTGCGTGACTGCGCGAATCTTTCCCTCGAGTCGTTCGGCACCATATAGGGTGCCACGACCTTTGATGCATGCGCACGAGTCGGCGATGAACGCGTTTTCGAAGCGTTTCGAGACACGGCGGTACCAGAGGTGATGAACAATCCGGTCGCGGAATTCGGCCGCCCAGACCTCGCGCGGCTTCGGCCGCGTAATGACGAAGCAGACGGACGGTCCCGGTCGGTAGGTGCCGTCCGCGAGCTCGTCGTGCAGGACGCGTATGTTGTGCTCGAGGTGCATCTCGAACGCAAGTGCGCTGTCGCTATTGCGTTTGGTTCGCCGGCAGTCGTAATACGCTTCGAACAGCTCGGCGAATGTGAAGCCATCATCTTCGTTCCAATCTGCGGACGGCACGGGCGCGCAACTTGTTGTTCTTGTCGTTGTTGTTCTGGTTGCCGTTGTTGAAGTTCGTGTACCAGGCCCAACCGGAGAAATCGTGCTATCTACGTCGCCCTGCCGAAGGCTTGCGCCGATCAGACGGGAAACTGCGCTAGACCCTTCCGCACGCCGGCGGACGGTTTCTTCATTACGCATGGCGGTGGCCTCGTGAGCCAGCGGCACGACCAGATTGAAAGATCGCTCAGTCATGAAAGCCTTGGCCTCCACGATGCGGGCGACTATTTGCGGCGTTTTTCCACCCATTGCACTGCTTCCCGATGCTGGTCGTGAGTTCGACCGCGCCCGCATATGCATCGCGGTGGATCTTCCTCTTGTCCATGCCGAGTCGAAGCATCAGCTCAATTACCTGCAGGCGCTCGAGCAGTTCCGACAGATGGGGCGACTTGTCGGCTGCGACGTTGGCGCGAAACACCAACACCATGATTTCGAGGCACTCGCTACTGATCTTCTCGCCGATCGACCGCTTAAAGGCGCGCTCCATATTGGTGACAATATCGGTCACCACATCGAGCAGCTTGTATGCGGCTTTGTAGATCGGCAATTGGGTATGCAGAGCCATGGGAAATTAAATAATCAAATTACTGAAGGGATAAATCTGCGGACGGCACGGGCGCGCAACTCGTCGTACTTGTCGTAGCTGTCCTGGATGCCGTAGCTGAAGCCCGTGCACCAGGCCCAACCGGAGTCGTTTTCATGCGTTTCGCCGGACCAGTACCAGCTTGACTCGAACTCGGCTTTCAGATTCGCGTACAAGAGCGCTTGCTCCTGCCGTGTTGGGAGCGTGGCACCGCGCTCTCCCGCCCATTCATTCGCGGCCTGGAAGTCGACCTCTTCGGCCTCGCCGGGCAGAAGGATCAGGTAATGCATCGGCGTGCCATCGTCGCTCAGCACGGGGCCTGCGAATCGCTCACCGGGTGCGAGCGGGATTGTCGCGGCGTCGATGCGATATTCGCTGGCGCGCGGCTGAGTTTTAAAGGCCGCAATCATCTCGGCGATGCGTGACTGCTGCGCCTCGATTGCTTCAAGCGTGATCGTCATTGCAGACGCTCCTTGAAAATGGATGAATGGTTAAATGGTCAATCTCCGGACGGCACGGGCGCGCAACTTGATGATCTTGGCGTTGAAGTCCTGGAAGCCGTCGTCGAAGCGCGTGATACCAGGCCCAACCGGGTTCGTCAGCGTCTGTCTCGTTCGACCAATAGCCGGCCTTCTGAAACAAATCGCGATGCTTCGCGAAAGCGACAGCCAACTCGGGGCGCGTCGGCAAATCACCGCCGATGCTCTTTGCCCAATCGAGCTGCTCCTGCCACGTTGCGCGCTCGCTATCGGCGGCCAGCAAGACGACGTGCTCGATGTCGCCGGTCGCATTGACGAATCCACATAGGTAAATCTCGCCTTCCGCGAGGGGCGGAATCTGAATCTGTTGCATCACTTCTCCTTGGTAGAAAGACGGCGGTTTGACAAACCGGGTTATTGCGTTGCCGAGGCGTCCTGTGCGGCAGCAATCTTTTCGCGGGCTGCGGCGACATCTGCGTCAGCGTGATCGGCCCACTCGGCGCCGTGCGCGAGTACATGCTTGATCAGCCAGTGGAGGCAATAGGCCTGTTCATCCTCGGCGCGCGGTTTGATATCGGCCCCGATGGAGCGGAATAGGTGGGCGTAGCGCGCCAGTTGGAAGCACATCATGCCGAGCACGTGGCGGAGTTCGGGCGTGATCTCAGCGGGGTAGATGAGGGCGGGCTCGCCGGTGCCCGCGCGGGCAGCCGCGAGCTGATCGGCGATTGCTTTGGCGAGATCCGGAGCGGCGTTGCCGTATTCATAGCTGCGAAGGGCATTGATAGCCGAGAGCACCAGCTGGTCGCTGACAGGCGCCGCATCATGCTCGTTAGCGGGAAGGATGTTTGGTGAGTTCACTTATGTTCCTCAAATAGATCGCTTTGCGCCGCCGCGTCGACGTGCTCCGGACAGCGGTGTATGTCAGTGCCAATTTCTTGCGCGTGCTTTACGCATAGGTGCCGATCGCATGTCTTGCCGGCCTTGACCGGGTAATCGCACTGGAAGCCGCTCGGCGCGTTGCAACCGGCGACGGAACAGCGACGCTCGCTCTTTCGCCCGCGGGTGCAGACGATGCCTGAGATACCACCGGGCAGGCGAAAGGGCGTGCATGGCATGTCGGTTACTCGTCTGCCGGCTCGTAATCGATGCCTTCGGTGGGGTGGTAGGGGTTAGAGTGCTTCTGCCCGCCCAGGCGGATGCTCAAGTACTGGCCATCCGCGCCGGTGATGACGCCGGGCTTGCCGAAGGCGGTGACGCGTTGGCCACGCTTCACGTCGACGCCGTAATAGGATTTGATGTAATCGAAGCTCATATCTGTCCTCTGAAAAAGGACCGGGCCAGCCGAGGTGCAGGCCCGGTCAAACACACGCCGCGCTGACGAGAGGATCAGCGCGCCGAACTACTCAGTTTGGCGCTCGAGCTGCTGCGCGCGATCACGACAGGACCCACGTGCAACACAACTCGCTCACCGCGATCTCGCGCGAGCATCTCGACGAACTCGGCGCACAACGTGTGCGTCGCGCTGTCCGTCGGGATCCGCGAAGTGGCGTAGGCGCGCGCCGCGTCCAGGAACGCTCCACGGCGGCGCGGTTCGCCATACATCAGTTACCCGCCACTCGATAGTTGGCCGGCTGCGTGTCGGTGCGCGACAGCATTTCGGACGGTTTAAGCGAGCAGTCGAGGCCGGCGGCGCGGTACGCGTCATAGATCTCTTTGCTCACCTGGCAGCGAATCAGCACCGCGGCCTTCTGCAGGTTTGCTTTGGTCGTCGTGTCGTCAGTGACGGTCGACTGGCGCACGGTCTCAGCGGCCGCGACCTCGAGCTTGCAATCGAGCAGGCTGTGAGAGGCACCACCGACCAGCGAAACGCCGGCGATCGCACCACCAAACTGAACGGTTTGGCCGCAGTTCATCTGGCTGAACGACGCAGCGTATGCGCCGAGAACCGGAGCAGAAACGTTTCGCACCGTTTCCGTGGTGTGCTCCGGAGTCTGGCTAAACTGGATCGAGCCTTGCGCCGTTGATGTGGCGGCAGACTGCTGAGTTGCTGTTGCCGAAGTCGACGATTGAGCTTGCGCATGGCTGACTGCCCCCAATGCTAGAATCAATGCGACGGCGAATTTCGTGTTCATCGTTACACCCCCAAGGTGTGTAGTCGGGCCTTCGATATTTACGGTATCGAAGGCCTTCTTTTTACTGGCTGAAGGAATAGCTGCCGGCGAGGTTGGTATAGCCATAGCCGGCGACATCGGTGCCGACACCCGACTTGCTCGAGCCGTAGCCGCTGCCCGTGGTGTAGCCGCCGGCGTTTGCGTTTGAGGTGCTACCGGTGTAACTACCCGACGCCGAAACGCCACCGCCAATACCAGCGAAGCCGTACGAACCGACGCCGGCGCCGATCACCGTTCCGCCGATGGCATAACCACCACCAGCCGAATTGCTCCACTGCGATGAATAGCCGTTGCCGTTCTGGCCAGCCGAGGCCTGCGAGCCGCCCGACGTATCGGATGACGAGCCAAAGCCGCCGCTGAAGGAGAGCGAGCTGTTGCTCGAATACACAATCGACAATCCGTTGGCGCTCGAGCAGCTGGTCATCGGCAAGACGTACTACTTCGACATCACGCCGTGCGAACCGCCGCCTGCCGCTGTCGCTGAGCCGGTTGCCGATCCCGCACCGGCCGACGCTGACGCCGCAAGCCAAGCCGCACCGGCTGAGACTTCTCCCGCTGCTTCCGAAACCGAAGGTGCAGAGCCCGCACCGGCAGCGGCGCCGGACGCAACCGACGCCAGCTGAACGACTTTTCTTTGCCCATTGCGGGTGTACGCCACCGGCAGACCATCGGGCTCATAACCCGAGAGCAGCAGGTTCAATTCCTGCCCCCGCAACCAATTGCTGTACGCCGCGCGATTCACGTGAAGGTGTGTGATGAATAAACCGAAGCCGAGGGCGATACCCGCCGCTGCGGAACGTCCGGCCCTGGGCCAAGGCGTCATGGTGCGCTCGCCATTCTTCACGAGGCCGACGGTTGGCATTCTGATCGGCACTTACGACGACGACAGCAACGACGTTGTGGTGCAGGCGTTTCCGGTTGGCCGCGATCCGCTGCAGATTCCGGCGATCCCGTATTTCCTCACCGAACCGGACGCAACAGTTCGCTCGGCCGTATGCAGGACGCGATCGGTGGTGACTCGGAGCTCAAGTTCTATCAGACCCTCCGCGGCGAATGGAACGACGAGCGGCCCGCCATGTTCCAGGGTGCGCGCATTCCCGCGCTCGCGCCGGGCGAAGAAATCTCGTCTGTCAGCTCTGACCACCCACACAGCGGATTCAGCGATTTCGTTCATGAGATGCAGGGAGGCATTGCGTCGGCTCTCGGCATATCGCTCGAGCAGGTGACCCAGGACTGGACGCGTACGACCTATTCGAGCGCGCGCGCTGCGCTGCTCGAGAGCTGGAAGACGCTGATTCGTCGCCGGCTTGAATTTTCCGCCGGCACCGCGACGCCGATGTATGCGGTCTGGCTGCGCGAGGCGATGGAAAACGGGGAGTTGCCTCTGCCCAATGGCGCGCCAGATTTCATTGAGGCCGCGACGGCCTATGCCGGTTGCTCGTGGCTTGGGCCCGCACGTGGCTGGGTTGACCCCGTCCCCCCGCATTCAGCAATCAGATCGCGTTTTCGATCACGATCGGTTCAACTCCATTCGTCGCCGGCGATGAGTTCTCGATCGAGGTCGAGGCACTCCCCACCGGCGCATTCGTTCCGTTGAACCCGTCGGCCAGCGACGGCTCGCAGAACGCGGCGGGGATCTCGTTCAACTTCGTCGACGCGACGCTCAACGATGTGCCCGGCACCGTCGTTACCCGCGAATGCGAAGTCAACGGCTCTGAGCTCCTCTGGCCTACCGGCGCGACTGCTGCGCAGATTGCGGCGGCGACCGCACAGCTCACCGCGCTGGGAATCATCACGCGCTGATCCGCAGCGCCGATCTCCCTCTGTTTCAAGACCTGTTGGCCGCGCAAGCGGCCATTATTCTTTCTGGAGCCTAATAATGGCCAGCTTGGACGTATTCCATCAGGATCCCTTCACAACCATCCAGCTCACCGCTGCGGTCGACAAATATCCGTTCCAGCCGACGGGGCTCGGCGATCTGGATATCTTCGATCCGGACCCGATCCGCACCACGGCACTCGCAGTCGAGCAGCGGCAGGGCAAACTGGTCATCGTGCCCACTTCGCCCCGCGGTGCCGAAGGCCTTCAGCGTACGACTGAAAAGCGGGCAGCCCGCTATTTCGACGTCCCGCGTCTGATGCACAGCGACACGATCTACGCGAACGAAATCCAGAATATCCGCCAGTTCGGCACCGAGTCCGAACTGATGCAGGTGCAGGTGGAAGTTGCGCGTCGCATGAACGGGCCGACCGGGATCCTGCGCAATATCGAGTACACGTGGGAATTCCACCGTCTCGCGGCTGTGCAGGGCAAGCTGCTCGACGCGAATGGCGACATCCTGTTCGACTGGTTCGATGAGTTTGGCATTACGCCGCCGAACGCGACCCCGTTCAACCTCGCAGCAAACACCGAGTACTCGCTGCGGCCGATCATCAACGGCATCCGCCGGACGATGGCGCGAAAGGCGCAAGGCTCGTTCGTTCCGTCCACGCGCATCTATGCGCTGTGCGGCGACAGTTTCTACGACGAGTTCGTGAACCACCAGGACGTCCTCCGCACGTTCGTGAACTGGTCGGCGGCCGCGGATCGGCGATCGATCCCGCCGACGGCGTGCGGCTGCTCTCGAATCTCGCCAGCTTCCAACCGAACGCCATCACGTCGTCGTCAGTTGTCGGGATGTCGATGGGCACGATGCAGGATGCGTGCGGGGATCTGTTCAGGCGCGCTGCCGTGGTCGCACTGTGCCGGGCCGCGGCGAATTACCAGCCGGCGTCGACGACCGATGCCGCGAAACTGCGGTCGACGGTTACGCAACTGCTCGATGCCGAGATCCTCGTGGCGGGCAACCAGGGCGAAGACAACACGTTCAATGCGCTTCGCTCGCTGCGCTCGGCGGTCGTGCAGGACCTGCAGACGCGGGCCGCGGGTCTGCCAGGCACGATGGTCGTGAACTTCCCGACATCGATGCCGGCGCCGGTGATGGGGCAGCGCCTATACAGCGATCCGACGCGCGCCGATGAGCTCGTGACCGAGTCGGGCGCACCGCATCCGGCGTTCCTGCCACCTGGCTTTACCGTACTGTCTTCATGACCGTTTTCAACAATGAGCTGACGCTCGTCGCCGGCGATCGGCAGCTCTCAGGATGGACCCAGGTGCGCGTGACGCGCGGCATCGAGCGATGCCCGTCGGACTTCCAGATCGAGATGACTGAGAAGTATCCCGGGCAACCGTTCGATATCACGGTGCAGGCGGGCGACTCGTGTCAGGTGCTCATCGGCGACGATCTGGTGATTACCGGCTATGTTGACAAGGTCTCGCCTGCCTACGATTCGGATTCGCATTCGATCACGATCAGCGGGCGCAGCAAGTGTCAGGATCTGGTCGATTGCGCGGCCGAGTGGCCCGGTGGACAGATCCTCGGCTCATCTGTGCTCGCGATCGCTCAGAAACTGGCGCAGATCTACGGCATCACGGTCAGTTGCACAGGCGATGTCGGCGGGAACATCCCGCAGTTCAACCTGCTGCTCGGCGAGACCGGCTATGACGTGATCGAGCGGATCTGTCGGTACCGCGCACTGCTTCCGTATGACGGCACCGATGGAAATCTGATCCTCGGTGCGCTCGGCACGGTGCAGGCGGCGAATGGGTTCAGCGAGGGCATCAATGTCGAGCGCGCGCGTGCCGTGTTTTCGATGGATCAGCGATTCTCCGAATATGTCGCGTTCCTGCAGTCGGTCGACGTTTTCACCGACACAGGGAACGGCGGCAATCTGCTTGGCGTCGCGTACGACTATGGCGTCGAACGGCACCGGCGCCGCGTGATCATCGCCGAGGCCGGTGGTGGTGGCCAGGATGTCGCGAAGCAGCGTGCGAATTGGGAAGCAGCACGCCGATATGGCCGCGGCAGCGTTGTGACGTTGACTACTGACAGCTGGCGCGACAGCGCCGGCGTGCTCTATACCCCGAATACGCTCGTGCCGCTGGATTTGCCCACCTTGAAAGTCACGGGCAAGATATGGGTGATCGGTGATGTGACCTACGCGCGGGGCGACAACGGGATGCGAGCGATGCTGACGATCATGCCGCCCGAAGCATTCAATCCGGAGCCAATCCTGCTGCAGCCCTTCCAGGCCGATGTGCCTGCCGGAACGGCCCAATGAGCGACTATGGAGAGCGTCACTACCTGCGAACCATGATGATGGTCCGCAGAGGGAAGATATCGCTCGTCGACGACAGCGGCTTGATCCAGAGGGTGCAGCTTCCGCCGAGCGGCCTCGAGACACGAGATAACCTGCCGCGCATTGCTGAGTACGGTTTGACGTCGAATCCGCCCGAAGGGACTGATGCGTACATCCTGAATATCGGCGGCGATCCATCGAATGGCGCCGTTGTCGGTACGAACCATCAGAAAACGCGGCCTACCGGCCTGCAGTCAGGTGAAACGCAGATCTATAACGGACCCGCCGGCACGAGTCTATATCTGGCCAACGGCGAAATCGTGGTCAATGCCAATGGCCAGCCTGTGAACGTGAACAACGCCAGCGACGTGACATGGACATGCACTGGCAAGTTCAAGGTTGTTGCGCCTGGCGGCATCGAATTCGATACCCCACTTGTCATTTCGACGGGCGATATCGAGGACAACGCCGGCACCGGCGGCAGCACCATGAAGACGATGCGCACCGAATACAACGAGCACGGCCATCCTGTCGTCGACGTGCAGACCGGTGGCAGCACGATAACGACTGGAACACCAACGGTGCCCGAATGACCGATACATCGACAGTCTGGGATGTCGCTAACGCACGCGGCGACTGGGCGTTGTCTGGAGTCATGCTTCAGACCGGACAGGACCTCCAGTCGGCTTACCTCATCAGCGTCTTCAGTGATCGTACGGCGCAGCCTGGGGACGTGATTCCTGATGGCACCAACGATGCGCGTGGCTGGATCGGTGACGCCGGGCAGAAGTATCCGATCGGCTCGCGTCTCTGGTTGCTCGATCGCGCGATCAAGAGCCAACAGACAATGAATCGCGCGCGTACCTATGTGACTGAGGCCGTCCAATGGTTACTTGACGACGGTGTGGTCGCGAAGCACGACATCACGCTCGCATGGGTGCAGACGGCCAAGGGAACGTGGGGTATCGGAATCTGGATTCAGGCCTACCGGCCTGATGGCAAGAAATTTCCGCAGTTCAACTGGGTCTGGGGACAGTTTCAATAATGCCTTTCGCGCGACCGACACTATCGCAACTGCAGACGCAGGTCTTGCAGGACATTGCGGCCGGCCTCCAGGGTTCGGATCCGCTTTTGCGTTTCAGCAATCTGAATATCACGGGTGTTGCGCTCGCCAACCTGATCAACGCCGTTTACGGCTACCTCGACTGGATTGCACAGCAGGCAGTCCCAATCACTTCGAGTGGCGAATATCTCGCGATGTGGGCGGCACTCAAGAATGTGTTCCAGAAGACCGCGGCACAGTCGACGGGCGCCGTCACCTTCCCGGGTACGAACGGCGAGGATCTTCCTTCCGGCACGCCGATTACTCGCGGCGACGGCGTCGGCTATACGACGACGGCCGATGCGACCGTGAGCGCTGGCAGCGTGACAGCGCCGGCGATCTGTAATGCGGATCCTACTGGCCAGACCGGCGCCTTCGGTAATTGTGCCGAGGGAACGACCTTCACGCTAGCGACGGCAATCGACGGAATTCAGTCTGGTGGCATGGCCTCGACGGACTTCACGGGCGGCGCGGATATCGAGTCGCCGGACGACCTGATGACGCGCATGCTGCAGGCCTATCAGAACGTGCCGCAGGGGGGCGACGCCCAGGATTATGTGACGTGGGCGCTCGCAGTGCCGGGCGTCACGCGGGCATGGTCCAACCCGAGCGGCTTTGGCGTGGGGACTGTGGTCGTCTACACGATGTTCGATGTTGCTGAAGCAGGCGACGGAGGCTTTCCGCAAGGGGTGAACGGTGTCGCAACGAACGAGGCGCGCAGCCCGACAAAGGCGACTGAGGACCTGTTAGCAGTCGCTAACGCGATATTCACCGAGCAGCCTGCTACAGCATTGGTCTGGTCGTGTGCCCCGGCGCCGAATCCGATTCCTTTCACGTTCACGGGCACTTCGGAATGGAGCGCCGCGACCAAGGCTGACGTGAAAGATGCGATCGCGAGTGTTTTTCTACAGTACGGCGCCCCGGTGACAAATACGATTCCAACCATTGCTCTTTCGCTGATTGAATCAGAGGTTGCGGCGATCGCGGGCACTGAAGGTTTCGTCATTACGTCGCCGGCAGTGAACATCCCGAATGTCATCGGGCAACTGCCCACTATCGGGACGGTCAGTTTTACGTGACGACCATGAACAACGCGCCCGTCTTTCAGGCAGCCGATTTTCTAGCCGCGCTGCAGGCCTGCATGCCGCGGGGGAGGGTTTGGCCGAAGGCCGCCGATGCGATCCAGACTCAGACGCTGCAGGGACTGGCTATCCCGTTTCAGCAGCACAACGATCGCGCGAACTATCTTCTCGTCGACGCATTCCCTTCAACGCCCGAAGAGCTCCTTCCGGAATGGGAAGCCACGCTAGGGCTGCCCGATCCGTGCGCTGGCACGCAGCCAACGATCGCCGCACGCCAGGCACAGGTGCTGGCGCGGTTTACTGCTGTCGGCGGCCAGTCGCTTCCATATTTCATCGCATATGCGGCGAAATTAGGCTTCACGGTAACGATCACGCAATACACGCCGTTTCGCATGGGACAGCAGGCGATGGGCGACCAGCTTGGTAGTCCTGACTGGGCTTTCACCTGGGCCATCAACGCTCCCTATGTATCTGAGATTCCGTTCCGGATGGGACAGTCTGCGATGGGCGATGCGCTCGAGTCATGGAACAACGCGGTACTCGAGTGCGAGCTGAATGCCATTAAGCCAGCTCATACAGTGCTGCGTTTCATTTATGGGTTGACCGCGGCGTTGGACGACACCTTCATCCTCGACGAATCATCTCTCGCCTGAACTAATAGAGCATCGCTCCCGCGGTGCTAGAACCTGGGAATTCGCATGTACCAATACGACGATCCGACTGCGGCATCTTCAATGCCGACACCTGCGGCGCCGGGAACTGCGGGATTTTTCACGGACGGTAGCCCGACCGGAGGTGTCCCGGCAACGATCCTGCGCTCCGACTTCATGAACATGCTCATGATGGAGCTGCTCAATGTCGTCGAGGCAGCAGGCCTCACGCCCAGCAAGACTGCCAACAACCAGATTCTCGCGGCTATCAACGAGCTCGTTTTGAGCGGAATCGGGAGCTCTGCCTCGGGTAGGCTGCTGAATATTCAGGTGTTCGACGCGGCGGTCTCATCGACCTATACGAAGACTGCGGGTGCTACGACGGCCATCGTAGATGCTCAGGCAGGCGGCGGCCAGGGTGGCGGAAGCCCAGCATGTTCTGGCTCGCAGAACGGCTTCGGATCAGGTGGCCATTCGGGTGCCCGAGGTGTCGCCAAGATTTCTCTGTCGGGCGTATCGACCGTCCCGGTCACAGTTGGTGCGGGCGGTTCGACTGGAGGTGCCGGTGCGTCAGGTCAGGACGGTGGAACGACGAGCTTCGGGAGCTACATCACGTGTCCAGGTGGTCCCGGCGGCAGTGTTCTCGGGCCCACATCTTCGCCGTTCATCGGTGGGAATACATCGGCGCTTCCGTCTCCTGCGTTCAGTGGCGTATTGCAGATCATCATTTCACAATCGGGCAATTCCGGTCCGCCAGCGCAGTGCATCACACCTGGCGTAGCCGTTTCCGGTGCGGGGGGAATCTCTCCAGCGTATGGAGGCGGTGTGACGGGCAGCGTCGGGACCGGACCAGGAAACTCAGGATCTCAGGTCGGATCCGGTGGATGTGGAGCCTTCACAGCGGCCAGTGGGAGTGCGCAGATTGGCGGAGTCGGTATACGCGGGAAGATTATTGTCTATGAATATGCTTAAGGCGGCATCGATCAACCAATAGTCGTAACGCTCGAATCACGCTCAATTTACCCCGCACATGCGGGGTTTTTTATTTCCGGAACCGCCATGTTGCGTCTCGTTCGAAAGATCCCGCTCGTATTGTCGTTTTTCTCGCTGCTAGGCATTCCTCTCGCAGAGGCGCAATTCACGCCAGGTCAAATCCTGACAGCTGCACAGCTCAACAGTCAGTTCGCACTGTATGTGCCGATGGCTGGCGGGACGCTGACCGGACCATTGACGGTGCCCAATCTCACGGTCACGAGCACGCTTTCACTTTCGACAGCGCTCCCTGTCGCGTCGGGTGGGACGAACTCAGCTACGGCGTCCGGCACCGCACTCGACAACATCACGGGCTTCAGCGGCACGGGGCTGATCAACCGCACTGGTGCAGGCGCATATTCTTTCACCGCGCTCAGCAGCATTCTGCAGGGATCAAACAATCTTTCGGACGTTGGCAGCGCATCGACCGCGCGCACGAATCTCGGGTTGGGTTCGATCGCTACGCAAGCCGCATCGTCTGTCGCATTGACTGGCGGCACGGTCAACGGCACGTCGGTCGGCGCAACGACTGCAAGCACTGGAGCGTTCACGACGCTCGCGGCGAGCAGCACAGCAACGCTGAATACGCTTGCGAGCTCCGGCGCGACGATCACAGGCGGGTCGATCAACGGCACGTCGGTCGGCGGCTCAACGGCAGCGGCGGTGACGTCAACGACGCTTACGGCGACGAGCGCGATCGCGATGCCGAATCGCACGATCACCGCGTCGACGTCGGCCGCTGCAACGGACTATGTCGTACTGGTCAACGCGGCTTCCGGCGCGGTCACCTACACACTTCCGGCAGCAGCGAGCAGCACGAATCGCATTTTCGTTATCCAGAAGATCGATTCGAGCGCGAACGCGATCACGGTCGCGCGGGCTGGGTCGGACACGATCAATGGCGCGACATCGCAGACCATTTCGAGCCAGTACGGCGCACTGATGCTTCAGTCGAATGGAACAACCTGGACGATTCTCGGTAACACGATCGCGACGCTTGGTTAAGCGGCATCTTTTGATTTCGACACGGATATAACAATGCTGCGTGCACTTATCGTAATTGCGGCGATGCTTCCGGGCATTGCGGCAGCCCAATTCACCTCAGGCCAGATACTGACCGCGACCGGGCTGAATAGCGCGCTCGGCGCACCGACGATTACCGGCGGCTCGATCAACGGTGCCACAGTCGGTGCAGCCACGTCGAGCACGGGTAAGTTCACGACACTAACGGCGACAAGCGGCTTCACGGCGACGGGGCTTGTCGGGCTGGCCAACCTCACAACACAGGCCGCGAATACCGTTCTGGTTAATGCGACCGGGTCGAGTGCCAGTCCGACCGCTTTCGCGATGCCATCGTGCAGTTCGGCGACTACTGCACTGAACTGGACGACCTCCTCTGGTTTTGGCTGCAATTCATCAGTCAACGCCGCGACGCTCGGCGGTGCGACATTCGCCGCGCCCGGCGCTATCGGCGGCACGACGCCTGCGGCCGCGTCATTCACGAGCCAGAATCTGGCCTATACGACTACGTACGCGCCCGGCGCCCGGGCGCCGATATTTATCTGGCAGAACCCGAACGGCAGTACGTCAGCTGGCTATAGCGCGGGCCAGCAAATATGGATCGGCACCAATCCAACGGCCACCCCGGGAGCGGGTGATACCGTCGCCTCGACTATTGGCGTCGCAAATGGAAATAACCGCTCGATTTTGTACGGCCAGAATATTCTGGTTGGGCTGTGCGGGTCAGTCGAAGGTTGCACCACCAGCGACTACATCAATGGACCAGTGCAGGGACAGGAAATTGACGTCTACGGTTCAGCTTCGTGGGCGCCTTCTAACAGAGCATTTAATGCTACTGCCGGGATCTATCCGATAAATGGCCAAGAGGTCTATTGTCAGGGTCCGCAATATTGCACAGCGGCATTCTCTGCATGGTCAGCCGGCTCAACTGGCCAGAACTGGTGGAAAGAAGGACTGTCGCTCGACCGGATTTACGATATTGGTATTCATTTCAATGCAACTTCCGGTGACACTGCGACAGGATTCGGCAATGCTGCGATCTTGGACGATAGCAACAGCACGATTGTCCTGCAGATCGGTTCTGGTACTCATACCTACTATATCAGTGCGCCAAATTTCAACGTTACCGGAAGCGGCGTGCTCACCGCGGGGGGCGGAATTGTCGGCACAGCAACCAATAACAATGCGAGTGCCGGCAATGTTGGGGAATATGTCCAGAGCAATTCCAGCGGGACATCTCTTTCCACTGGGGTTCCTGCCACTTGTGCCAGCCTCCCCCTCTCAGCGGGAGATTGGGATGTCCGTGGAACGGTTCAGTTCGTCCCGGCCGGTACAACGACTGTAAGCGCCGTTTTCGCTGGCATTAGCACGACGTCTGCAAGCTTGGGAGGACTGACTGGCGGCGAGACTGGACTGCAGGCGACGTTTGCGACCGGTCAGCAGCAGTTTGTTACTCCTCGTACAGTCAGGATTACATTGGCATCGTCCGGAACCGTTTATCTTGCTGGAAGTCTCGGATTCGGAACAAGTACGGCAACCTGCAGCGGCTGGATTGAGGCCCGGCGCCCACGATAAAGTCTTTCGTTATAATGCGAGCCATTACAAAGACTTACCGAGGTTGGCATGAGAGGGGCCGGACACAGCAATAACTTTGACTTCATCCGCGTAGTGGCCGCGTCGCTGGTGATCTGGTCCCACCAGTACGGCCTGATGGGGCGCCCCGAGCCCGAAGCATTCCCGGGCTTCAGCTTCGGCGGCATCGGCGTCCTGATCTTCTTTTCGTTGAGCGGGTATCTAGTGGCGCAGAGTTGGGACCGCGACCCCAGCCTGCCCCGTTTCGCAGCGAAGCGCGCACTGCGCATCTTCCCGGGCCTGATCTGCGTCACGCTGCTGATGGCATTTTTGATGGGGCCGAAGGTCTCGACACTGGACCATGCCGATTATTTCGCTTCGCGCGACGTTTGGCATTTCATCGTGCGCACGATCGGGTTGTGGGATATGCCAGACCATCTGCCGGGCGTCTTCGTAAACAATCATGTCGGCACGGTCAACAGCTCTCTGTGGACGATTCCGGTGGAGCTTAAGTGGTATGGCTTCCTGGCGTTCTTGGGTCTATTTGGCGTGCTCCGCACGCGGTTCGTGCTGCCGGCAATGGTTCTTGCATTGGCGTTCTGCCGATTCATCCTCCCGATGCCACTGACGCATCATGTCCTGCTCGAGTTCGGGCTGTGCTTCCTGTCGGGTTCGATGATGCACGCCTGCCGCGCTGACCTGCAGCGGTACGCGAATTGGATCAAGCCGGGAATTGCCGCAGCGGCTGTCGTTTTCTGGCTACTGAGAATGGAGTATCTGGCTATCGTGATCGCGCTGCCGTTCGTGGTGGTGACGCTCGGCAGCATGTCGTCGCCGGTGCTGCGTCGCTTTGGCAGGTTCGGCGATCTGTCGTATGGGCTCTATATCTACGCGTTCCCGATCCAGCAGACGATTATCCATTCGTCGCACAACACACAGCCGCTTTGGCTAAACTTGATTGCATCGGCTGCAGCTATCTCCGCGCTGGCATTCCTGTCGTGGCATCTGATAGAACAGCCGGCGAATGGGCTAAAGCGTTATCTGAAGCGGGATCGGTCGAAGGTGTCGGTGTCCCCGCATGCTGATCCGGCTCATAACCACTAGCAATGCACTTTCAATGATTGTCTCGATTACGTTGTTCTTCATGACGTTCCTCGCTGCCGCGATGCTGTTTGTGTACATCGATGCGAAAACAGGGAAATTGCGATAGTGCGCCCTAAGTCCTAATGAAACCGCCCGCAAGGCGGTTTTTTTACGCCTGTACTAAAGATGAATATCAGCCGCCTACGGGCGGCTTTTTTACACCTGCAGGCCCGGCGGATAGGAGATTGAGCCGATGTCGGATTTTTGGAACGAGGGTGTGAAGTCGATCGTGACGGCTCTCGGTGGCATGGGCACGTTCTGGGTCGGCGGCCGCATGTGGCGGCAGATTGACCGCCGTCGCCAGGCTGAGAGCGAAGGCGATGCCAGGATCGCGGAGGCTGACGCCGCGGGACAGGTCGAATCGATCGCGCGATTCGAACGACTTGCTACCCTCGCCGAAGAGCGCGCGGGCCGCGCCGAGGCGCGCGAGCTGCTTGCTGTTCAGCGCGCCGACCGCGCAGAACAACTGATGCGCGATGCAGAACGGCGCGCTTCGGAGGCAGAGCAGCGGGCACGTCACGCAGAGACCGAAGTGCTGGAGCTAAAGCGGCGTATCGAAGATCTTGAACGGGCTGTCGGCAACCGGAGATCGATTGATGACCAAAATTCGTGACTGGCGCTGGTGGGTTTTCATCGGCTGCCTGATGGGCGGCTTCGGCGGGATGCTGACGGCCGGCTACTTTCTCGGACAGTGGGGTATGTCCGTGGAGCGATCGCAATGGAACGAGGAGCGAGCGACGCTTATGAAAGGGTTTCCGGTTGCTCGAGCCGAAGAGCGCGCCGCATGCATGCGCGAATATTCCACGCAGATTGCCGGCCTTAAGGCCATCGCGGAGGCGCGCGACGCACAGGCCACGCAAACGGCGGCCGACGTTGCGGATATGAAATCGCTGATGAAGACGACGAACGAGTTGGCGGCTTACACGCTGCGCTTCATGGGCGATCGTGCGCGTGTAAACGATCAGCAAAGCGCCGTCATGCTGAAGCAGACGCACGAGGCGGTAGTAGCAGCAACCGCCGCCCAGAAGACAACCGTTCAGGTCGAGCAGAAGGTGAACGTGGCCGCCGTGAAGGCGGATGAGGCCGCCAGCACCGCGAAAGCCGTCGACAAGAAGCTCGACACTGCCACCCGTCCAGCGCTCCCCGCAAAACCCTGGAGCGGCGGCTACCGCTAGTCCTGCCGGTCCCCCTTTTCTAACTAGCGCGCTGTCCTGCGCGCCGGAGATCTCTATGTCACCCGATACGCTCGCCGCGGCGCTGCAGATTCCGCTCGCCCGTGCCTCGCTGTGGGCCGATCCGCTGTCGGCTGCAATGGATCTATGCGCAATTGATTCGCCTGCGCGCGAGGCTGCTTTTATAGCTCAGTGCGGGCATGAATGCGGTCGTTTTCTCTTCCTGCGCGAGCTCTGGGGCCCGACGGCAGCGCAGAAGCTATATGAGCCATTCACACCGACGTCGAAGGCCTTGGGCAACACGACGGCCGGCGACGGCTTCCGGTACCGCGGCGGTGGATTGATCCAGATCACGGGTCGGTACAACTTCCGGACGATGGGGCAGAAGATCGGCGTCGACCTCGAGGGCGATCCGGACCAGATCTCGCATCCGGACACCGCATCGCTCGCCTCGGCGCAGTTCTGGGCAGACCGCAATTTCAACGCATACGCCGACGTCGGCGATTTTCTGACGTTGAGTCGGGCGATCAATATCGGCAACCCGAATAGCACGGCGACGCCGAACGGCATGGATGACCGGTCGTTGCTCTGGACAAGCTGCAAGGCCGCGCTAGGCGTCACTGACTAACCATCAATTTTCGATTTTCCCCGCCGCCTCGCGCGGCTTCATTTCGTTTGGAGCTTTCGATGAATTCTGCAACCTGGGTCAAATTTCTGGCCGGTGTTCTCCTGTTCTCTGCGTGGCTCGTGCTTGTGCTGATGCGCATCGTTCCGCCGGGCCCGCTCGTCGACGCGATCGGTTATGCGCTAGTGGGGCTCGGTATATACCACGCGTCGAATGGCTCGTCGACGTCGCCGCTGCTCGCGTCACTACTCGCGCGCGTAACGCCGGCAGCTGCATCCGCGCAGACCGTCGGAGCGTCGCCGGCGGCCGCCGAACCGGCTTTGACGGCGGCTTCAGTTACGGTTTCGGCGCCGGGACCAGTTACGGTCGAAGCGCCGATGGTATCGGCGGCCGGCACGCTGCAATGATCCGCGCGGCTCTCGTCGCGCTTCTGGCCAGCGCGCTGTCGGCCTGCGCGACCTACAGCGTCAAACCGTTTTACGACGCCGGCGCCGGCAAGGTGCTCTGCTGCGAAGCGACCGTCACGAATTCGAAGAACATCGCGACGGTGAACTTCTACGCGACCGAGTCAAACGGCACCTACGTCGTGCATTTCGTTGAAACCGGAGTTAGCGCATCCGGACCGATCGCCGCCGCTGCGATCGGTGCTTCTGATATCTCAGCGGCAGTCACCAGCGCGGCCATCACGGCTGCGAAATTCGCTCCCAAATAGGAAATTCAAGATGAAACGTCTTTCGATGCTGCTTGCGGCAGGACTGGTCGCGTCCGTCGCACTCGCAGCCTGCGTCACCCTCCCACAGCAAACGCCGGCGCAGATCGCGGCCAATATCTGCCCGGGCGTGCAATCTGAGATCGATGTGCTGCAGAAGTCGGGGGTCTTCACCGGTGGCGCGCAGGTCACTTTGACGAATCAGGTTCAGCCGGACGTCGACGCGGTTTGCGCCGCCGGCGCGAGCCTGACCGTGACCGCCGTCGACATCCGCAAACTGGTGCAGGCCACGTTCCCGATCGTCGTGACGGTTATCGCGAACTCCAGCCTCACCGATCAGCAGAAGCTGCAGGCGACGCTAGCGGTCGGGGTGGTGGTGACCGGTATCAACACGGCGCTATCGTTGCAGCCGGCGACGTCGACCACGACGCCGGCGCCCGTTGCGGCGAGCGGGTTGATCGTGTCATGAGCAAGCCGATCCGCGTTGCCTTCAGCGGATCGGGCTTCAAGGTGCCGGCACACGTCGGTGCCTTGCAGGCGATCGCCGACGCTGGCTACCATCCGATCGAGCTGGCCGGCACGTCAGGCGGCAGTATCTGCGCGGCGCTTTATGCGGCAGGCATGTCGCTGTCTGACATGAAGACGCTGGCGCTCACGCACGACTGGTCGAACATGATGTCGTTCAGCCCGTTCGCAGCGCTGCGCATGCGCGGGTTCTGCGACGGCAAGACGCTGCTCGCGTGGATGACTGACCATACCGGTGGTAAGACCTTCGCGGATCTGGCCATCGACTTCACGGCGGTGGCGTCGAACGTGGCCAACGAGGGGGCCTTTGACTTCTCGCGTGTCGCGACGCCTGACGTGCCAATCGCTCTGGCCGTGCGCTCGTCGACGTCGATTCCCTTTGTGTTCGAGCCGGTGGTGATTGCCGATGCGTTGCTGTCGGACGGGGGGATGGTGAACAATATTCCGGTCGATCGGCTGAAGGTGGACGACGTGCCCCGGCTCGGCGTGCAACTGGTGAGCATGGAGTTGCCGCTCAAGCCGAAGGCGCGGCTTCTGCCGCACCAGTTCATCATGCGGCTGCTCGATCTAATGCTATCGGCGTGCGAATCGACGCATGTGAGCGCGGCGCAGGCTGCCGGCGCAAGCATGGCATTCGTTGAGACCGGCTATGCGTCGACGCTCGATCGCAACATGCCGAGTGAAATCCGGCATCGCCTGTTTAATGATGGCTACGCCGTGACGGCCGCCGCGCTAGCGGCAATGGTTCCTCACGGATCCGCCTAGCGCCGCTTCTGGTGTGCTTTCGCGATTAGGTACGCGGCTTGGTCGGCCGGATCGTCAGGATCAAAGTCGAAGCCAGCCGCACCTTCGATCGATCGCTCCGGTTGCTTCCACCGCTTCCCCTTTCCTCCAATCGGACCAACGCGAAACATTTCTGCTTCGATGACCGCGCAGGCGTCGCGCAGCGGCGCATCTTCGCCAGTCAGTCTGCCGAACTCGGAGCGCTCTGCAGCGCGCGCTGCTTTCGCGAGCAACGTGTTCAGGTGAGCCAGCGTCTCTCTCGAATGCTGAACCTCGAGCACCAGACGCCAGACATCCCCGTTCTCTTTATATAGCTGATACCACTTGCGCAGATCGGCAAGCGTCGGCGGATCGAAAGGCGGCAGGGACACGTCATGCTCATAAAAAACCTGTATGGATAAACAGTATATCGTGAGCGTTCTGATGCGCCAGCCTGTACTATTAAGAAAAGCCAAACCACTACAAATCAAAGGCTTATGCGAAGCGGTATCCTCAGATAGAGGTACAACTTTTTGCATTGCCCGCGTTGATGGGTAAGCTTTTGCGGGAAAAGACGTGATTGAAGGGCAAAGAGTGCGAGTATTCCGTCCATCAGCTCCCGCTCGATGAACCGCGGCGGCGGGCCACCCGTTCGCCGCCTTCTGGAGCCCGGAGCAAAAGCCGCGCGCGGCGGCACCGCGCATAGGACGATGGAGACCGTCATGTCGCGTGAAATCAAAACCGAGCAGGAACTGCTGGCACTGGTCGTCAAGGCGCTCGATGCGAACCCGGCCACGGCGGGCTGGATTCCGACCGGCTTCCACGAGACCGTGGAGGACGAGAGCGGCTGCAACTGGGACATCACCCATCTGCACCGCGACCGCAAGGACGCCGACGTCCGCGACGCCGCCAACAGCGCCGCGGCGGGCATCATCAACGAGCTGCGCGAGCGGTACAACCTGCGGTAGATAAAGCCGTGCCGGGTTTCGCGCCGGACGCCCGGCGCGGCGCAGCGCGGCCTTGCCGGCGCGGCCGCCGCCTTTCCAATCCAGGCGAAGCGGTCAGCGTGGCTGCCGCCTTTCCATTCCGGCGCAGCAGTAGTCGGCATGGCCGTCGCCTTTCCACTCCGACGCCGCAGACGCCGCAGCCAGCCTGACCTGACTCGGCCGCCCTTCCTGTCTCGGGCGCGCCCACACCGCCTTTACGCGAGCGGGCGGCATTGTATGGCAAACTTCGCGCTTGATCGGCGCTGCCAGCGATTGTGGCAACGGCAAGAGCCGTCTGCCGGACCGCCGCGGAGCGGTATGGCGCGCGCATTGCTACGACGTGGCGCGTCGTACCGGAACCATCCGCTGCGCAACGACACCAATGATCACGACGCTCGGGCCGCACGGCAGGCGCTTCACGCCTTCGTGCGCGGCACAAAGCCGAAGACACGCAGAAAAGGATTCGCTTGAAATTTCCCTACGAATGGCAGATTGGCTGGCGCTACACCCGCGCCGGCAAACGCACGACCGGTAACGGCTTCATTTCCTTCATTGCGCTCGTGTCGATGTCGGGCATCGCGCTCGGCGTCGCGGCGCTGATCGTCGTGTTGTCCGTGATGAACGGTTTTCAGAAAGAGGTGCGTGACCGGATGCTGTCGGTGCTCGCGCACGTGGAGATCTTCTCGCCGACCGGATCGATGCCCAATTGGCAACTCACCGCCCAGGAAGCCCGCCAGAACAAGGAAGTGATCGGCGCGGCGCCGTATGTCGAAGCGCAGGCGCTGCTCACGCGCCAGGACGCGGTGAGCGGGGTGGCGCTGCGCGGCGTCGAGCCGTCGCTCGAGCCGCAGGTGTCCGATATCGGCAAGGAAATGAAAGGCGGCAGTCTGAACGCGCTGGTGCCGGGCGACTTCGGCATCGTGCTCGGCGCCGACCTCGCCACCAATCTCGGCGTAGCGGTCAACGACAAGATCACGCTGGTCGCCCCGGAAGGCACGATCACGCCCGCCGGCATGCTGCCCCGGCTGAAGCAGTTCACGGTGGTGGGCATCTTCGAGTCGGGGCATTACGAATACGACAGCACGCTCGCGCTGATCAACATCAAGGACGCGCAGGCGCTGTTCCGGCTGCCCGCGCCGACCGGCGTGCGGTTGCGCCTGACCGACATGCAGCGCGCGCCGGAGGTCGCGCATCAGCTCGCGCGCAGCCTGTCCGGCGATTTATACATTCGCGACTGGACCCAGCAGAACAAGACGTGGTTCTCGGCGGTCCAGATCGAAAAGCGCATGATGTTCATCATCCTCACGCTGATCATCGCGGTGGCGGCGTTCAATCTGGTGTCGTCGCTCGTCATGACGGTGACCAACAAGCAGGCCGATATCGCGATTCTGCGCACGCTCGGCGCGCAGCCCGGCTCGATCATGAAGATCTTCGTGGTGCAGGGCGTGACGATCGGCTTTATCGGCACGGCCACCGGCGTCGCGCTCGGCTGCCTGATCGCGTGGAGCATTCCGTGGCTCGTACCGATGATCGAGCATCTGCTCGGTGTGCAGTTCCTGCCGCCGTCGGTGTATTTCATCAGCGAATTGCCGTCCGAACTGATTCCGGCCGACGTCGCGCGGATCGGCATCATCGCCTTCCTGATGTCGGCGCTGGCCACCTTGTACCCGAGCTGGCGTGGTGCGAAAGTCCGTCCCGCGGAGGCACTGCGCTATGAATGACCGTTCCGCTAACTTATCCATGCCTTCCGCAGACACCGTGCCGCATCCCTATGTGCTGGAAGCGACCGGCATTTCCAAGTCGTTCGTGCAGGGCGGTCTGAATGTGACGGTGCTCAACAACGCGCAACTGAGCGTGCGGCGCGGCGAGAAGCTGGCGATCGTCGGCGCGTCGGGCTCCGGCAAGAGCACGCTGCTGCACGTGCTCGGCGGCCTCGACGATCCGAGCGCCGGACAGGTCTCGGTAATGGGCAAGCCTTTCACCAAACTCTCCGAGCGCGAACGCAACGACCTGCGCAATCGCGCGCTGGGCTTCGTCTATCAGTTCCACCACCTGCTGCCGGAGTTTTCCGCGCTCGATAACGTCGCCATGCCGTTGCGGATTCGCCGCATGTCGACCGAAGCCTCGCGCCGCGAAGCGTTCGCGGTGCTGGAGCGCGTCGGCATGGGGAACCGCGCGAAGCATCGTCCGGGCGAGCTGTCGGGCGGCGAGCGCCAGCGCGTCGCGATTGCGCGCGCGCTGGTGACGAAGCCCGCCTGCGTGCTGGCCGACGAACCGACCGGCAATCTCGACGGCGGCACGGCGGACACCGTGTTCAACCTGATGCTCGAACTGTCGCAAACGCTCGAAACGAGCTTCGTGATCGTCACGCACGATCCGGAACTGGCGGGGCGCTGCGACCGCATCATGCGGCTGCGCGACGGCGTGCTGCACGAAGAGCCGTCGGTGCCGGTCTGATTGCCGGACACTGTGCGCTGATGCTGCGCCGCTAGCGAGGCACGTCATGTGGATCGATACGCACTGTCATCTCGACGCTTCGGAATTCGACGCCGACCGCGCGCAAGTCGCGGCGGCGGCGCACCGCGCGGGCGTGGGGCGGATCGTGATTCCGGCGATCGGCCGCGAGAACTTCGCAACGGTGCGCGAACTGGCGCACCGGGTCGACGGCGGCGCGTATGCGCTCGGCATCCATCCGCTGTTCACGCCAGCGGCGCAAGAGAGCGATCTCGAGTTGTTGCGTATGGAAATCGAGGCGAGTCTCGACGATCCGCGGTTCGTCGGCCTCGGCGAAATCGGGCTCGATTATTTCGTCGACGGTCTCGACGACGCGCGCCAGCAATTCTTCTACAACGCTCAGCTGGAACTCGCACGCGAATTCGATCTGCCGGTGATTTGCCATGTGCGCAAATCGCAGGATCAGGTGCTCAAGGGACTGCGGCGGCATCAGATTCATCGTGGTATCGCGCATGCATTCAACGGCAGTTTTCAGCAGGCTCAGGCGTATATCGACCAGGGCATGCATCTCGGATTCGGCGGCAACCTGACGTTCGAGCGGGCGCGGCAAATCCGCCGTCTTGCCGAACAGTTGCCGTTCGACGCGCTGGTTGTCGAGACCGATGCGCCGGACATCGCGCCTGCATGGATTTACAGGCAGCGCAATTCGCCGGAGCAGATTCCGGCGATCGGCGCGGGCCTCGCGGAACTGCGCGGCATGGCCGCCGACGAAGCCGCCCTAGGCACAACGGCTAACGCGCTCGCCGCGCTGCCGCGGCTCGCACTTTCCTCTGCATAATCGAACCCGGAAGGTCTGAGTGGTTCGCGCCGGGCGACATTCACGCTTGGCGGGCTCGCTAACGCCTGTGCTCAAGCGCTGCTGCGCCCGGCGTTTGCTGGTGGAGGGCGGATGCGGGCATGGTGGTGCGGGTTTGCGTTGGGAGTGGTCTGGCTGCAGCGGCAAGCGGTGCTGCCGGATTGGGTCGGGTTGTGCGGATTGGTGTTCGCTGCGTGTGTCGCGGTTGTCGTGGCGGTTTGGGGTTTGGGCGACGGCGGGAGTGCGCGGGCTGTTGAGCGGCATGCGGTGGCTGGAGGGATGGCTGCGGCGGTTGGTGGGTATGCCGCTACGGCTCGGGCTGAAGCTGGAACTGGGGCGACAGCCGAGCTCACGGCAAAGGCGACAATTGCGCTTGCCGCAAAGGCTACCGTTGCGCCCACAGAATGCGCGCACGCGCTTGCGGTTCTCGCTTCGCTAATACGCCGTGTCCGCTTCGGCCCGCGCGTGCGTTCATTCGCCGGCTGGAGCGCGGTGTGGTGTGCGGCGTCGTGCATGGGCTTCGGCTACGCGGCCTTGCGCGCGGACATGCGCCTCGCGCTCAGCTTGCCCACCGCATGGGAGGGCCGCGATATCGAGGTCGTCGGCAGTATCAAAGGCCTGCCGTCACGCGATGAAAACGGCGCACGCTTTCTATTCGACGTCGACCCGGCCGACGCGCCAATGGCCAGTTTCCCGCGCGTGATCCAACTGGCGTGGATCGCCGAAGATGCGCCGCCGCCGATCCTCGAACCCGGTGCACGCTGGCAGTTGACCGTGCGGCTGAAACGTCCGCATGGCAATGCGAATTTCGGCGTGCGCGACGCCGAGGCGAATCTGCTCGCGCGCAACGTGCGGGCCACCGGCTATGTGAGTGCGCCGGCTCACGCCGTGCGACTGCGCGGCGATGCGCGCGGTGTCGGCGTAACGGTGGACCGCTTGCGCGCCGCGCTGCGCGCACGCATCGACGCGGTGCTTGGTGACGCGCCGCACCGCGGAATCGTCGTGGCACTGGCCATCGGCGCGCAGGACGAAGTGAGCGCAGCGGACTGGCTGCTGATGCGCGGCACGGGCACCAGTCATCTGGTGGCGATTTCCGGGCTGCACATTGGCTTCGTCGCGGGCCTTGCGGGCTGGCTCGCGGGCGCGTTATGGCGGCGCTCCGGCTGGATCGGCCGCGACTGGCCGTTGCGGCTGCCCGCGCAGGTCGTCGCGATCACGGGCGGTGCGCTGTTCGCCGCGCTGCACGCTGCATTGGCCGGCTTCAACGTGCCGGCACAGCGCGCGCTGTGGATGGCGTGCGTCGTCGCCCTCGCGTTTGTCAGCGGGCGCAACGTGGCACGCTCGGCGGTGCTCGCCTGGGCCTTGGGGCTGGTGCTGCTGATCGATCCGTGGGCGGTCGTGTCGGCGGGGTTCTGGTTGTCGTTCTGCGCGGTGGCGGCAATTCTGTTCGCCATGTCCGGGCGACCGCGCGTGCAGGATCATGAACAGCACCACGACCCTGCGAACGAGGGCGGCGAGCCATCGTCCCAATTGTCGGGACTGTGTGCCGGATTGCTGCGTCGCGTGCGCGGTGCCGGCGAACGGCTGCGCAGCGCGGCACACGTGCAGTTCGCCGTTACGGTCGCGCTCGCCCCGCTAACCGTCTACTGGTTCACGCAGATTCCGCTGATCGGCCCGCTCGCGAATGCCTTCGCGATTCCGTGGGTAAGCCTGCTGGTCACGCCAGCGATACTCGCCGGCGTTGTTTTGCCCGCGCCCCTCGACGTCCACGCATGGCATGTTGCGCACGCTTTGCTGGAGTGGCTGGCCGCGAGCTTGCAGCGGCTCTCGGGGCCCGCCTGGCTGCTCTGGCGCCTGCCGCAACCGGATACGTGGGCGCTGGCCGCGGCGGCGCTCGGTGTGTTCTGGTGTCTCGCGCCACGCGGCTGGCCGCTGCGCTGGGCCGCGCCGCTCACGTGGCTGCCGCTCCTGATGCCGGCGCCGTCCGGGCCGCCGCATGGCAGTTTTCGGCTAACCGCGCTGGATGTCGGTCAAGGTACTTCCGTGCTGATCGAAACGGCGCATCACACGTTGCTGTTCGATACGGGGCCGGGCCCGGAATCGACTCACGCGGGCGAACGGGTTGTCGTGCCATTCCTGCAGGCGCACGGCGTGAACGCGCTGGATACGCTGATCGTCAGCCACGCCGATTCCGATCATTCGGGCGGCGCGCCTGCTGTTCTGGACGCAATCGAGGTGCATCAGATGGTGGCGGCACTGGCGCCGTCGAATGCGTTGTGGCTGAACGCGCGGCAGCACGGCGCCGCCACGCTGCCCTGCGCGGCGGGGCAGCGCTGGCAGTGGGACGGTGTCGAGTTCGCGATGCTCTGGCCCGACGCCGGTCCGCTGCAAGGCAAGCCGAACACGCATTGCTGCGTGTTGCGGGTGAGCACGTCGCCGCCCGCGACGAGCCGGCCGGGCGCGCGCGTTCAAACGGAGCCGCCGCGCATGGCCGCCTTGCTGACGGCGGATATCGAGGCACCCGTCGAACGCATTCTGCTCGCGCGCGATCGCGGCGCGTTGCGCGCACAGGTGCTGGTCGTGCCGCATCACGGCAGCAAGACCTCGTCGACCGAGCCGTTCCTCGACTCTATCGACCCGCTCATCGCGCTATTTCAGGTAGGCTATCGCAACCGTTTTCATCATCCGAATGCGGGTGTGTTCGAGCGCTACAAGGCGCGGCAGATCGAGCTTGGGCGCAGCGACACGGACGGCGCGGTGCGAGTCGAGGTGAACCCGGAAGCCGGGGCGAAGGGCGCCGCGAGACAAAACACCACGCTGACGCTCGATCGTTATCGCGACACGCAGCACCGTTACTGGATGGACCGCTAACAGGTTCGCTCATCGATAGACGGAGCGCAGCAGACCGCACAGAAAGCATGTCGCTGGACGAAGCGGCTGTACGTAAGCGCGCACCAAAACCCCGCACGCAAAAACAGAACGGAGATAGCCGCAGTTGAAAAACATCATCCACTTCTCGCACGCGAATGGCTTTCCCGCATCGACCTACCGGACCATCTTCGCCGAACTCGCCGACGACTACGAATTGCGCTCCATCGAGCGGATCGGTCACGACGCGCGCTTTCCGGTGACGCAGGACTGGCCGCATCTGGTCGAGCAGTTGCTCGAAGACATCGGCAGAACGTACGAACATCCGGTGTGGCTGGTGGGGCATTCGCTCGGCGGTTATCTGTCGCTGATGGCCGCGCTGAAGAAGCCGCAGTGGGTGAGAGGGGTGGTGATGCTCGATTCGCCGGTGATCGCCGGCTGGCGCAGCAGCATGCTGCGCGTGTCGCAATGGACCGGCCTCGACGAGCGTCTGTCGCCCGCGGCCGCCACCCGTACGCGCCGCACGCAGTGGGCGAGCCGCGACGAAGCGTGGCGGCACTTCCATTCGAAGCCGGCGTTCGCGCGCTGGGATGAGCGCATGCTGTCCGACTACATCGACTTCGGCATTCCGCAAACATCGCCGGACGGCTCGCGGTCGCTCGCTTTCGACCGCCGTACCGAATATCAGATCTACAAGACCTTGCCGCACACGCTCGGCTCGCGGCTCGCGCGGGGCGCGCCGGTGCCGGTGGGCTTCATCGCCGGCACGCGTTCGAAGGAAATTCGCCAGGCCGGTCTGGAGGCCACCCGCCGCGCGACCGGCGGCCATGTGGAATGGATCGAGGGCAGTCATCTTTACCCGATGGAAAGACCCGTCGAAACCGCGCGCGCGGTGCAAAGCATGTTGCATGAACTGGAGCGGCGAGGCTGATGCCGCGTCAGGCGGCGCATGCAGGTAACGCACCCACAAGACGGCGACGGTCGCACGGTCACGCGGCGTGAATGTCAGGTGGCTGCCGTTGCGTCGACCTGCCAACGTGGCGCCGGGCGCAGCGCGGTGCCGCGGCATGTGCGTGGCAAAAACAGTGCATGATCGACGCGCGACGATGGCCGCCGCCGCGCCATGCGTCTGCAGACGCAGCTCGGATTTTGCTGGGGTTGAGACCCTGCTTTACGGTATAATCCGTTTTTCCCGCGAGCATCCAGCGATGACCAAATATGTTTTCGTCACCGGCGGCGTAGTATCTTCCCTCGGCAAGGGTATTGCCGCCGCTTCCCTCGCCGCGATCCTCGAATCGCGCGGTCTTAAAGTCACCCTCCTCAAGCTCGATCCCTACATCAATGTCGACCCCGGCACGATGAGCCCGTTTCAACACGGCGAAGTGTTCGTGACGGAAGACGGAGCGGAGACCGACCTCGACCTCGGCCACTATGAGCGCTTCATCAGCACGAAGATGCGCAAGGCCAATAACTTCACCACGGGCCAGATTTACGAATCGGTGATCCGCAAGGAACGCCGCGGCGATTATCTCGGCAAGACGGTGCAGGTCATCCCGCACATCACGAACGAAATCCAGGCGTTCATCGAACGCGGCGCGGCTTCCGCAACGTGCGGTGAGCCGGACGTCGCCATCGTCGAAGTGGGCGGTACCGTGGGCGACATCGAATCGCTGCCGTTCCTGGAGGCCGCGCGTCAGATGAGCCTGCGCATGGGCCGCAACAGCGCGTGCTTCGTGCACCTCACGCTGGTGCCGTGGGTTGCCACGGCCGGCGAACTGAAGACCAAGCCCACGCAGCACAGCGTGCAGAAACTGCGCGAAATCGGTATTTCGCCGCACGTGCTGCTGTGCCGTGCCGACCGCCGCATTCCGGACGACGAGCGCGCGAAGATCTCCATGTTCTCGAACGTGCCGGAAGACGCCGTGATCTCGGTGTGGGACGCGGACAGCATCTACAAGATTCCGCAGATGCTGCACGATCAGGGGCTGGACGCGATCATCTGCGAAGAACTCAAGCTCGAGCCGAAGGCCGCCGATCTGACCATGTGGTCCGATCTGGTCGAGAAGCTGGAGCATCCCAGGCATGAAGTCACGATCGGCATGGTCGGCAAATATGTCGATCTGACCGAGTCGTACAAGTCGCTGATCGAAGCGCTGCGCCATGCGTCGATGCATACGTCGACCAAGGTCAACATCGAATACATCGACTCGGAAGAAATCGAGACGCACGGCGTCGAAAGCCTCAAGCATCTGGACGCGGTGCTCGTGCCGGGCGGCTTCGGCCGGCGCGGCACCGAAGGCAAGATCGCCGCGATCCGTTATGCCCGTGAAGCGAAGGTGCCGTATCTCGGCATCTGCCTCGGCATGCAACTGGCGGTGATCGAATTCGCCCGCGACGTGGTGGGTCTGAAAGACGCGAACAGCACGGAATTCGATCAGGAAACGCCGAACCGCGTGGTCGCGCTGATCACCGAGTGGTACGACCGCGAAGGCCGGGTCGAGAAGCGCACAGAAGAGTCGGATCTCGGCGGCACGATGCGCCTCGGCTCGCAACGTTGCCCGATCAAGCCCGGCACGATGGCCGAAGAGATCTATGGCAAGGACGTGAACGAACGCCATCGCCACCGTTATGAAGTCAATAACCGCTTCGTGCCCCAGCTCGAAGCGGGCGGCCTTATCATCAGCGCCCGTACGCCGAGTGAAGATCTGCCGGAAATGATGGAACTGCCGCGCAGCATGCACCCGTGGTTCGTCGGCGTGCAGTTCCATCCGGAATTCACGTCCACGCCGCGTGACGGCCATCCGCTGTTCAAGTCGTTCGTCGAAGCGGCGCTCGCGCACCAGCAGTCGCGCACCGCGGCCGAAGTCGAGGAGAAAGCATGAAACTGGGCGATTTCGAAATCGGGCTCGACAAGCCGTTTTTCCTGATTGCCGGCACCTGTGTCGTCGAATCCGAACAGATGACGATCGACACAGCCGGCCGGCTGAAGGAAATCTGCGCGAAGCTGAACATTCCGTTCATCTACAAATCGTCGTACGACAAGGCCAACCGCAGCAGCGGCAAGTCGTTCCGCGGTCTGGGCATGGACGAAGGTTTGCGCATCCTGTCCGAAGTGAAGCGTCAACTCGGTCTGCCGGTACTGACCGACGTTCACGCAGAGCACGAGATCGAACAGGTCGCCTCGGTGGTCGACGTGCTGCAAACGCCGGCTTTCCTGTGCCGTCAAACGGACTTCATTCACGCTTGCGCGCGTTCGGGCAAACCGGTCAACATCAAGAAAGGCCAGTTTCTCGCCCCGCACGACATGAAGAACGTGATCGACAAGGCGCGTGACGCGGCGCGTGAAGCCGGTCTGTCGGAAGACCGTTTCATGGCGTGCGAGCGCGGTGTGTCGTTCGGCTATAACAACCTCGTGTCGGACATGCGCTCGCTCGCGATCATGCGCGAAACCAACGCGCCTGTCGTGTTCGACGCCACTCACTCGGTGCAGTTGCCGGGCGGGCAGGGCACGAGTTCGGGCGGCCAACGCGAATTCGTGCCGGTGCTGGCGCGTGCCGCGGTGGCGGTGGGCGTGGCGGGTCTCTTCATGGAAACGCATCCGAATCCGGCGCAGGCCAAATCGGACGGTCCGAACGCGGTGCCGCTTCATCGCATGGCCGATCTGCTCGAGACGCTGGTCACGCTCGATCGGGCCGTCAAGCGCGCGCCGTTCCTCGAAAGCGATTTCAACTGATTCAGGCATTCACCGCGTGTCACGATCGGACTGCACAATTAGCCACAATCGGCACGCGGAGAATGCACGCAATGGTCGTCGAACGTATCGGCGTGCAAGCAGTTTGCCGGGGAGACCGGTGCTCTGCATGGGACCGGAGCGCGTCGCGTGGGACCGGAGTAAGTGCTGAAGCACTAATTCCGGATCGACACGATGTTGAAGCACCCACTCCGGCTCGACACGCCTGGTACAGTGTCACAGTAAAGAATTCAACGTCATTTCTTGAGGAAACCATGAGTGCTATCGTAGATATCATCGGTCGAGAGATTCTCGATTCGCGAGGCAACCCCACCGTCGAATGCGACGTGCTGCTCGAGTCGGGCACGATGGGCCGCGCCGCGGTGCCGTCGGGTGCGTCGACGGGTTCGCGTGAAGCGATCGAACTGCGTGACGGCGAAGCCGGCCGCTACGGCGGCAAGGGCGTGCTGAAGGCCGTCGAGCACATCAACACCGAAATCTCCGAAGCGATCATGGGTCTCGACGCTTCCGAGCAGGCGTTCCTCGACAAGACGCTGCTGGAACTCGACGGCACGGACAACAAGTCGCGCCTGGGCGCGAACGCGATGCTGGCTGTCTCGATGGCCGTCGCGAAAGCCGCTGCTGAAGAAGCCGGCCTGCCGCTGTACCGCTACTTCGGCGGCTCGGGCGCGATGCAACTGCCGGTGCCGATGATGAACATCGTCAACGGCGGCGCGCACGCCAACAACAGCCTGGACATCCAGGAATTCATGATCGTGCCGGTCAGCCAGCCGACCTTCCGCGAAGCACTGCGCTGCGGCGCCGAAGTGTTCCACGCGCTGAAGAAGATCCTGTCGGATCGCGGCATGAGCACGGCAGTGGGCGACGAAGGCGGCTTCGCGCCGAACTTCGGCAGCAACGACGAATGCCTGTCCACCATCCTGCAAGCCATCGAGAAAGCCGGCTACCGCGCCGGTGAAGACGTGCTGCTCGCACTCGACTGCGCAGCAAGCGAGTTCTACCACGACGGCAAGTACCAGCTGGCCGGCGAAGGCCTGCAACTCTCGTCCACGGAATTCACGGACTACCTGGCGAATCTGGCCGACAAGTTCCCGATCGTGTCGATCGAAGACGGCATGCACGAAAGCGACTGGGCCGGCTGGAAGACGCTGACCGACAAGCTCGGCAAGAAGGTTCAGCTCGTGGGCGACGACCTGTTCGTCACCAACACGCGCATCCTGAAGGAAGGCATCGAAAAGGGCATCGCCAACTCGATCCTCATCAAGATCAACCAGATCGGTACGCTGACGGAAACCTTCGCGGCGATCGAAATGGCCAAGCGCGCCGGCTACACGGCCGTGATCTCGCACCGTTCGGGCGAAACCGAGGATTCGACGATTGCGGATATCGCGGTCGGCCTGAACGCCGGTCAGATCAAGACGGGTTCGCTGTCGCGCTCGGACCGCATCTCGAAGTACAACCAGTTGCTGCGTATCGAAGAAGATCTCGGCGATATCGCCAGCTACCCGGGCAAGTCGGCGTTCTACAATCTGCGCTAATGGCTTTCTTGCTGGCGCTGACCGATGAGCCGGTTATCCTTCGTTTCTGATTGACCCCGCCGCCCTGCGTATAGCGCAGGGCGGCGTGTATTTATTGTGCCTACTTCATGCGGCTTGTCACTGCTGTCCTGATCGTTCTACTGGCGCTGATCCAGTACCCGCTCTGGTGGGGACATGGCGGCTGGTTGCGCGTGCACGAGTTGCAGCAGCAACTGGCGCAACAAGTGCAAAAGAATGCCGACTCGAAGCTGCGCAATGAGCGCATTCAAGGCGAAGTGCAGGATTTGCAGAACGGCACGGCCGCTGTCGAAGAGCGGGCACGCTACGAAATGGGCATGGTGAAGGACGGCGAAGTGTTCGTGCAGTTCGTGTCGCCGAATGCGCCGTTGCCGGCGGCGAACACGCCATCGGCAACCACGTCCACGCGTGGCGAAATGTCGGCGGCGCCGCTGCATGTGGTGCCGAATCCGGAGTCGCGCGCGAAGCCGGACCGCAAGCACGGTGGGAAAGCTGCTGCTAACGAAAGAAAGCCTGCGCACTGAGCTTCGTCGCCGCGCAACGGTTTGATACGAAGGACGCAAAAAAGGCACGGTGAAAAATAAACCGTGCCTTTTTCTTTGGAGCCGCCGTCGGGGCGGAATTCCCGCGGCGTGCGTGAACTCTGCCGCTTACTCGCTACCAGCCCCAGTACGGTCCGTATCCGACGCCGACACCCGTACCCCAGCCGTGCCCCCAACCACCGCCGTAATAGCTGCCGTACACGCTCACAGGCGGCGTGTAGTAACGCGACCACGCCTGCGCCGCGTTTTCGGCGGCAATCGCCTGATTCTGCTCGACCATGACCTGTTGGTCGATCGCGTCATAGCGCTGTCGCTCCTGAGGCGTCAGCGGTTGGGCGGTGCCAGACTGGTCGGCGGGCAGGCGGCTATATATCGGCGACGGACCCGGCGGATCCATCATGCAGCCGGCCAGCGCGCCGCCGCCGACGAGGACAGCCAGCACGGCGGCCGTGCGCGCACGGCGCAGCAGCGGTATCAACGAAGTAGGATGGTTCATGTTTCTATCTCCATCGGTCGGATGCCTAAGCAAATCATGCCCCGCACGCACCGCCAATGATTCAACGCAATGGTCAACGATACCGCGCCGTCCGAGCCCCGAAAATGCAGCGGGCAGCGCGGTACCTTTACTGCCTCAACACGGCTGTAGTCAACCGCCGCCTCGCGCGCATGAGCGCCGCGCGCCGGCGAGCCGTTCAGTGCCGTTGGTCAGCCGCGGGCGTCACACCTTGTGAGAGCGCTTCGGCGACAAAAAGTTGCGCCACATCGACCGGATCGAACTCGTAGCGCTGGTTGCAGAACTCGCAATGAATCTCGACGTGACCGCGTTCTTCGAGCACGCCGTCCACTTCTTCGCGGCCCAGCATCTTCAGCATGCCGCCGACCTTTTCGCGCGAACACGTGCATTCGAAACGCGCCTTCGCCGGTTCGAAATGCTGAACGTTCTCCTGCCAGAACAGGCGGCGGAAAATCGTTTCCGGTTCTTCCTTCAGCAATTCGTCTTGCGACATCGTGCCGCCCAGCGTGCACACGCGCTCCCACGTGTCCGCGTCCAGATCGCCCGGATGCGGGACGATGCCGCCGTCGCCCGGCAATTTTTGCAGCAGCATGCCGACCGCACGCTCGGTGTTCGCCGCCAGCCACAGGCGCGTGTCGAGCTGCTCGGAGTGATGCATGTAATGCTCGAGCACTTCGGCCATCGAGTTGAGCGGGCCGTCCACGCCCGACAGCGGCACGATACTTTGATACGGCTGCTGGCCGGGCTGCTTGGAGGCCGGGTCGAGCGTGATCACGCAACGGCCGTGACCGCTCGCGTTCAACAGGTCGACCATGCTGGTCGTCTCGCTGATCACGCTGGCCGCTTCGCCCGACAGCTTGGCGGTGGCGCGCATCGACAGATCGGAGCCGCACTGCACCACCAGCATCTTGACCGGGCCGTCGCCGAAAATCTGCATGATGAGCGTGCCGTCGAACTTGAGGTTCGCCGACAGCAGCGCGCAGGCAGCCATCATTTCGCCCAGCACCGTGCGCACCGGCGCCGGATAATCGCGACGCGTCAGGACTTCCTGCCACGTATTGCGCAGCGAAACGATCTCGCCGCGCACCGGCGCCGCGCTGAACATGAATTTTTGCAACTGGTCGCTCACAACTTTTCCTCGGTCGAATGACGCAGCGTGATGCCGCGCCGTGCGCGCTGCGCGCTCCGGCTGGTTAGCCGATACGCACGAGCTGCGCCTTGTAATATTCGCGGCGCTCGGCATAGGTTGCCGCGCCGCGCTGCATGTTGGCGATGTCTGTTTCGGTCAGTTCGCGCACCACTTTGGCGGGCGCGCCGAGAATCAGCGAATTGTCGGGAAACACTTTGCCTTCGGTGACGATGGCGCCCGCTCCGACCAGACAGTTGCGGCCGATCACCGCGCCATTCAAGACCACGGCCTGAATTCCGATCAGAGAGCCTTCCTTGATCGTGCAGCCATGCAGCATGACCTGGTGGCCGATCGTCACGTTCGGCTCGACCGTCAGCGGAAAACCGGGGTCGGTGTGCAGCACGGCGTTTTCCTGCACGTTGCTGCCCGTGCCGATGGTGATGGGCTCGTTGTCGCCGCGAATCGTCGCGCTGAACCACACGCTGGCGTTCTCCCCGAGCGTCACGTTGCCGATGATGCTCGCTGAATCCGCGACGAACACGCTTTCATGGATGGTCGGGGCGGCATCGCCAAGCTTGTAAATGGTCACAGTGTCTCCTTTTGATCGGTCGCTACGCACGTGGCGGGATAGGGCGGCAGACCCGCCCGACAGGTCTTGCGCCCCGGGCGGCTGCGCCGCTCCGGCGCACCGGGCGCGCTGAATGGTCGTCGAATCGGGTATTGTAAACGGTTGTGTGCTTGAGCCGCTGCCGGCCCCGCTTGCCGGAGCCGCACGGGCATTCGCCGCTTCGCTGCTCGGGCCACGGTCTGCGTAGGTTTATCGCGATTTATCGCGATTTATCGCGACGGCTGCTTTGACGGCAGCGTGTTGACTTGGCGGTCGCCGCTCGCTCCGCCGTTTCGTCAGCCTCCGCGCTTCGGGCTTCCGTTGCTGTTTCCTTTGTCGATCCGCTCGTCATGATCTCTGCCGCTCCGTCCGCGTTGTCCGCGTCGCCCGATTCATCTGTCGCCGATGCCGGGCGGAGCGCCCATTGCGCGCGCGCCGCGGCGCTCGCCGCACTGCGCGAAGCCGACCCGATCGCCAAGGCCGCCGCGGCCCGCGCGCTCTATGCCGCGGTGCTCGAAGGCAGCATGGCATGCGCCGCGGACCTCGCGTTCGACGAACCGGCCGGACTGCCGGGCCGTCCGGCGCGGCCGGAACTGGTCGATCCGCGCCATCTGAAGCGGCGCAGCATGCAATCGCCGCAAGGGCGCGCGGTTCTGCTGCACGCGCTCGCGCACATCGAATTCAACGCCATCAATCTCGCGCTCGACGCCGTCTGGCGCTTCGCCGGCATGCCCGCCGCGTTCTACGCCGACTGGCTCAAAGTCGCCGCCGAAGAGGCGTATCACTTCTCGCTGCTGGCCGCGCGCCTTGCGGAGTACGGCCACGTCTACGGCGACTTTCCAGCCCACGACGGCCTGTGGGACATGTGCGAGCGCACCCGCGGCGACGTGCTGGCGCGCATGGCGCTGGTGCCTCGCACGCTCGAAGCACGCGGCCTCGACGCGTCGCCGCCGATCCGCGCGCGCCTGCTGCAGGCGGGCGATCAGGCGTCAGCAGCCATTCTCGACGTGATCCTGCGCGATGAAATCGGCCACGTGCTGATCGGCAACCGCTGGTTCCGTTACCTGTGCGATGGCAGCGGGCTCGACCCTCACGAGACTTACACGCGCCTCGCCGACCAGTATCACGCACCGAAATTACGTGGTCCGTTCAATTTCGAGGCGCGCCGCGATGCCGGTTTCGACGAGGCGGAACTGGCCGAGTTGGCAGCATTGGCGGGCCTCGACGCGCCGGAACCCGCGCCGCCGGCCGCCGCCGGTTGAGGTTTCCTTCGCAATCCGGCGCCGTGCATCGGCCGGCTATCTCGTTATAATCGAACGACCATTCTTTTTTTGGACGCGCCGTTCATGAACACTTCCCGCTCTGAATTCGTCGCCGTGCGCGACATCCGTCTGCATGTGCGGCGTTGGGGCAACCCGGACGCGCCGATGCTATTCATGTTGCATGGCTGGATGGACGTGGCGGCCTCGTTCCAGTTCGTCGTCGACGCGCTGGGCGGTGACTGGCAGGTGCTGGCGCCGGACATGCGCGGTTTCGGCCTGTCGGACTGGCCAGTGGCTGAGCGCGGCGGCGGCAATTACTGGATTCAGGACTATCTGGCCGATCTCGACGCCTTGCTCGACCACTATGCGCCGGCCGGCGAAGTGAATCTGGTCGGCCACAGCATGGGCGCGAATATCGCCTGCGTATATGCAGGCGTGCGGCCGGAGCGGGTGCGGCGCGTAGTCGACCTCGAAGGCTTCGGTCTCGCGCCGTCGCACCCGGCGCAGGCGCCCAAACGCCTGCGCAACTGGCTGGACGAATTGCGCGATCCGCCGCAACTGAAGCGCTACGCGTCGCTCGACGACGTCGCCGCGCGCCTTGTCAAAACCAATCCGCGCCTCGATCCGCAGCGCGCGCAGTTCCTCGCGCAGCACTGGTCGAAGCCGGACGGTGAAGGGCGCTTCATGCTGCTCGCCGATCCCGCGCACAAACTGCGCGGCCCCGCGCTGTACCGCCTCGACGAAGTGATGGCGACGTGGCGCAAGGTGAGCGCGAAGGTGCTGCACGTTGAAGCCGCCAACTCGCCGACGCTCGCGCAGATCGCCGGCGAGATCCCGCTCGACGAATTCAAGGCGCGCTTTCAGGCGTTCCCGAACTGGCGCGAGAAGATCATCGACGAAGCGGGGCACATGGTGCACCACGACCAGCCGGAGCAGGTGGCCGCGCTGATCGAGGGGTTTTGCGCATAGCGCTTTCAAATCGTTTCCAGGGTTTCCCGCGAACCGCCAACGGGATTTCCTTCGGGGCGGCGGTTGCGCGAGATAGCTCTGCGTTCACTTACTGCGTTGCAGTAAAATGAGTGCTGATCCTTTTCAAGACAACGATGAACGCCGACCTCCACTGTCACTCCACCGTTTCCGACGGCCAGTTCGCGCCGGCCGATGTCGCGCGCCGCGCGCACGCGGGCGGCGTGACGCTGTGGGCGCTCACCGATCATGACGAACTGGGCGGTCAGCGCGAAGCGAAAAGCACTGCCGAAGCGCTCGGCATGGCTTATCTGAGCGGCGTCGAAATTTCGGTGACATGGGCTTCGCGCACGGTGCACATCGTCGGATTGGGCATCGATCCGACCAGTTCCGTCCTGATCGACGGGCTCGCGCGCACGCGCAACGGCCGCGCCGCGCGCGCGGAGGCGATCGGCGAGCAGTTGGCCACGCTCGGCATACCCGACGCCTATCAGGGCGCGCTCAGATACGTGTCGAACCCGGACATGATTTCGCGCACGCATTTCGCCCGTTTCATGGTGGAAAGCGGCTACGCCAGTTCCACGCAGGACGTGTTCACCCGCTATCTCGGCGACGGCAAACCCGGTTACGTGCCGCACCGCTGGGCCAAACTGGCCGATGCGGTCGGCTGGATCCAGGCCGCAGGCGGCGAAGCCGTGATTGCGCATCCGGGCCGGTATGCGTACTCGCCGGTCGAATTCGACGCGTTTTTCGCCGAATTCATCGATCTCGGCGGCAAGGCGATCGAAGTGGTGACAGGCAGCCATACGCCCGACCAGTATCGCGAATACGCGGATGTCGCGCGCCGTTTCGGCTTCGAGGCGTCGCGCGGGTCCGACTTCCACGCAGCCGGCGAAGGCCGCGTCGACCTCGGCACGCTGCCGCCGCTGCCCGCCGATCTGAAGCCCGTCTGGGAACGCTGGCTGTGACCGCGCCGTGCCGGGGCGGCACGTCCGGCGCGACCGCCGGTTGGGCGCGGCGCGTGCTTCCGGCCGGTCTTCGGCCAGAACTCCATTGCCGTTCATCCGCTGTTCATCCGTCAGCCAACGTTAGTCGCCATGTCCCAATACTTCCGGCTTCATCCCGATAACCCACAGCCGCGCCTCGTCAAGCAGGCCGTGCAGATCATCAAAGATGGCGGCGTGGTCGCGCTGCCGACGGATTCCAGCTACGCGCTCGCCTGCCATCTGGACGACAAGGAAGCGGTCGAGCGTCTGCGGCGCATTCGCGGACTCGACGAGAAGCAACTGCTGTCCTTGCTGGTGCGCGATCTGTCGGAGCTCTCGAACTTCGCGATGGTGGACAACCGGCAGTACCGGCTGATCAAATCGGTGACGCCCGGCCCGTACGTATTCGTGTTGCAGGCCACCAAGGAGGTGCCGCGGCGCCTCTCGCATCCGTCGCGCAAGACCATCGGCCTGCGCGTGCCGGACCACGCGATCACGCTGGCGATTCTCGAGGAACTCGGCCAGCCGTTGCTCGGCTCGACGCTGATCATGCCGGGCGAAACCCAGCCGCTGAACGACCCGGAAGAAATCCGGGCGCGCCTGGAAAAGCAACTGGATCTGGTGATCGACGGCGGCCCTTGCGTGTGCGAGCCTTCCACGGTGATCGATCTGACCGGTGCCGAACCGGTGCTGGTGCGGGCAGGGCGCGGTTCTCTCGCGCCGTTCGGCCTTGCAGAGACGGCATGAGTGAAAGCGGACAGACGCACGCAATCGCGTTGTTACAATAACGAGTTATGGATTCTTCCCTGATACAGACCATTGCGGTATATGCGTTGCCCGTGATTTTCGCCATCACGCTGCACGAAGCCGCGCATGGCTACGTCGCGCGCTGGCTCGGCGACAATACCGCCTACGTGCTCGGCCGCGTCTCCGTCAATCCGATGCGGCACATCGATCCGCTCGGCACGATTGCAATTCCCTTGCTGTTGTACTTCGCCACCAGCGGCGCGTTCATGTTCGGTTACGCCAAGCCGGTGCCGGTCGCCTTCGGTAACCTGCGCAATCCGCGCTGGGGCAGCCTGTGGGTCGCGGCGGCGGGGCCGGCCTGCAACTTCGTGCAGGCTCTGATCTGGGGCCTGTTCGGGGTCGCGCTGGCGGTGTTGAATGTCGACGAGCCCTTCTTCACGCGCATGGCGGGAGCGGGCGTGGGCGTGAACCTCGTGCTCGGCGTGCTCAACCTGTTTCCGCTGCCGCCGCTCGACGGCGGCCGTGTGCTGATGGCGCTGCTGCCGCCGCGCCAATCCATCACGCTGTCGCGCCTCGAACCGTACGGCTTTTTCATCGTGATGGCACTGGTCATGACGGGCACGCTGACGCGTTACTGGTTGAACCCGCTCGTCACGATCGGGTACAGCGCGATCACCGCCATTCTGACTCCCCTTGTTTCGCTTTTCTAAATATCATGTTCCCAGACCGTATCTTCTCCGGCATGCGGCCCACCGGGTCGTTGCACCTCGGCCACTATCACGGCGTGCTGAAAAACTGGGTGCGGTTGCAGTCCGAATACCCGTGTTTCTTCTGCGTGGTCGACTGGCACGCGCTGACCACGCACTACGAAACGCCCGAAGTGATCGAAAAGAACGTCTGGGACGTGCTGACCGACTGGCTTGCCTCCGGCATCGATCCGGCGCAGGCCACGCTGTTCATCCAGAGCAAGGTGCCCGAGCACGCCGAACTGGCGCTGTTGCTTGGCATGAGCACGCCGCTCGGCTGGCTCGAACGCGTGCCGACCTACAAGGAGCAGCAGGAGAAGCTGAAGGACAAGGATCTGTCCACTTACGGCTTTCTCGGCTATCCGGTGCTGATGGCGGCGGACATTCTGCTGTATCGCGGCTCGCTCGTGCCGGTTGGTGAAGACCAGGTGCCGCACGTCGAAATGACGCGTGAAATCGCGCGCCGTTTCAACTACCTGTACGGCCGCGAACCAGGCTTCGAGGAGAAGGCCAACGAGGCGGCGAAGAAGCTCGGCGGCAAGCGCTCCAAGCTCTATCACGAACTGCGCAACGCCTACCAGCAGGAAGGCGACGACGAAGCGCTCGAACAGGCGCGCGCCATGTTGCAGGAATCGCAGAGTCTGTCGATGAACGACCGCGAGCGCCTGTTCGGCTACCTCGAAGGTTCGCGCAAGATCATTCTGGTCGAGCCGCAAGCCATGCTGACCGAGGCGTCGCGCATGCCGGGTCTCGACGGGCAGAAAATGTCGAAGTCGTACGGCAACACGATCGGCTTGCGCGAAGACGCGGAAACCATCACGAAGAAAGTCCGCACCATGCCGACCGATCCGGCCCGCGTGCGCCGCACCGATCCGGGCGACCCCGACAAGTGCCCTGTGTGGCAGCTCCATCAGGTCTATACGGACGAAGCCACCCACGACTGGGTGCAGAAAGGCTGCCGGACAGCCGGCATTGGTTGCCTGGAGTGCAAGCAGCCGGTGATCGAAGGCATTCTGCGCGAGCAGCAGCCCATGCTCGAGCGCGCGCAGAAGTACATGGACGACCCATCGCTGTTGCGCGCGATCGTCGCCGACGGCTGTGACAAGGCCCGCAAATTTGCTTCGGAAACGATGCGCGACGTCCGCGAAGCGATGGGCCTCTCGTACAACTGACGCAACCGACGAGCCGCGCCAAGGTATGAGCACTCCGATGAACACGCCCGCTGCCGCCCTGCATGGATTGGGCGAACCGTCGCCCTGGGTGCGCGATTGGGCGCATCTGGTCGCGGCGGGCGGCGCGGTGCTCGACGTCGCGTGCGGGGCGGGGCGGCATGCGCGGTTCTTTGCGGCGCTGGGGCATCCGGTGACGGCCATCGACCGGGATGCGGCGGCGCTCGCTACCCTGCGCGGAGAGCCGCTCGTCACGCCGCTCGAAGCCGATCTCGAAGGTGCCGGCTGGCCGTTGCCCGCCGAGGCGAAATTCGCCGCCGTCGTGGTGACGAATTACCTGCACCGGCCGCTCTTCGCGCAGCTCCTGCACGCGCTCGCTCCGGGCGGCGTGCTGGTCTACGAGACCTTCGCGCAAGGAAACGAAAGAGTCGGCAAACCTTCCAATCCGGCGTTTTTGCTGGCGCCCGGCGAGCTTCTCGAGCGCGTGCGCGGCAAACTCCGGGTAGTCGCATTTCAAGATGGTTTTCTTGCGCAGCCGCGCCCGGCTTACGTCCAGCGGATCTGCGCAATTCTGGAGGCGGAGCGCTCAGACGACCCCGCGCAGGCGGCACCCCCGCCTTGTTACGAGTTGGCTGGCTAATCCGCTACAATCGCGGTTTACCTGATCAAATTCATGGCGTTTCATGACTAACGGCAACCAAAGCAGCAAGCTCGGCAGCAACGACGGCGTTCAGATTCGCGGCAGCATTCCTGCCATCATCACCCCGATGCTCGAAGACGGCAGTCTGGATCTGCCGGCGTTTCGCAAACTGATCGACTGGCACGTTGCAGAGGGCACGAACGCTCTTGTCGTGGTCGGCACGAGCGGCGAGTCGGCCACGCTGTCGGTCGAAGAACACGTGCTGATGGTCAAGACCGCGGTCGAGCACACGGCGGGCCGGATTCCGGTGATCGCGGGCTCGGGCGGCAACTCCACGACCGAGGCGATCGAACTTACCCAGCGGGCCAAAGAGGTCGGCGCCGACGCCACGCTCCAGGTCGTGCCGTACTACAACAAGCCGACGCAGGAGGGCATCTACCGCCACTTCGCGAAGATCGCGGAAACCGTCGATCTGCCGGTGATTCTGTACAACGTGCCGGGCCGCACCGTTGCCGACATGAGCAACGAAACCATCCTGCGCCTCGCGCAGGTGCCGGGCATCATCGGTGTGAAAGAAGCGACCGGCAATATCGATCGCGCCGCGCATCTGATCAAGTTTGCGCCGTCGCACTTCGGCATCTACAGCGGCGACGATCCCACCGCGATCGCGCTGATGCTGCTCGGCGGCCACGGCAATATTTCGGTCACCGCCAACGTCGCGCCGCGCGCCATGAGCGATCTCTGCAAGGCCGCTCTCGCCGCGGATGCTAAGACCGCCCGTGAGATTCATCTGAAACTCCTGTCGCTGCATAAGAACCTGTTCGTCGAATCGAATCCGATTCCGGCCAAATGGGCGCTGCAGCAAATGGGTCGTGTGCAGGGCGGAATCCGCCTGCCGCTTACGCCGCTCGACCCGCAGTACCACGAAGTGGTGCGCGGCGCGCTGCGCGAAGCGGGCCTGCTGGGCTAGGCGGATAGCGTCCGCGGCAACCCGTAGCGCTAACGAAAGCCTGCCACCGGCACTCCCTTAACCGACGTCGATCCAGCCCGCGTTCCCGGCACACAGAACCAAGGCACCGCGTTCCAGCATCACGAAGGACCTCATGAAACGTTCCGCACTTTCCCTCCACGCAACCCGCATGGCGGCGCTGGCGCTTGCCCTTACGACGCTCGCCGGCTGTGACACGCTGAACGACTGGTTTGCTTCCGACCGCGTCAACTACAAGGGCGCGGGCAGTGCGCCGCCGCTCGCCGTTCCGGGCGATCTGAGCACTACGCCGACCGATCAGCGCTACGTCGCACCGCCCGCCAATCTGGCGCTGGGCGGCGCTCAGAAGCGCGCGGTGACGGCCGCCGGCAATTCGACCGAAGGCCAGCCGAACGCGCAGGATCCGCTCGGCATGCATATCGAACGTGACGGCGATCGCCGCTGGCTCGTGGTCGACGGCCGCTCGCCGGAACAGCTCTGGCCGCAGTTGCAGGAGTTCTGGCAGGAAAACGGCTTCGCGCTGAAGACCGACGCGCCGGCCACCGGCATCATGACGACCGACTGGGCCGAAAACCGCGCCAATATCCCGGACGACTGGTTCCGCCGCACGGTCGGCAAGGTGATCGACTTCGCGTATTCGTCGGGCACGCGTGACAGTTTCCGCACGCTCGTCTCGCGCGCGCCGGGCGGCACGACCGATATCTCCATCACGCACAGCGCAATGGAGGAAGTGATGACCGGGCAGGACAAGACATCGTCGCGCTGGGAAGAGCGTCCGCGTGATCCGGCGCTCGAAGCGCTGTTCCTCACCAAGCTGATGCAGAAGTTCGGCCTGACCGAAACGCAATCCAGGCAACTGCTGACCGACGCGCGTCCGGCGGCCGCACCGACCACGCTCGACCAGAGCGCGGGCGCATCCACGCTCGACCTGCAGGAGTCGTTCGATCGCGCATGGCTGCGCGTGGGCCTCGCGCTCGACCGCACCAACTTCACCGTCGACAACCGCGATCGTGCGAAGGGCATCTACTACGTGCGCTACGCGGACTCGATGCAGGAACTGAAGAAAGAAGGGCTGCTCGGCAAGCTGTTCTACAGCGGCAATTCGTCGAAAAAGCCGGGTCAGGAATTCCTCGTCAACGTGCGCTCGAAGGGTGACGCCGTGACGCAGGTGGCCGTGCTGGACGCGAATGGGCAGGTGGACAACTCGTCCGACGCGCAGCGCATCGTGACGCTGCTGCACGCGCAACTGAACTAAGCGGCCCGTGAGGTTCGCGAGTCTCGGCAGCGGCAGTGAAGGCAATGCCCTGCTGGTGGAAGCGCAAAGCGGCGCGACCACCACGCGCGTGCTGCTCGACTGCGGCTTTTCGGCAAAGGAGGTCGAGCGGCGTCTGACGCGGCTCGGCGCGAGCGTCGAAGGTCTCGACGCGATTCTGATCACGCATGAGCATAGCGACCACATTGGCAGTGCGCTGACGCTGGCGCGCAAGTGGTCGATTCCGTTGTATATGAGCTGGGGGACCGCCCGCGCGGTGGGAGCCGACAAAGCCGATATCGACCTGCAGGTGCTGTGGGGCGACGAAGCGGTGGCGATCGGCGACCTCAGCATTCTCCCTTACACCGTGCCGCACGACGCCCGCGAGCCGCTGCAATACGTGTTCTCAAACGGCGCGAGCCGGCTCGGTGTGCTGACGGATGTCGGTACGTCCACGCCGCATATCAGCGCGATGCTGAGCGGTTGCGACGCGCTGGTGCTCGAATGCAATCACGACGTGCGGATGCTGGCGGGCAGCCGCTATCCGCAGTCGCTGAAAGCGCGCATCGGCGGCAATCACGGGCATCTGAACAACGACGCGGCGGCTCAAATTCTGGCCTCGCTCGACCGTTCGCGATTGCGCCATCTAGTCGCCGCGCATCTGAGCCAGCAGAACAATCTGCCGGAACTGGCGCAGGCGGCTATGGCCGGTGTGCTGGGCACGGCGCCCACGGACGTGGTGGTGGCTTCGCAGGACGACGGGTTTGCGTGGCTGAGCGTGTAATCCACGCCAGATGCCTCTTGCTCTCCCGGCGCGGCGGACGTCGCGGCGCCAATGAAAAAAGCCCCTAACGATCGCTCGTTAGGGGCTTTGTCCTTTCAAGGGCGAGGCGTTTCGAACGCCGCGCCCCGAATCAGGCTTAGTTGCGGTTGCCGCCGAAGATACCGAGCAGCGCCAGCAGGTTGACGAACACGTTGTACAGATCCAGGTAAATCGCGAGCGTGGCAGTGATGTAGTTCGTTTCACCGCCGTTCACGACGCGCTGAACGTCGAACAGCATGTAGGCCGAGAAGATCACGATGGCGAGGACCGACACTGTAAGCATCAGCGCCGGCAGGTGCAGGAAAACGTTCGCGACCGACGCCAGCAGCAGCACGATCACGCCCATGAACAGCCACTTGCCGAGACCCGAAAAGTCGCGCTTGCTGACCGTGGCGATGGTTGCCATCGACGCGAAGATCACACCAGTGCCACCGAAGGCGAGCATGATCAGCGACGGGCCGTTCGAAAAACCGAGCACGAAGCTCAGGATGCGCGACAGCATCAGGCCCATGAAGAATGTGAAGCCGAGCAGCACGAACACGCCGGCCGCGCTGTCTTTGGTTTTCTGGATGGCGAACATGAAGCCGAAGGCGATCGCGAAGAACGCCAGCATGCTCATGGCGGGACTCGTGGCGGCGAACAGCGAGAAACCCGTGGCGAGGCCCACCCACGCGCCGAGCACTGTCGGAATCATGGACAGCGCGAGCAGCCAGTAGGTGTTCCGTAGCACGCGGTTACGCGTTTCGACCGTGCTGACCGCGCCATTGCGGCCAAAGCTATACGGATGATCGTTCATGGTCTCTCCTTACCTCAGAAGCAAGTTACGTATGGTTGTGAAGCGGGTTTAGCGAGCCGCGCCGTGGGAATTTCTGTCACCGGCCGCGGCGCTCTCATCCCTAAGATTGGCGCGCGGGCAGGGAGTTTCAATGCCCTGAAAATACCGACACTGCCTACGCTACCAGTATTCGGAAACTCCTGCTTGGAGTCTTTCAATGTTGTAAGGGTTCAATCGCAATCATACACGGGAACATGCTACAATAGCGGATTCATTTGAATCTGTAACCTCTTAATTTTTTGGAGTTTTTATGGCGATCGAACGCACCCTGTCCATTATCAAGCCGGACGCAGTGGCCAAGAACGTGATCGGCCAGATCTACACCCGTTTCGAGAACGCTGGTCTGAAGATCGTGGCATCGCGCATGGTTCACCTGTCGCGCGCCGACGCGGAGAAGTTCTACGCTGTGCACGCTGCACGTCCGTTCTTCAAGGACCTGGTCGATTTCATGATCTCGGGCCCGGTTGTCGTGCAAGCGCTGGAGGGCGAAAACGCCATCCTGAAGCACCGTGATCTGATGGGTGCAACGGACCCGAAGAAGGCGGAAAAGGGCACGATCCGCGCCGACTTCGCAGACAGCATCGACGCGAACGCAGTGCACGGTTCCGACGCGCCTGAAACGGCTGCAGTTGAAATCGCGTTCTTCTTCCCGCAAGTGAACGTCTACTCGCGTTAAGCAGGACTTGCCATGCCGGATTCGTGCCGCCGACTGGATTTATCGCACGAATCGCCCGGCAAAGTAGTAAGGTAAAAGCAGCAGGAATGGGCGCGAACGGCATGGCGTTCATGCAGCTTGTTGCATGAACGTAGTCTCGCACTGAAATGGCAGGATTCGATATGACGAGCAGTCCCACCGTCAACCTTCTCGACCTCGACGCCCAAGGGCTTGTCGCCTACTGCGACAGCCTGGGCGAGAAACCGTTTCGCGCCAAGCAATTGCAGCGCTGGATTCACCAATACAACGCTGCCGACTTCGACGGCATGACCGATCTGGCGAAGTCCTTGCGCGAAAAGCTCAAGGGGCGCGCCACGATCTCGATGCCGGGCATCGTCAGCGACCATATTTCGACCGACGGCACACGCAAGTGGCTGATCGATGTCGGCAACAGCAACGCGGTTGAAACCGTCTACATTCCCGAAGAAACGCGCGGCACGCTGTGTGTATCGTCGCAGGCCGGGTGTGCGGTCAATTGCCGTTTCTGTTCGACCGGCAAACAGGGTTTTTCTCGCAATCTCACCACCGGCGAAATCATCGGTCAGTTGCGTATGGCCGAGTTCGCGCTGCGCGCGTCGCGCGGCGTGGACGGCGGCCGCGCCACGGGTGGTGACGGCAAGGGCGAGCGCGTCGTCACGAATGTCGTGATGATGGGCATGGGCGAGCCGCTGCTCAATTACGATGCGGTCGTGCCGGCCATGCGCCTGATGCTCGACGACAACGCGTATGGTTTGTCGCGCCGCCGTGTCACGCTGTCCACTTCGGGTGTCGTGCCTATGATGGACCGGCTCGGCGCCGATCTGCCCGTGGCGCTCGCGGTATCCTTGCATGCCCCTAGCGATCCATTGCGTGACATGCTGGTGCCGTTGAACAAAAAGTACCCGCTGCGCGAATTGATGGCGGCTTGCCAGCGCTATCTGAAGGTCGCGCCGCGCGACTTCATTACGTTTGAATATTGCATGCTCGACGGCGTGAACGACAGCGAAGCGCAAGCGCGCGAGTTGCTGGCGGTAACGCGCGACGTGCCGTGCAAGTTCAACCTGATTCCGTTCAATCCGTTCCCCGAATCGGGCCTCATCCGCTCGAAACCGGAACAGATCAAGCGGTTTGCACAAGTGTTGATGGACGCGGGCGTCGTCACCACGGTGCGTAAAACACGCGGCGATGATATCGACGCTGCCTGCGGTCAGTTGGCCGGTGCGGTGAAGGACCGCACTCGCCTCGCTGAGCGCACCGGGAAGGCGGCGAAGATTATCGAGGTTCGCGCCGTGTAATCGTGCGGGACGGTAGGGTGCCGGTGTTCGAAGAAGCTCTGCGAACGCGCGAAGACCTGCCGTATCGGTGTCGATTGAAAAGAAAGTTTGCAGAAGCGATCGGAAGCGGCGCACAAGGCCGCGCATTTTGTTATAAACGGTCTGCGATTTGGACGTGAGGCTTGAGCCCGTCCGGGTTGCACAAGTGAAAAAGAATCGACGCGAAAGGATTTGGGATGAGTGAGCCGCAGCACCCGCAGCCGCAGGACACAGACACGAACGAAGGCCATCCGGCGCCGGTTGCACGGGCGGTGGTGCAGCCCGTTGTGCAGCCGGGCATGGATTCGTTGGCGGCGGTTGGCGCGCGCTTGACCCAATTGCGTGAATCGAAAGGCTGGACAATCGAGGACGTATCGGCGCGTCTGAAAGTGTCCGCCATCAAGTTGCGCGCGCTCGAATCGGGCGACATCAGCCACTTGCCGGACACCACTTTCGCACTGGGTGTGGTGCGCAGTTACGCGAAGATGCTCGGCGCCGATCCCACGCCGTTCACGGCGGCATTGCGGCGCGAGAAAGGCGTGGCCGCGCCGGATCTGTCGATGCCGGCGTCGTCGGGTAAGGATTTGCCGCGTGGCCGGGTGTCGCTTTCGCTGGGCGGCAGCGGGCAAAAGAGCCGCTCGTGGTTGTGGGGCGTGGCGGCGGTGATCGTCGCGGTGATCGCGCTGGGCATGTGGCATACCAACGGCGGCGATTCGTCGGCGTGGCTTGCGCGGCTGAAAGCGAGTGCGAATGGTGCCGCTGGTGGCGCGACCGGCGCATCGGGCGCGGTGGCGCAAGGTCAAGCGGCGGGTTCCGAAGCAACGGCGGACGAGGCCGCGTCCACGCCGGACGCGCAGGTGGCAGCAGAGAATGCAGCATCGGCCACGCTGATGCCTGCGCCGCTTGCCACTGGCACGACGCCGTCGTCGGCGCCGGCGCCGGCGGTTACGGCGGCAGCGGCCGCGCCCAAGGCCGGGTCGCAGGCCCCAGCTGCCACAGCGCCGGGCGCAAGTGCGCCGGCGGCGGTGGTCGCGGGTGCGTCGGCGGCAACGGTGGCGCCGGCTGCCGGTGAGGCAATCGTCGCATTGCGCGTGACGCAGGACAGCTGGTTCAGCGTGCGTGGACAGGATGGCAAGGAAGTGTTCTCCGGCCTTGTGCACGCAGGCGATACCAAAGAAGTAACGGGTGTGGCGCCGTTCAGGATCACGGTTGGCAACAAGGCCGGTCTTGAATCGCTGACGCTCGACGGCCAGCCGGTCGATCCGTCGAAATATGCGGCGGCCAAAGGTAATGTGGCGCGCTTTGCGCTGCCTTGACAGATACGGTATGCGCCGCGGCCAACCGGTCCGCGGCGCTTTTTCAATTCAGGCGCTACGTCTCTTGAGTGGCGCATGCGGCGTAAATGGGTTTTTCGATGCATTCCGAAGCTCAATCCCAATCCAGTAGCAAGATCGTTTCCAACGAGCCGGTGTTCGGCGGCCAGGCCGCGCGGCGCAAGTCGCACGCGGTCGACGTCCGCTGGGGCGGCCAGCTCGTCACGATCGGTGGCGACGCGCCCGTGCGCGTCCAGTCCATGACCAACACGGATACCGCGGACGCCATTGGCACCGCAATCCAGATCAAGGAGCTGGCGCAGGCCGGCTCGGAACTGGTGCGTATCACGGTGAACACGCCGGAAGCGGCTGCGGCCGTGCCGGCCGTGCGCGAGCAGCTCGACCGCATGGGCGTGTCGGTGCCGCTCGTCGGCGACTTCCATTACAACGGCCATTTGTTGTTGCGCGATTACCCCGCCTGCGCGGAGGCGTTGTCCAAGTACCGGATCAACCCGGGCAACGTGGGCCACGGCGCGAAGCGCGACACGCAGTTCGCGCAGATGGTCGAAGCCGCGGCCAAATACGATAAACCGGTGCGTATCGGCGTCAACTGGGGCAGTCTGGATCAGGATCTGCTCGCAAAGATGATGGACGAGAACGCCGCGCGTTCCACGCCGTGGGAAGCGCAAAGCGTGATGTACGAAGCGCTCATCCAGTCGGCGATCGGCTCGGCGGAGCGAGCGGTCGAACTCGGTCTGTCGCGCAACCAGATCATTCTGTCGTGCAAGGTTAGCGGCGTGCAGGATCTGATCGCCGTGTACCGTGAACTCGCGCGCCGTTGCGATTTCGCGCTGCATCTCGGCTTGACCGAAGCAGGCATGGGCTCGAAAGGCATCGTGGCATCGACCGCGGCATTGTCCGTGTTGCTGCAGCAGGGCATCGGCGACACGATCCGTATTTCGCTTACGCCGGAACCGGGCGGATCGCGCACCGGCGAGGTGATCGTCGGCCAGGAAATCCTGCAGACCATGGGTCTGCGCTCGTTCACGCCGATGGTGATCGCGTGTCCGGGTTGCGGCCGTACCACCAGCACGCTGTTCCAGGAACTGGCGTCGCAGATCCAGACCTATCTGCGCACGCAGATGCCGGTGTGGCGCGATCAGTATCCTGGCGTCGAGAAGATGCACGTCGCGGTGATGGGTTGCATCGTCAACGGTCCGGGCGAGTCGAAGCAGGCCAACATCGGCATCAGCTTGCCGGGTTCGGGTGAGAATCCTGCCGCGCCGGTGTTCATCGACGGCGAAAAGGTGAAGACGCTGCGCGGCGAGAACATTGCGCAAGAATTCCAGCAAATCGTGAGTGACTACGTCGAGCGCCGCTACGGCCGCGCCGACGCGCTCAATTAAATATCGGCTATCGAAAGACAGATGACTGAACAGAAGAAAAAGCTCGAAAAGCTGTCCGGCGTGAAGGGCATGAACGACATCCTTCCGCAGGAAGCCGGGTTGTGGGAATTTTTCGAAACCACCGTCAAGTCGATGCTGCGTTCGTACGGATACCAGAATATTCGTACGCCGATCATCGAGCATACGCAGTTGTTCAAGCGCGGTATCGGTGAAGTGACCGACATCGTCGAGAAAGAGATGTATAGCTTTACCGACGCGCTCAATGGTGAAAATCTGACCATGCGCCCGGAAAATACGGCAGCGGTGGTGCGCGCGGCGATCGAACACAACATGCTGTACGACGGTCCGAAGCGCCTGTGGTACATCGGCCCGATGTTCCGTCACGAGCGTCCGCAGCGCGGCCGTTATCGCCAGTTCCATCAGGTCGGCGTGGAAGCGCTGGGCTTTGCCGGTCCGGACGCCGACGCTGAAATCATCATGATGTGCCAGCGCCTGTGGGACGACCTCGGCCTGATGGGCATCAAGCTCGAAATCAACTCGCTGGGTCTCGCGCACGAACGCGCGGCGCATCGTGTCGAACTGATCGCGCACCTCGAAAAGCACATGGACGTACTCGACGAAGAAGCGAAGCGTCGTCTCTACACGAACCCGCTGCGCGTGCTCGATACGAAGAATCCGGCCATGCAGGAAGTCGCGCAGAACGCGCCGAAGCTGATCGATTTTCTCGGCGAAGAATCGCGCGCGCACTTCGACGGTTTGCAGCGCATTCTGAAGGCGAACAATATTCCGTTCACGATCAATCCGCGTCTCGTGCGCGGTCTCGATTATTACAATCTGACCGTGTTCGAATGGGTGACGGACAAGCTCGGCGCGCAAGGCACCGTCGCGGCCGGCGGCCGTTACGATCCGCTGATCGAACAGCTCGGCGGCAAGCCCACGGCAGCATGCGGCTGGGCAATGGGCATCGAGCGGATTCTCGAATTGCTAAAAGAAGAGCAACTCGTGCCGGAAGACGAAGGTTGCGACGTGTACGTGGTCCACCAGGGCGACGCGGCGCGCGAACAGGCCTTCATCATCGCCGAGCGTTTGCGCGACACGGGCCTCGACGTCATCCTGCATTGCAGTGCAGACGGTCAGACGGCCAGCTTCAAATCGCAGATGAAGCGTGCGGATGCAAGCGGCGCGGCCTTCGCGGTGGTGCTCGGTGAAGACGAAATCGCCAACGGCACGGTCGGCGTGAAGCCGCTGCGCGATACGAATGCTAACGGCGGTAAAAACGAGCAACACAACGTGCCCGCCGAAGACTTGACCGAATTTCTAATCAATGCGATGGTTGCAACCGCCGAAGACGGCGACGACTGATCGCGATGTCGTCGAGCCGGTTGGTTTTCAATCGGACTCGACGCGCACATGTAGCAAGAAAGAGGAAATCGCCGGGCAATGAGTTACCACGACGAACAAGAATCGATTGAAAGTCTGAAGGCATGGTGGACGCAGTGGGGTAATGCAACCACATGGATCGTGCTGGTGGCGCTGGTGGCCGCGGCCGGCTGGAACGGCTGGAATTTCTGGCAGCGGCGCGAGGCGGCGGAAGCCGCCGTGCTGTATGACCAGGTGCAGCAAGCCGTGGCATCGGGCGACAAGGCAAAGATCACGCGCGTCGCCGCCGACATGGAAGACAGGTTCAGCCGCACCGCGTATGCGCAGATGACCGCGTTGGGCGCCGCCAAGGCGCTGTACGCCGCGGGCGACGAAGCCGCCGCGAAGGCGCAACTGCAATGGACCATCGATCACGCAAAAGATGACGAGTTCAAGCAGATTGCGAAACTGCGTCTCGCTTCGCTGCTGCTCGACGACAAGGCTTACGACCAGGGTCTTGCGCTGCTCGCCGAACCGCAATCCGACGCGTTCAAAGGCATCGTGGCGAACGGCCGCGGCGATCTGCTCGCCGCTCAAGGCAAGCGTGACGATGCGCGCGCGGCCTACAAGCTCGCGCTCGACTCGCTGTCGAAAAACGATAGTTCGGCACGCCAGTTGATTCAGTTCAAGCTGGACGCGCTGGGCGGCTGATTGCCGCATGTAAGCGCCATAATTAGCGCCGCATGTAACGACCAGTTGGTCTCTTTTAACTAATTTCCTGAATGCTTCGTCCACCGATGAATCTGCTGAAACGTTACGCTGTGCCCGTTGCCTGTGCGATGACCGTCCTCACCATGGCGGCTTGCTCATCCACGAAAGACGAGCGCCGCGTGCCGACGCCGCTCACCGAGTTCAAACCCGTGCTCGACGTGCAGCAGGCCTGGAAGGCGAGCGTCGGCAAGGCAGGCCGTTACCTGTTTTCGCCGGTGGCGGTCGGCAACGCGGTGTACGCGGCTGGCGCGAACGGTTCGGTTGCGAAGATCGATGCGCAAACCGGTCAGGACATCTGGCGCATCAAGCTGCATGACGACCTCTCGGCGGGTGTCGGCAGCGACGGCACGCTCACGGCGGTCGGTGGCCTGAAGGGCGACGTCTACGTGCTCGGCGCGGACGGCAAGCAGTTGTGGACTGCCAAGGCGCCGGGCGAGATCATTTCGCCGCCGCTCGTCGGCAATGGCCTCGTGGTGGTGCGTACGGTCGACGGCCAGATCGTCGCGTTCAATGCACAAACCGGCGAGCAGCGCTGGAACTACCGCAACCGCGCGGTGCCGCTCAATCTGCGCGTCTCGTCGGGCATGACGTTCGCGGGCGACGCAGCCGTGCTGGCCGGTTTCCCGGGCGGCGCGTTCGCCGCGATCAACCTGCAGACGGGCGACAACTACTGGCAAACGCCGGTGTCCTATCCGAAGGGCGTGACGGAAGTGGAGCGTATCAACGACGTGACCGGTCCGCCCACGCTGGTCGGTTCGGAAACCTGCGCAGTGACGTTCCAGGGTCAGATTGGCTGTTTCGACGCGAACTCGGGCCGCGCGGTGTGGGAAAAAGCGTTTTCGAGCACGAGCGGTCTGGCGCAGGATGACCGCGCCGTGGTCGCGGCGGACGACTGGTCGGTGGTGTCGGCGTTCGACGTCGCCAGCGGCGCGCCGCTGTGGAAGAACGACAAGCTGAAGAACCGCGACCTGAGCGTGCCGTTCATTCTGGGTCACGCTGCGGTGCTGGGCGACTACCAGGGTTACGTCCACTTCCTGTCCCGCGACGACGGTACGCTCGTCGCCCGCGTGAAGACCGACGGCAGCCCGATTACCGCCGCGCCGGTGCTGGCCGGCGAGACGCTGGTGGTGCTGACGCACGACGGCGACCTGTACGGCTACCGCCCGCGCTGATCGCGCGAGGCCAATCGCCGTCTGGCGTGCAGGCCGGCTTTGCCGGCCGCACGCGTTTCAGAAGAGTTGGTTGCAAGGCAGAGTAAGTAGAAGAATTACGCCGGACTGGCTGGTCCGGCAAGTCGGATCAGATATGGCACACGGGCTACGTGGCCATCGGTGGCTGCTTGCGGCGCCATCATCGACGGCATCTTCGCAAATACCGCGGAGAATCGTATTCGAACTGGCGTGCGAGTCGTCGAGCAGGGAGACTGAACCTGGCGGCCCCTTGCACCGCCCCATACAGCCAAACCCCCGTCCACTCCGGTGCGCATATTGACAGCACATCCGGAGCTGGCCGAATTCGTGATAATTTTCGTCAAACGCTGCCGTGTAGCGGCCGCATGGCGTCGCTACGCGGACGGTCGATTTCGATCCCGCGTTTCACCGTGAACAACATCTGATGAAACCCGTTATTGCCCTCGTTGGGCGCCCCAATGTGGGGAAATCCACGCTGTTCAACCGGCTCACGCGCTCGCGTGACGCGCTGGTTGCCGACCTGCCCGGTCTCACCCGCGATCGCCACTACGGCGAAGGGCGCACCGGCGAGCGGCCGTATCTGGTCGTCGATACAGGCGGTTTCGAGCCGGTCGCCAAAGACGGCATCCTGCACGAAATGGCGCGTCAAACCCGCCAGGCGGTCGAGGAATCGGACATTGTCGTGTTCATCGTCGACGGGCGCAATGGCCTCGCGCCGCAGGACAAGTCGATCGCGGACTATCTGCGCAAGGTCGGCCGGCCGATTTTCCTCGTCGTCAACAAGGCGGAGGGCATGAAGTACAGCACGGTCGCCGCCGATTTCTACGAACTCGGACTCGGCGACCCGCGCGCGATTTCCGCGGCGCACGGCGACGGCGTCACGGAAATGATCAACGAGGCGCTCGAAGTCGCCTATGCCGGCCAGCCTGAAGAAAACGACGACGAGAAAGCCGCACGCGGCGTGAAGATTGCGATCGTCGGCCGGCCGAATGTCGGCAAGTCGACGTTGATCAACGCGCTGGTGGGTGAAGAGCGCGTGATCGCGTTCGACATGCCCGGCACCACGCGGGATTCGATCTACGTCGATTTCGAGCGCGGCGGCAAGCCATACACGCTGATCGATACAGCCGGCCTGCGCCGCCGCGGCAAAGTGTTCGAAGCGATCGAGAAATTCTCGGTGGTGAAAACGCTGCAGTCGATCTCCGACGCGAACGTCGTGATCCTGCTGCTCGACGCGCGCCAGGATATTTCAGAACAGGACGCGCACATCGCCGGCTTCGTAGTGGAGCAGGGGCGCGCGCTGGTGGTGGGCGTGAACAAATGGGACGGGCTCGATCCGCATGTGCGCGAGCGCACCAAGGCGGACCTCGAGCGCAAACTAAAATTTCTCGACTTCGCCAAATTCCATTTCATTTCCGCCGCGGAAAAAACCGGAATCGGCCCGTTGATGCGCTCGGTCGACGACGCCTACGCCGCCGCCATGGCCAAGCTGCCGACGCCGAAGCTCACGCGCGCGCTGATCGATGCCGTCGAGTTCCAGCAGCCGCGCCGCCGCGGTCCGGTGCGCCCGAAACTGCGTTACGCGCACCAGGGTGGACAGAATCCGCCGATCATCGTGATTCACGGCAACGCGCTCGACGCGATCACCGAAACCTACAAACGCTACCTCGAAAACCGCTTCCGGGAAACTTTCAAGCTGACTGGGACTCCATTGCGAATAGAGTTCAGATCGTCGACGAACCCTTACGCGGATAAAGGCTAAATCCAGGCTGAAACCCGCATGCGCACTGGCTTTGGCCGCCTGGCCAGGTGCCTCGCGCAAAAATGAAAATCGGCTATAGTGTAGCGGTTGACGGCGGATCTCTTTTTCTTCGTCGTCAATTAAGTCAACCTGCAAAAAAATACGGAGTTTGCTATGAGCAACAAAGGGCAATTGTTACAAGACCCGTTTTTGAACGCACTGCGTAAAGAGCATGTGCCGGTGTCGATCTATCTGGTCAACGGCATCAAGCTTCAAGGGAACATCGAATCGTTCGACCAGTACGTCGTGTTGCTCCGGAATACGGTCACCCAGATGGTCTACAAGCACGCAATCTCGACTGTCGTGCCAGCCCGTCCGGTGAATTTCCACCCGGATTCCGAACAGTCCTAACCCTCGTCGCGGCCGGCGTAACGTCGCCCGTTGGCGATTACTCCCGGCCGCCTCATTTTGATATCCTCCAATTTGATCAATGCAGCGCTTGTCGGCATCGACTTCGGTAAGATCGATTTCGAAGCCAGTCTCGAAGAACTCAGCCTGCTCGCGCAAAGCGCGGGCGCGAATCCCCTGGTCACCCTCACCGGGCGCCGGTCCAGCCCCGATGCCAAGATGTTCGTCGGCAGCGGCAAGGCCGAAGAACTGCGTCTTGCGTGTGAGGCGAACGACATCGAACTCGTCATTTTCAATCATGCTCTGGCGCCTGCGCAGCAGCGCAATCTGGAGCAGGCGCTTAACCGGCGCGTGATCGATCGCACCAGTCTGATCCTCGACATTTTTGCGCAACGCGCCCGCAGCCATGAAGGCAAACTGCAGGTGGAACTCGCGCAGTTGCAGTACCTTTCCACGCGACTAATCCGCGCATGGACTCACCTGGAGCGGCAAAAAGGCGGTATCGGTTTGCGCGGCCCGGGTGAAACGCAGCTCGAAACCGACCGCCGTTTGATCGGCGAGCGCATCAAGGCGCTTAAGACGCGGCTCGAGAAATTGCGCCGTCAGCACGGCACGCAGCGTCGTGCGCGCAGCCGCAATCAGACCATGTCCGTGTCGCTCGTCGGTTACACGAACGCGGGTAAATCCACGCTGTTCAACGCGCTCACCAAGGCTCAGGCGTACGCCGCCGACCAGTTGTTTGCGACGCTGGATACGACCTCGCGGCGCGTCTATCTCGGCGACGAAGCGGGGCAGGTCGTGGTGTCCGATACGGTCGGTTTCATTCGCGAACTGCCTCACCAACTGGTGGCGGCATTTCGCGCCACGCTTGAAGAAACCATTCACGCCGACCTGCTGCTGCACGTGGTCGATGCGTCGAGCGCGGTGCGGCTCGATCAGATCGATCAGGTGAACGAGGTGTTGCACGCAATCGGTGCGGACACCATCCGGCAGGTGCTGGTCTTCAACAAGATCGACGCGGTGCCGGAGTTGGCAGCCCGTGGGGACGCGGTCGAGCGGGACGAGTATGGTAATATTTCGCGCGTCTTTTTGAGCGCGCGCACAGGGCAGGGGCTGGACACACTGCGCGCTGCCATCGCTGAAATCGCTACTGCCGAACCTCTTCCCGAAACGCTGGTCGATCTTTCGGAAGAAGACCGGTCGGCGGCACCACGCGACGACCGCAAGGTTCCAGAACTCGGGCATTGACCCGTTCCAATTGCACTGACCCGCTGTCTACTCTGGTGAACGAACACAGGTGAACGATTACAACGAGCGGAGTATCTGGCTGCGCATGCGCGCCATGCTTTCACTGAACGATCCGCGCTGGGGCCGGGGGGACGGCAATGGCGACCGGCAACGTCCAAACGAGCCCAGGCGTCCGCCGAGCAAGGACGGTGAAGGCCCGCCCGATCTCGACGAGATGTGGCGCGATTTCAACCGCCGTTTGAGCCGCGTGTTCGGCCGCAAGGGCGGCGGCGCGGGTGGCGGCCGGCCGGACAACGGTCGGGGTGCGCGCATCGGCGTTGGCATTGTGATCGGTGTGCTGCTGGCCATTTATCTCGGCAGCGGCGTGTTCGTCGTGCAGGACGGCCAGGCCGGCGTCGTGATGCAATTCGGCAAATATCGCTACACGGCCGGGCAGGGTGTGCACTGGCGTTTGCCATATCCGTTCGAAGCGCATGAGCTCGTCAATATCGGCCAGATCCGCCAGGTGGAGATTGGCCGCAATAACGTGGTGCGAGTCGCGAACGTGAAAGACGCGTCGATGCTCACACACGACGCGGACATCGTCGACGTGCGCTTCGCGGTGCAATACCAGGTGAGGAAGCCGACCGACTACCTGTTCCGCAGCGTCGATCCCGATCAGGGCGTGACGCAGGCCGCTCAGGCGGCGGTGCGCAGCATCGTCGGCGCGCGCAGCAGCAATGACATTCTCTATCAGGATCGCGAAACAATTCGCCAGCAGCTGATGGCGGCGATCCAGCAATCCCTGGATGAATACCAGTCCGGACTCGCCGTGACCGGTGTGACGATCCAGGGTGTGCAGGCGCCCGACCAGGTGCAAGCCGCGTTCGACGACGCCGCGAAAGTCCGTCAGGAAAACGAGCGCGCGAAACGCGATGCCGAGGCCTATGCCGCGGATCTGTTGCCGCGCGCGCAAGCCGACGTGGCTCGCCAGATCGACGAAGCCAAAACGTACAGCGACAAGACGGTCGCCCAGGCGCAGGGCGACGCCGAGCGCTTCAAGCAGGTCTACGCGCAGTACTCGAAAGCGCCCGCTGTGATTCGCGAGCGCATGTATCTGGAAACCATGCAGCAGATCTATTCGAATACGACCAAGGTGTTTGTGGACAGCAAGAGCGGCAACAATGTGCTGTATCTGCCGCTCGACAAGCTGGTCGAACAGACCCGTCAGCGGGTGACCGACGCGGCCGCCGCCTCGGGCGCCGTGGCTGCTGCCGCGCCGCAAGCGGCGAGCGGTGCCGCATTGCCTTCGGCCACGCCGTCTGCCTCCGCAACCGGCGCCGCTGCTTCCGCGCCGGCAGCAGTTGCCGCGCCCGCCAGCCAGGCCGCAGCCAGCAGCGACGCGCTGCGCTCACGCGACTCCTTCCGCAGCCGTATGCGCGAAGACGACGTTCAATAAGGAGCGCACATCATGAACAGGATCATTGCGCTCGTCGTGGCTGTCGTCATCGTGCTGTTTGCCGCTTCGTCGATGGTGTTCGTCGTCGATCAGCGTCATCTGGCCGTGCTGTCGTCGCATGGCGACAAGGCGCCGAGCCTGCTCGGCCCCGGGCTGCACGTCAAACTGCCGCCGCCGTTGCAAACGGTCACGCTGGTCGATAACCGCATCCAGTCGCTCGATGCACCGGACGAAGACCGCTACATGACGTCCGATAAAACCGATCTGCTGGCCAACCCGGTCGTCAAATATCGCGTGACCGATCCGCTGAAGCTGCTTGCCGAAACCAGAGGCGATGCGCAGAGCTTGCCGGACCGGCTCGCCTTGCTGTCGCGCAGCGCGCTCGGCGATGCGTTCGCGAAGGTCACGCTGTCCGACGCGCTGGCCCGCCAGCAGGCCGTCGCCGACGAAGCGCGCGCCGCGATGGACAAGGCTGCGGCATCGCTCGGCGTGTCGGTGGTCGACGTGCAGTTGACGCGTGTCGACTTCCCCGCGTCGATGGCGGACTCCGTCTACAAGCGGATGATCGCCGCGCGTCAGCAGGTCGCGGCCGACGAGCGCGCGAAGGGCACGGCCGAGGCCGACAAGATCAGGCAGGACGCGCTCGGCCAGCAACAGGCAATTCTCGCGGACGGTTATCGTCAGGCGCAAACCATCAAGGGCGAGGGCGATGCGAAGGCTGCGGAAATCGCCGCCGAGGCGTACGGCACCGACCCGCAGTTCTATCAGTTCTATCAAAGCATGCAGGCGTATAGGAACACCTTCAAGCCGGGCGACGTGATCGTGGTCGACCCGAGCAACGAGTTCTTCCGCTTCATGCGTAGCCCGACCGGCGGCGCCGCCCCGGACGCTCCCGCGGTCCCACGCAAACACTGATAACCGGAAACCGGAACGCCGCGGCATCCGCATCGCGGCCCCTTCATTCGCATGGATATAGCCGGCTCGTTATTGCTCGCGATCGCGTTGATGCTGATTATTGAAGGGATGTTTCCCTTCGTTTTTCCGAGCGCCTGGCGCGACACGTTCCGTAAAATAGCGGAACGGCCGCCGCATCAGATTCGCGTGGGCGGCCTGATCGTGATGGTGCTCGGGCTGATCCTGCTGTTTATCGTGACCTGAAGGGATCTCTTTTGGTGCCAGCCTGATGGTGCGCGAAGGCTTGAGGCCAACTGCAAACGGCGGCCACTGCCGGCGGTTGGTTCCCGAACGGCGCGCAAAGCAACTACAACTGCAACGCCTGCGGACAATCGTCGGAAGCGCTCTTCGCAAGCGGCCCGAACGCCCGCGGTAGCCGCCAAAATCGAGCCGCCGCCCGCCATTCACACTCACTTACCGGCGCACCCAGCCGCCGTGTTCAACGTCGTAGGACTGTATCGATGTCGACCTGGTTACTTCCCGAGAATATTGCCGACGTGCTGCCGTCGGAAGCCCGCAAGATCGAAGAATTGCGGCGCCATCTGCTGGACCGTTTCCGTTCGTATGGCTACGAGATGGTCATGCCGCCGTTGCTCGAATATATCGAGTCGCTGCTCACCGGCGGCGGACACGATCTGAATCTGCGCACCTTCAAGCTCGTCGATCAGCTGTCCGGACGCACGCTCGGTCTGCGCGCGGACATTACGCCGCAGGTCGCGCGGATCGACGCACATTTGTTGAATCGCCAGGGCGTGACGCGTCTTTGCTACGCGGGCAACGTCGCGCATACGCGTCCGCGCGGCCTGCACGCCACGCGCGAGCAGATTCAGATCGGCGCGGAAATCTACGGCCACGCCGGCCTCGAAGCGGACCTGGAAATCCAGCAACTGATGCTCGACGCGCTGCGTCTGGCCGGCCTTGCGAAAGTGCGCCTCGATCTGTGCCATGCGGGCGTGCTCGCCGCGCTGATCGAAGCCGAACCGGCAGCGGCCGAACTCGGCCAGTCGCTCTACGACGCGCTCGCGGGCAAGGACGTGCCGCGCCTCGTCGAACTGACGGCCAACCTCACGCCGGCGATTCGCGACGCGTTGCGCGCGCTGCCCACGTTGTACGGCGACGCTTCAGTGCTCGACGAAGCCCGCGCACGCTTGCCCAATATGCCGGCCATTGCCCGCGCGCTCGACGACCTCGCGTTCCTCGCGAGCCAGGTGGACGGCGCCGAAGTCATGATCGATCTCGCCGATCTGCGCGGCTATGCGTACCACAGCGGCGTGATGTTCTCGGCGTATGTGGACGGCGTACCGAATGCGGTGGCGCGGGGCGGCCGTTACGACCACGTGGGTCAAGCGTATGGCCGCGCGCGGGCGGCAACCGGCTTTTCGCTCGATCTGCGCGAAGTGGCGCGGATTTCGCCGGTCGAAGCGCGCAGCAGCGCGATTCTCGCGCCGTGGCAGCACGACGAGGCATTGCGCGTGAGCGTGGCCGCGTTGCGCGATGCCGGCGAGGTGGTGATTCAGGCGCTGCCTGGCCACGAACACGATCTCGATGAATTCGCGTTCGACCGCGTGCTGGTCGAACGCAGCGGTAACTGGGTCGTCGAACCGCGCGCCTGAGCGCGTTCCGGCAGACCCGCCAGAGGGCGATCCTCATGGCATGTCAGACGGCGCCGAACGTGTCGCCGAAGCACGGCGCGGCCGTTGGCCGCGCCACTTTCGCTATACCCACCATAACGTGCATACCGTTGAGCGGAAACGGAAAAATTCGGAAGGTTCCGCGAACATAGGTAGAATACGTTTTTAACCAGCTTACGAAACAACATGTCTGCCAGCGCAGTGAATGTGAACCCCGGGCGTAACGTCGTCGTCGTGGGAACCCAATGGGGTGATGAAGGCAAGGGCAAGATCGTCGACTGGCTGACGGACCACGCTCAAGGCGTCGTTCGCTTCCAGGGCGGTCACAATGCCGGCCACACGCTTATCATCGGCGGCAAGAAAACCATCTTGCGCCTGATTCCGTCGGGCATCATGCATCCCGGCGTCGCGTGCTACATCGGCAATGGCGTCGTGTTGTCGCCGGAAGCGCTGTTCAAGGAAATCGGCGAGCTCGAAGCCGCCGGGATCGATGTCCAGAATCGCCTCTTCATTTCCGAAGCCACCACGCTGATCCTGCCGTATCACATCGCCATCGACCAGGGCCGCGAAGCGCGCCGTGGCGCGGGCAAGATCGGCACGACCGGCCGCGGCATCGGCCCGGCTTACGAAGACAAGGTGGCACGCCGCGGTTTGCGCGTGCAGGATCTGTTCGAGCCCGAGACTTTTGCCGAACGTCTGCGTGAAAACCTCGACTATCACAACTTCGTGTTGACGCAATATCTGGGCGTCGCCGCGGTCGACTTCCAGCAAACGCTCGACACGATGCTCAGCTATGCCGACCGTCTGAAGCCGATGGTGACCGACGTGTCGCGCCGTCTGTACGACGTCAACGCGGCCGGCAGCAACCTGCTGTTCGAAGGCGCGCAAGGCACGCTGCTCGACATCGACCACGGCACGTATCCGTTCGTCACATCGAGCAACTGCGTGGCCGGTGCGGCCACGGCGGGCGCGGGTGTCGGTCCGCAAAAGCTGAACTACATTCTCGGCATCACCAAGGCGTACTGCACGCGCGTCGGCTCGGGCCCGTTCCCGAGCGAACTGTACGACGCGGATAACGCCGCCCGTCAGGAAGCGATCGGCCTCGAACTGGCCACGGTCGGCAAGGAATTCGGCTCGGTCACCGGCCGTCCGCGCCGCACCGGCTGGCTCGACGCCGCTGCACTGCGCCGCTCGATCCAGATCAACGGCGTATCGGGTCTGTGCATGACCAAGCTCGACGTGCTCGACGGTCTGGACGAAGTGAAGCTGTGCGTCGGCTACACGGTGGACGGCAAGCAAGTCGACCTGCTGCCGCGTGGCGCGTCGGAAGTCGCGCGTTGCGAGCCGGTGTACGAAACCTTCGCGGGCTGGAAGGAAAGCACGGTTGGCATCAAGGAATGGGACAAGCTGCCGGCGAATGCGCGCGCGTATCTGTCGCGTGTGCAGGAGGTTGCGGGCATTCCGATCGACATGGTGTCGACCGGTCCGGATCGCGATGAAACCATCCTGCTTCGTCATCCGTTCAAGGTTTAAACATGGTGCAAGGTGTACCCATGATTGCGATGAAAGATCCGCGCAACGACGACAAGAACCTCTGGGTCGGCTGGGACGAGTATCACCGGTTGATCGAACTGCTGGCGTTGCAGGTGCACGAGTCGGGCTGGAAATTCGACAAGATCCTGTGCCTTGCGCGCGGCGGTTTGCGTGTCGGCGATCAGCTCTCGCGCATTTACGATCTGCCGCTGGCGATTCTTGCCACGAGTTCGTATCGTGAGGCGGCCGGCACGGAGCAGGGCGAACTCGACATCGCGCAATACATCACCATGACGCGCGGCGAGTTGCACGGCAATGTGCTGCTGGTCGACGACCTGGTCGATTCGGGCGTGACGCTCGCGCGTGTTCAGCAGCATCTGAAAGAACGTTATCCGGCGATCACCGCGGTGCGTTCGGCGGTGCTCTGGTACAAGGGCTGCTCGAAGGTGAAGCCCGACTACCACGTGCAGTATCTGCCCACCAATCCGTGGATCCATCAACCGTTCGAGGAATGGGACACGGTGCGTCCGCATAACCTCGGCGCGTGGATCAAGCGCGGCACGGCACAAGCGCAGGAGTCGTCGGGGGCGTGATGTACACTTCGGCGCCGAACCTGTTGCGTCGTATCCCGCGTAGTCTCGCAAAACGGAGCCCAATGGGCTCCGTTTTTTTGTTTGCGCACTGTGCGCGTGCGCCTCGCAAACCGCGCATCGGCGATGTGGACAATACGGCTTGCGCAGCAGACGCGCTCATATCGCGGTGCTACACTGCGCGGACCATCACGTGGTGTATCCACAACAAGCCGGGCGGTGCCAGATGGGCAGTTTAGAATAGCGATCGTTTTTCCCGCCCAGGGAACGGATTTTCTCGCGTTTATGACAGATAACAATCACGAGCACAAACAGCCTCTGCCTTCCCTCGCCATTGCTGCGATTGGAGTGGTATTCGGCGATATCGGCACGAGCCCGTTGTACTCGCTGAAAGAAGCCTTCAGCCCATCGCACGGCATTCCGCTGACCGATCAATCCATTCTTGGCGTGATCTCGCTGCTGTTCTGGGCGATCGTGATCGTAGTCGGCGTCAAATATGTTTTGTTCGTGATGCGCGCGGACAATAACGGTGAGGGCGGCGTTCTCGCGCTGATGGCGCTGGCGTTGCGCTCGCTCGACGGGAAGTCGAAGATGGCGGGCTTGCTGATGATGCTGGGCATTTTCGGCGCCTGCATGTTCTACGGCGACGCGGTGATTACACCGGCCATTTCGGTGATCTCGGCGGTCGAAGGTCTGGAGATCGCCGCACCACATCTGTCGCATCTGGTGCTGCCGCTCACGATCGTGATCCTCATCCTGCTGTTCTGGATTCAACGGCATGGCACGGCCATGGTCGGCCGCCTGTTCGGTCCGATCATGGTGTTGTGGTTCGTGGTGCTCGCGGCGCTCGGCCTGTGGCACATCCTGCAGTCGCCGAACGTGATCCGCGCGCTCAACCCGTACTACGCTTACACCTTCATGGCTGCGCACGTGCTGCAGGCCTACGTCGTGCTCGGCTCGGTCGTGCTGGTGCTGACCGGCGCCGAAGCGCTGTACGCCGACATGGGCCACTTCGGCGCGAAGCCGATCCGCATGGCGTGGTACGTGCTGGTGATGCCGTCGCTGGTGCTGAACTACTTCGGCCAGGGCGCGCTGCTGATGCACGATCCGAAAGCCATCGAAAATCCGTTCTTCCTGCTCGCGCCGGACTGGGCGTTGCTGCCGCTCGTCGTGCTGTCCACCGTCGCGACGGTGATCGCCTCGCAGGCGGTGATTTCCGGCGCCTATTCGCTGACGAGCCAGGCAATCCAGCTCGGCTACGTGCCGCGCATGAAGATTCTGCACACGTCGGAACTGGCGATCGGCCAGATCTATGTGCCGGTGGTGAACTGGATGCTGCTGTTCATCATTCTGTGCATCGTGATCGCCTTCAAGAGTTCGGACAATCTCGCGGCCGCATACGGTATCGCGGTGACGGCCACCATGGTGATCACCACGATTCTCGCCTGCGTCGTGATGGTGAAAGTGTGGAACTGGAACAAGCTGCTGGTGGCGCTGATCATCGGCGTATTCATGACGGTCGATCTGGGCTTTTTCGGCGCCAATCTGCTGAAGGTCGAGGAGGGAGGCTGGCTGCCGCTCGGCATCGGCGCGTTGCTGTTCTTCCTGCTGATGACCTGGTACAAGGGCCGCATGATTGTCAAGGAACGCACGGCGGCCGACGGTATTCCGCTCATGCCGTTCCTGCAAGGGCTGCTCGCGCATCCGCCGCACCGCGTGTCGGGTACCGCGATCTATCTGACCGGCAGCGATTCGCTCGTGCCGGTGAGCCTGCTGCACAATCTGAAGCACAACAAGGTGCTGCATGAGCGCACCATTTTCCTGACCTTCGTGACGCGCGATATTCCATACGTGAACGACGCAGAGCGTGTGACGGTGAAGGATATCGACGGCGGTCTGTATCTCGTCAAGGCGGCCTACGGGTTCAACGAAACGCCGGACGTGAAGGCGGTCCTGCTCGAAGTCGGCCGCACGCATGACATGACTTTCGAATTGATGGACACGTCGTTCTTCCTCGCGCGCGAAACGGTGGTGCCGACGCAATTGCCGGGCATGTCGGTGTGGCGCGAACGGGTGTTCGCGTGGATGCACCAGAACGCCGCGAAGCCGACGGACTTCTTCAGTATTCCGGCCAACCGGGTGGTGGAGTTGGGGACGAAGATCGAGATCTGATAGTCGCTGCTGATTCGCCAACGTCCCCTTGCGGAGGGCGTAAAAAAAAGCCCACGCGGAAATTTTTTGCGTGGGCTTTTTTACTGGCTGACCGAGTGAGCGCGCACTATGTCATGCCCGGCAAGGGCAACCAGCGCAACTGGCGCGTGAGCGAATCGCGCGCCAGGCGCGGCGAGCTTACTTCTGCTTGAGCTTGGCGAAGGCAGCCGCCATCGCGCCGCCCGGTTCCGGCTCGCGCGAACGCTGTTGCGGCGCGCCGCGTCCACCGCCGCCCGAGCGGCCCGCGCCGCCACGCTCCTGCTGGGCGCCGCCACCGCTGCGTGCCGCGGCTACACCGACTTCGTCGTCCATCCGCATGGTCAGCGCGATACGCTGGCGCTTCACGTCGACTTCCAGCACCTTCACCTTGACGATCTGGCCGGCCTTGACGACTTCATGCGGATCCTTGATGAACTTCGTGGACATGGCCGACACGTGCACCAGACCGTCCTGATGCACGCCGATGTCGATGAATGCGCCGAACGCGGCCACGTTCGTCACCACGCCTTCGAGCACCATGCCCGGCGTCAGATCGCTGACCTTTTCGACACCTTCACGGAACGTCGCGGTCTTGAATTCGGGACGCGGGTCGCGGCCCGGCTTTTCGAGTTCGAGCAGAATGTCGCGCACGGTCGGCAGGCCGAAACGATCGTCGACGAATTCCGCGGGCGACAAGCCGCGCAACGCATCCCGATTGCCCAGCACTTCGCCGACATGCTTGCTGATTTTCGCGAGCATGCGTTCGACGACCGGATACGCTTCCGGGTGAACCGACGAACGGTCGAGCGGATTCTCACCGTTGTTGATGCGCAGGAAGCCGGCTGCCTGTTCGAACGTCTTGTCGCCCAGACGCGGCACCTTGCGCAGATGTTCGCGCGACGGGAACGGGCCGTTCGCATCGCGATAGTCGACGATATTGCGCGCCAGCGTGGCGTTCAGACCCGACACGCGGGCGAGCAGGGCGACGGACGCGGTATTCGCATCCACGCCGACGGCGTTCACGCAGTCTTCCACCACCGCGTCGAGCGAACGGGCCAGTTCGCGCTGGTTCACGTCGTGCTGATACTGGCCGACGCCGATCGCCTTCGGTTCGATCTTCACCAGTTCCGCGAGCGGATCCTGCAGACGGCGCGCAATCGACACGGCGCCGCGTAGCGACACGTCCATGTCGGGGAATTCCTTCGCCGCGAGCTCCGACGCCGAGTACACCGACGCGCCGGCTTCGGACACGACGATCTTCTGCAGCTTGAATTCCGGATGACGCGCGATCAGTTCGCTCGCGAGCTTGTCCGTTTCGCGCGACGCCGTGCCGTTGCCGATGCTGATCAGTTCAGCCTGTGTCTGCGCGCAGATGCGCGCGAGTTTCGCGATCGAGCCGTCCCAGTCGCGGCGCGGTTCGTGCGGATAAATCACGTCGGTGGTGAGCACCTTGCCGGTCCGATCGACCACCGCGACTTTCACGCCGGTGCGCATGCCCGGATCGAGGCCGATCACGGCCTTCGGTCCGGCGGGCGCGGCCAGCAGCAAGTCTTTCAGATTGCGCGCGAACACGCGGATTGCTTCGTGCTCGGCCTCGTCGCGCAGATTGGTCAGCAGCTCGTTTTCGATATGCGGCTGCACCTTCACGCGCCAGCACCAGCGGCACACGTCGGAGAGCCACTTGTCGGCCGGACGGTTCTGATTCGCGATGCCGAAGTGGCGCGCGATCAGCGCTTCGCCCGGATGCGGCACCTGCGCGTCGAGTTCCTCGCCCAAGCCCAGCTTGACCATCAGCACGCCCGCATTGCGGCCGCGGAACAGCGCCAGCGCGCGATGCGACGGCACGGTCCGGATGGTTTCCGAGTAGTCGTAGTAATCGCGGAACTTCTCTTCTTCGGCGTTTTCCTTGCCTTCCACCACTTTCGACGACACCACGCCCTGGTTGAACAGGTAGTCGCGCAGCTTGCCGAGCAACTCGGCCGTTTCGCCGAACTGCTCCGAGAGAATGTCGCGCGCGCCGTCGAGCGCGGCCTTCACGTCGGCGACACCTTTCTCGGCGTCCACGTAGGCGGCGGCTTCGGTTTGCGGGTCGAGCAGGGGATTGGCGAGAAGCGCGTCGGCGAGCGGCTGCAGACCGGCTTCGCGGGCGATCTGCGCGCGCGTGCGGCGCTTCGGCTTGTACGGGAGATACAGGTCTTCCAGCACCTGCTTGCTGTCGGCGCCTTCGATCGCGGCGCGCAGTTCGTCCGTGAGCTTGCCCTGTTCGTCGATGCTGGCGATGATCGCGGCGCGCCGGTCTTCCAGCTCGCGCAGATACAGCAGGCGTTCCTCGAGGTTACGCAATTGCGTGTCGTCGAGATTGTCGGTCACTTCCTTACGGTAGCGGGCGATGAACGGAACAGTCGCTCCTTCGTCGAGAAGTTGCACCGCGGCCGCGACCTGGCGCGGCTGGACGGACAGTTCGGCGGCGATGCGCTGTACGATCTTGAGTGCTACGGTTTCCGTCATAAGGTCTTGGTGTTCCTGCGGACTCAGTTCGGAGGCCGCGCGCTGACCGGACGTGGGCGGCACATGAGGGCCACGTGGCACGTCGGGGCACGCCGGGCGTGCGCGCTGCGACCAGGTTGCTGGAGCGGGGCATTTTGCCATAAATGCAAAAGGGCTCAACCGCAGGGTGATAGAATTTCGGGCATGTTCCGTTGACCCTCTACGACGTTGCCGATCTCCTTGTCCCTCAACCGCCTGGGCTCCCGCTTGGTCTCTCGCTTGACACAACTGCCGTTGTTTTTATCGTCGCGTTTCCTGGCGCGCTCGCTGTCGCGTTTTTCGCCGCTCGTGTCGCGCTCACCGGTCGGCTCGCTCGTATCGGCTTCGCGCCCGGTGTTCAGGTTCCCGTTTCTTCCCAGTGGGATGCTTGTCGCGTCGTGCGCGTCATGTGTCCTCGCCGCCGCGTTGGCCGCGTCCACACCGGCTGCGGCGCAATCCATAACGCCGGCGAGCAGCAACGTTGCGCGGCCCGCCGGCGCGCTCGCGCCGGCCGCAGCGTCGGGCGGGGAGGCCGCGAGCGTCACGAATGCGCAGGGCGGAACGACCGGCGACGGCACGGACAACGCCGGCAACGCGGTCCCGCAGGAGAGTGCTTTCGACGCGCGGCAAAAAGTCCTGGATCAGCGTACCGAGGAGAACAACTATCGCTACGGCGTTGCGGAACACGACTGCTATAGCAAGTTCTTCGTCAACTATTGCCTGAACAAGGCGCGCGACAACATGCGCTCGGTGCAGGCCGATATTCGCAAGGAACAGCTCGCGCTCGACGGCGAACAGCGCGCGCAGCGCGCCCGCACCCGCGACGAACAGGCCGCGTTCAAACGCGCACAGGACGAAGCGAGCGCGCCGCAGCGTGCCGCCGAAGACGCGCGCAACGCGCAGGCTTACGAAGACAAGCAGCGCCAGCATCAGCTCGATCAGGCGCAGCGCGCCGCCGAGGCGCCGCAGCGCAGCGCGAATGAACAGGCCTATCAGGAGAAGCAGCGTCAACATGCGCTGGATCAGGCGCAGCGCGGCGTCAGCCCGTCGCAGGCGGCGGCCAACCAGCAGGCGTACGATCAGAAGCAGGCCGACTTCCAGCGCAAGCTCGACGAGGCGCGTGCGCAGGGTGCGCAGAAGGCTCAGGAGCGCGTGCAGAAGCAGCAGACTTTCGAGAAGAAGCAGGCGGACGCGGCACAGCACAAGGCCGACGTGGAAGCACGTCAGAAACAGGCGGCCGAGAAAGCCGAACAGAAACGTCAGGACGCATTGAAGCAGCAGCAACTCGAAGAGCAGCAGAAGCAGCAACAGGAGCAGCAGTAAGATTCCCGGAGTAGGCCCTGAGACTGCGTGGCAGGGCCGTAGTCGCCGTAACGCGTTTTAAGCCGGACAGCAACCTCAGGTATCGGGCAGCACACGCCGCCCGCGCCGTCGACGAGAGGAGGCGAGTATGCGCGATCAACATCACGTCATTAACGCGGACACACTTCGCGACCGTATTCTGCAACTGGAATCGGAGCATAGTGGGCTCGATCGCCTGATCGACCGAATGTCGGATGAGCCCGGCATCGACGACTTCGAGTTGCAGCGCCTGAAAAAGCGCAAACTCAAAGTCAAAGACACCATCATCTTGCTGCAATTGCAGCTCGAACCGGACGCACGCGCCTGAGTTCGCGGCCTGGCAGGCGCCGGGCGCGCGCCGCGCGAGCCGGACTTTGCAGGAAACGCTTGCCTTGAATTCACCGCTTGAAACTTCATCCCGTGCCACGCCGGGCGACGACGCAGCCAGTGTCGTTACACCGGCGCCGCGTCCTGCCGCGTCCGCACTGAGCGCGTCGCTGAACCCGCGCCGCGCCGCCGAGCTGGACGAGATCTTCGCCGACAACGGCTTGCTGGCGCGGCAGATCGACGGCTACCGCTCGCGGGCGTCGCAGATAGAAATGTCGCGCGCGGTGGCCGCGGCAATGGAAGCGTCGGGCCGCGCGATGCCCGAGCCCGCGATGTTCGAGGCGCAGAAGCGGCCGGCACGCCGTCTGCAGGCGCCGGGTGCGGATGCCGCCGCCGAGGCCGCTGAGGGCGCCGAATCGGGCGGGCTCGACGGCAGCGAAAACACGCTGATCGTCGAAGCCGGTACGGGCACGGGCAAGACTTACGCGTATCTCGTGCCGGCCATGCTATGGGGCGGCAAGGTGATCGTCTCCACCGGCACGAAGCATCTGCAGGATCAGCTTTTTCAGCGCGATATTCCGACTGTGCGCGACGCGCTCGCGGTGCCGGTTTCGGTCGCGATGCTCAAGGGGCGCGCGAATTACCTGTGCCACTACTATCTGCAGCGCACAGCGGATAACGGCCGTCTGCCATCGCGCCAGGAAACCTCCTATCTGCAGGATATCGTGCGCTTTGCCAAGATCACGCGCACCGGCGACAAGGCCGAACTGGCCAGCGTGCCCGAAACGGCGGCGGTGTGGTCGATGGTCACGTCGACACGCGAAAACTGTCTTGGCCAGGAGTGCCCGCATTACAAGGACTGCTTCGTAATGCAGGCGCGCCGCGAGGCGCAGCAGGCGGATATCGTGGTGGTGAATCACCATCTGTTTTTCGCCGACATCATGTTGCGCGATACGGGCATGGCTGAACTGCTGCCCACCGCCAACACCATCGTCTTCGACGAAGCGCACCAGTTGCCCGAAACCGCAACGCTGTTTTTCGGCGAGACGCTCTCGACCACGCAGTTTCTGGAGCTGGCTCGCGATTCGGTGGCCGAGGGGCTGGGTCATGCGCGCGAGACGGTCGATTGGGTCACGCTCGGCTCGACGCTCGAGCGCGCGGCGCGCGATGTGCGGCTTGCCTTCAAGGAAGACTCGGTGCGCCTGTCGATCGGCCAACTGCCGGACGACCATCCATTGTTCCCCGCACTGGAAACGCTGGAGACCGAGCTCGATGCCCTCACGTCCGCGCTGGCGGGCCAGGCCGAGCGAGCCGAATCGATCGGCGCTTGTCTGCGCCGCGCACGCGAACTGCGAGGCGTGCTTGCCGGTTGGACCACGCCGCCCACGGAGGCCGAGCGCGAGGACGCTGACGCTGCCTCAGCCGACGGCAAAGCCGAGCGCGCCGACCCGAACGAAAAGGTGCGTTGGATCGAAGTCTTCTCGCATACCGTGCAGTTGCACGAAACGCCGTTGTCGGTCGCGCCGATCTTCGCGAAGCAGCGCGCCGGCGTGCCGCGCGCGTGGATTTTCACGTCGGCCACGCTCTCGGTGCGCGGCGATTTCACTCACTACGCCGCGCAGATGGGCCTGAACGCGAAACGCTCGATGACGTTGCCCAGTCCCTTCGATTATTCGACGCAGGGGCTGCTATACGTGCCGCGCAATTTGCCGCAGCCGTCTTCGCCGATGTTCACCGACGCCGTGTTCGACGCCGCATTGCCGGCGATCGAGGCGTCGGGCGGCGGCGTTTTCATGTTGTGCACGACGCTGCGCGCGGTGGACCGCATTTCGGCCAAGCTGCGCGACACGATCGAAGCACGCGGCTGGAGCTATCCGCTGCTCGTGCAGGGCGACGCGAGCCGCACCGAGCTGCTGGATCGCTTTCGCTCATATGGCAACGCGATTCTGGTGGGCAGCCAGAGTTTCTGGGAAGGCGTGGACGTGCGCGGCGACGCATTGTCGCTGGTAGTGATCGACAAGCTGCCGTTTGCGCCGCCCGACGATCCGGTTCTGTCGGCGCGTCTCGACGCGCTGACCAAAAAGGGTTTGAGCCCGTTCGCCGTGCATCAGTTGCCGCAGGCCGTGATCACACTGAAGCAGGGAGCAGGGCGTCTGATTCGCGCGGAGACCGATCGCGGCGTGCTGATGATCTGCGATACGCGACTCGTCGACAAACCGTATGGGCGCCGTATATGGCAGAGCCTGCCGCCATTTAAACGCACGCGTGAGATCGAGGTGGTTCGCGAGTTTTTCGAAGAGAATGAAACACCGGCGCAATAGCTGATCGGAATCAATAAGCGCTACTGCAAATAGCGGCGCTTAAATGACAAAACGCCACGGATGTGAATCCGTGGCGTTTTGCTTTACTGCATCGGGAAATCGAGGTGATTTCCCGATGCAGTTTCGCCCAGAGGCGAGCCCTATGCGACAGCTTACTGGCTTGCGCCCGAAGCCGGAGCAGCAGCCGAAGCAGCGGCGTCCGAAGCAGCAGCACCTGCGTCCGAAGCAGCGGACGTAGCCGAAGCAGCAGCGTCGCTCGCAGCAGCACCCGAAGCAGCAGCAGCCGAATCCGAAGCTGCAGCAGCCGGTGCCGAAGCAGCAGCTGCGTCGCTAGCCGGGGCAGCTGCCTGGTCGTTGCTCTTGTTGCATGCAGCCAGTGCCACAGCTGCCAACAGGGATGCTACGAGGAGGGATTTCTTCATGATCACGTCCTTTTATGGTTTAAAGGTAAGCAACAGCGCAAAATAAAACCGGTAATGTGCTCCAACACCGACCTGGGCCGCTGGTGGAGACGCTCTTTTGACGAGCTGGAATCTTCCCTACGGCTTGGGCGGAAATTATATGCACTTTCGTACTGACAATCCATAAATCCGGGGTCAATACGTTGTCTTTCTCATACAAAATTTCACTGTACGGTATAGCAGGCAGGCAGAGTTACGCAAGCTCGCCCACTTGTATCCAGCCCGCACAATACCACTCGTGTAGCCGTGCTGTCACCGGCGAATCGTGCGAGAGTGTTACAAAGCGTTTCGCACTCATACACCGGCAATCTGCGAGGTCAAACAACCACTTTTTTGCGCCATCGAATGATGTTTCCTCTCCATTTATGAAGAAAAAACGGCGGTTGTACAACAAATTAGTCTTGCGGTCCAGCCGAATACCTGACTTCGATGCCTGACTGATGAAACGTGCTTCATTAAGCGGCCTTTGCGGCGGATCAAAGACGACACTCGGCTTGGGTTCACTGAGATACGTGCCAAGGAACGACGCAATATCCTGCTCTTTCCATTTGATGCCAGCAAGGATTGCGCCAACCCTTTCGACAAGCGCTGCGGGCAGCTCCGCCGGACGCTCGACAGCCGGCTGCTGCGGGTCGCGATAAAGCGCGCCGGCGTTGCCTGCCGATTCGCCTCGCTCGGCCAGATGATAGAGGAATTGCGCGGTCAACTCGCTCGTGGAAGGCGCGCGAAAACCGATCGAGCAGGTCATGCATTCGCCTTCGGCGATCCCATCATGCGCGATGTGCGGCGGCAGGTACAACATGTCGCCCGGTTCGAGCAGCCATTCCTCTTCGGCCTGGAAATTCTGTAAAACTTTCAAAGGCAAGCCGGCTTGCAGTGTCAGATCTTTCTGCGCGCCGATGCGCCAGCGGCGCTTGCCTTTTACTTGCAATAGAAACACATCGTAGGAATCGAAGTGGGGGCCTACGCCGCCGCCGTCGGTTGCATACGAGATCATCAGGTCGTCCAGACGAGCGTCGGGCACAAAGCGAAAGCGGTCGAGCAAGGCGCGCGCGCGATCGTCGTGGAGATCCACGCCTTGCACGAGAAGCGTCCAGGCGCGCTGCTTCGCCGACGGCAGTTCGTCAGGTGCGAACGGGCCGTGCTCCAGCTGCCATTTATTGCGGAAATGCGTGATCAGACGTGCCTCGACTTCGTCCTGATCGGCCAGCTCGAAAAATTCTTCGCGTGAGAGCGGTGCCTCGACGTTCGGTATCGCCTGGCGAATCAGCAGCGGTTTTTTTTGCCAGTAGCGGCGCATGAATTGCGACGGTGTCAAATTGCCGAGCAGCGCTGTCGGCGTGTCTGGAGAGGGCGGCAGTACCGGAAGAGTGGGCAGAGCCGGCTTTGAAGCCGGCGACGAATTCCGTGCCGATGCAGCGTCGGCCGGGTGGTCAGTGGGCCGCTTGGGCATCGTATAATGTGAGTTGTATTCTGGAGAATCGAATGAAAATCGCAAAGAACACCGTCGTGTCGGTCGCTTACAAGCTGTCGGATGCGCAGGGCAATCTGATCGAGGAAAGCGACGAGCCGATGGTCTATCTGCACGGCGGCTATGATGGCACGTTCCCCAAGATCGAGGAAGAGCTCGACGGCCATGAGGCCGGCTTCGAGACCCAGATCCAGCTGGAGCCGCAAGACGCGTTCGGCGAGTACGACCCCGATCTCGTGAAGATCGAGCCGCGCGATCGCTTCCCGGAACCGCTCGAAGTCGGCATGCAATTCGAAGGCACGCCGGAAGAAGGCGACGAGGATCTCGATTCGCTCGTCTACGTGGTGACCGACGTTGCGGAAGACAAAGTCGTGCTCGACGGCAACCATCCGCTCGCCGGCATGGCGCTGCGTTTCGCGTTGACCGTGAAAGACGTGCGTCCGGCTACCGAAGACGAAATCCAGCACGAACATGCGCACGGCGCCGACGGCCTCGAAGTTCTCGACGAAGACGAGGACGATGAAGAAGACAAGTCAGGGCCCACGCTGCATTGAGCTGGCGGGCATGCCGGGCACGCTTGAAGAAGCGCCCGGCGTGCGCGGCTGCGCAGCGGAGGCGGGCGGCGTGGAGGTGGCCGGTCCGTATCCGCCGCCGCCCTGATCGGCTGGTATGCGCGGTTGCTGATCCAGTTGCGAATCCCCGGGCGTCTGCAACAGCGGCGGCAATTCCGAGGCGGGTCCGAGCGCCGGTACAGCCGGCATCGAGGCCGCCGGCGCGTCGCGCGGCATGACGGGTTGCGCCGTGGGCATCGGCATTTGCCTCGGCACATCGCGCACACTCACGCGGAACGGCGGTTTCCTGCCGAGATCCGCTTCAACCTGAATCCACTGATTGAGACGATCATGCGGCGCGAGCGCGACACGCGTGAGATTCGTCACCAGCATTCCCTTGTCATTGCGTAGTGGCTGATCGATCACAAAGCCGGCGCTCGCACGCTCGTCGTCGCAATGAATCACCAGCACCGGTCCGCGGAAAATCTGCGCGAGCTTGACGAGGCTGCGTTTGAATTCCAGGAAGCCGTCGCGGCGGGTATTGCGTGCAAAACGCAGCCACGCGAAACGGTCGGGACGTTCATAACGCTCGGGGTCCGGATCGCCTTGAATGAACACGACAATTGCGCGCGCGTCGCGGCGTTTCGCATATTCGCCGGCATGTTCGAGCCAGAATGCATTGGCGATCACGCGATCTTCGAATTCGCCATTGCGGCCGCCCGCGGTCAGATAATGATTGTTCGGACTCGGCGCATTCAGGCCGACGAATACGGTATCGCCCACTTGCCAGCGCACGTTCTCGCGATAGGGGTGAAAGCGCGAGACTTCGCTTTCACGCGTCAAGGCGATCGGGTTTTGGCCCATCGACGTGGCGTCGGCGAAGAGCGTCTGACGCAACTGATCGAGCCGTTCGACGGGATCAAAACCGCCGGCCTCGGCCGTGCCGCAATCGGCCCAGTCATGCTGGCCGGGAATGAAGAAGAGGGCGGGCCGCGACGTTTCGAGCAGCGCGTGGCGACGTTCGTAGAGCGCGTCGCGGCAGGCCTCTTTGGCGCCCTTCAGATTGCCGTCGTACACGATGAACGACATGTCGTGCTCGCGGCTGATCGCTTCGATCAGCCGCTGCGTGGGGGCTTCGTCGGCGGCGCTTTGCATTGTGTTGGCGATGACCGCGAACGTGTAGCGCGGCGTGTCGGCGTGGGCCGCCGGCGCGAAAGTCGACAACCCCGCCGCCAACCCCGCGAGCGGCACGCCGCCGCCCGAGAGCGTGAGGGCGAGAGTCAGCGCCGCGCGGAGCTTGCGCGGACGCTGCGGGCGCCTGGGTGCGTCAATGATCCGCATCCGGCACGGCGGCCAGTTCGTGCAATTCGTACAGCAGATCGAGTGCTTCGCGCGGCCGCAGATCGTTCGGATCGATGCCGCGCAGACGCTCGACAAGCGCCTGCATGGCGGGCGGCACAGCCGCTTCGGCTTTCGACTCACGCTCGTCGTCCGCGTCTTCGAGCAGCATCGGCATGGGCGCGGCGAACAGATCCAGTTGCGGCGCGGGCTGCGCGGCCGACTGCTGTTCGAGATGCGCAAGATGTTTGCGCGCCGCGCGAATCACCGCGTTCGGCACGCCGGCGAGTTGCGCGACCTGCAGGCCGTAGCTCTGATTGGCGGGACCTTCGCTGACCGCGTGCAGGAACACGATGCCGTGCCCATGCTCGACCGCCGACAGGTGCACGTTGGCCGCCTGCGGAAACTCCGCCGGCAGTTGCGTCAGTTCGAAGTAGTGAGTGGCAAAGAGCGTATGGCAGCCGTTGTGCGCAAGCAGATGCCGCGCGATCGCCCACGCCAGCGCGAGCCCGTCGAAGGTGGACGTGCCGCGGCCGATCTCATCCATCAGCACGAGACTTTGCGGCGTGGCGTCGTTCAGGATCGCGGCGGCTTCTGTCATCTCGACCATGAAGGTGGAGCGGCCGCCGGCGAGGTCGTCCGCTGCGCCGATACGGGTGAAGATACGGTCGATCGGCCCGAAGGCGGCGCGCCGCGCGGGCACATAGCTGCCCGCATAGGCGAGCAGCGCGATCAGCGCGGTCTGCCGCATGAAGGTGGATTTACCGCCCATGTTCGGGCCGGTGATCAGCAGCAGTTTGCGCTCGGGCGTAAGCGCGCAGTCGTTGGCGATGAACTGCTCGACCTGCGCTTCCACAACCGGATGCCGTCCCTGTTCGATCTCGATGCCGGCGTTCGGAGAGAACGTGGGCGCGACCCAATCCAGCGCGCGGGCACGCTCGCCGAAGGCCGCCAGCAGATCGAGTTCGGCAAGCGCCGAGGCGACCCGCTGGCAATCCGGGATAAAAGGCAGCAGCGCCTGCAGCAATGCGTCGTAAAGCGAGCGTTCGCGGGCGAGCGCGCGTTCCTGCGCGGACAGCGCTTTGTCCTCGAACGTTTTCAGTTCCGGCGTGATGTAGCGTTCGGCGTTCTTCAGCGTCTGGCGGCGGCGATAGTCGTCCGGCACCTTGTCGGTCTGGCCGCGCGTGACTTCGATATAGAAGCCATGCACCTTGTTGTACTCGACGCGCAGATTGCCGATGCCCGTGCGTGCGCGCTCGCGAGTTTCGAGGTCGATCAGGAACTGCCCGCAGTTCTCCGAAATATCTCGCAATTCGTCCAGTTCCGCATCGTAGCCGCGCGCGATCACGCCGCCGTCGCGCACCATCGCCGATGGCTCCTCGGCGACCGCGCGCCTGAGCAGTTCGACGCAGGCTTGCGGCGGTTCGAGCGAGGCGTCGATGCGGGCCAGCGAATCCGCATTCGGCGAAACGGCCGCGAGCTGCGTGCGCAACTCGGGCAACGCGATGAAGGTGTCGCGCAGGCTAGACAGGTCGCGAGGCCGCGCCGACAGCAGCGCGAGACGCCCGGTGATCCGTTCGATGTCTGAGATCTGCCGCAACGCGCCGCGCAACGCGTCGACGCCCGCGCCCAGCGGCGCGTCGAGCAAAGCGCCGATCGCCTGCTGACGCGCCTGCGCCACCGCCGATTCGCGCGGCGGATGATGCAACCAGTGACGCAGCAGACGGCTGCCCATCGTCGTACAGCAGGTGTCGAGCAGCGAACACAGCGTGGGCGACTCCGTGCCGCGCAGTGTTTCCGTCAATTCGAGATTGCGGCGCGTGGCGGGGTCGAGGCCGATATATTCGGATTCGTACTCGACCTTCAGGCTGCGCACGTGACGCAATTGCTGGCCTTGCGTGGCGGCGGCATACAGCAGCAGCGCGCCGGCCGCGCCGCATGCGCAGGTCAGCGAATGCGCGCCGAAACCGTCGAGTCCGGCCACTTCCAGCTGATCGCACAAGCGCTGCGTGCCCGAGGTGATGTCGAAGTGCCAGACCGGGACGCGGGTGAGGGCGCCGGCGTTGACCGGCGGCGTCCAGCTTGCGGAGTCGCCGGGCGTGTCGGCCACCAGAATTTCCGCGGGACGAATGCGTTCGAGCGCGGCCGCCACCTGGTCCGGCGCGAGTTCAGCGAGGCGCAGCGCGCCGCTTGCCAGATTCAGCCATGCGAGACCGACGCTGGTCGCGACACCGCGCCGATTGTGCGCGACGCACATGGCCAACAGGTAGACGTCGCTCTTGTCGGACAGCAGCGCGGCGTCCGTGAGCGTGCCCGGCGTGACCACGCGGACCACTTTGCGCTCGACCGGACCCTTCGACGTTGCCGGGTCGCCGATCTGCTCGCAAATCGCAACGGATTCGCCGAGCTTGACCAGCTTGGCCAGATATTGTTCGACTGCGTGATGCGGCACGCCGGCCATTTTGATCGGATTGCCCGCCGACGCGCCACGCTGTGTTAGCGTCAGATCGAGCAGGCGCGCGGCTTTTTCCGCGTCTTCGAAAAAAAGTTCGTAGAAGTCGCCCATCCGGTAGAACACCAGCGTGCCGGGATGTTCCGCCTTGATGCGTAGGTACTGCTGCATCATCGGCGTATGTTGTGCGACGTCGCTGGCCGCTGCGGTTTGAATGCCCATCCTCGGTGTCTTCTTGCGTTAGCTGTTCAGGGCGTGAGTTTAACCTGTCGTCAGGGCGAACGGACCTTGGCCGGATGGCCAATCCGCACGGCGAACCCCAAGCTCTGGCGAGAAGCCCGTGGCAACAGGGCGCGGGCCGGCCGCGCCGCGCCCGCTTCATCTTCGTTACGGCCTCATTCTTCCACCAGGGCCCGCATGTCCACCATGCGCGCGTTCATCGCGCTGCGCCGTTTTGCGAGCCACATCATGAAGGTGATGAAGGTGCCGAACACGACGATGATCCATTGCGCCGGCATCTTCGCCGTCAGCAACAGCGCGTACGCGCCGAGCATCAGCAGCACGGCGAGATTCTGGTTGAAATTCTGCACCGCGATCGAATGCCCCGCGGAGAGCAGCGTCGCGCCGCGATGCTGAAGAAGCGCGTTCATGGGCACGATGAAAAAGCCCGACAGCGCGCCGAGCAGGATCATCAGCGGATAGGCGAGCAGAATGTAGAACGGCAGGACGTACGTGCCGATGCGAATGCCTGAACCCGGCGGGAACAGATCCTTGTTGTAGAACGCCATGGCGATCGCCACCGCGCCGGTCAGGATGCCGACCGGCAACACGCGCAGCGACTTGCGCAACGGAATCAGCGCGGCCGCGGCCGCCGCGCCGACCGCGATGCCCAGACCCGTAACGCCTTGCATGACCGCCGCCTTCGAGAGCGACAGCCCGAGATTCACGTTGGCCCATTTGAGCACCAGCAATTGCAGCGTCACGGCGCCGCCCCACATCAGGGTCGTCACCCACAGCGCGATCTGCGCGAGTTTGTCGGCCCACAGCACGTTGAAGCAATGATAGAAATCGCCGACCAGCTTCTTCGGTTCCTTGAGGCGGTTTTCATAACGCGCGCCGGTGTCGGGAATGAAGATGTTGATCGCGGCGGCGATCGCGTAGGTCACCATCGTCGCGAACATGGCGAGGTCGGCGGAAGAGCGGATCAGCGGCAGATGCGCATGCGCGACGAATTTGTCCGCGAAGGTGCTGATCAGCGCGCCGCCCACCATCGTGCCGACAATGGTCGACAGCACGGTGGCCGATTCGAGCCACGCATTCGCCTTGACGAGTTTTTCCGCGGGCAGCAGTTCAGTGAGGATGCCGTACTTGGCGGGCGAATACGCGGCCGCGCCGAAGCCGACCACGCCGTACGCAATCATCGGATGAACGCCGGCGATCATCATCAGGCAGCCGCTCGCCTTCAACGCGTTGGAGATGAACATGACGTGCCGCTTTTGCATCGAATCGGCGAAAGCGCCGACGAACGGCGCGAGCAGCACGTACGAAACAGTGAAGAAAATCTGCAGCAGCGGCGTGACCCAGGCGGCCGAGCGAATCACGGAGAGCAACGCGATGGCCGCGATCAACAGCGCATTGTCCGCAAGCGACGAAATGAACTGCGCCGCGATGATTGTGTAGAAGCCTTTTTTCATGAAGCGGATTGGAAGCTGTGCGCGCAGTCAGGCGCAAAGCAGGGCGCAGCGAAAACGCGCGAAACGCAGCCGGCAATCGAGTACGCCGGCGCGGCTTCCCGCTTTTGTAGCACGAACGCCCGCTGCATGCAGGCGCGCCAACGAAAAAGCGGCCGAAGCCGCTTTCTCATTCCGGATGCCGGCAAGAAACGGGCGCCATGATGCGAGCGCTTAAGCCGATTGCTGGCGCGTGCGGCTGTAGCGCGACAGGATCGGAATCATCTGTGCGTAGACTTTCGGGTTGCCCGCGACGATTTCGCCAATGTGCAGGAAATCGGAATCGCCCGTGTAGTTGCCGACCAGGCCGCCGGCTTCTGTGATCAGCAGGCTACCCGCGGCGACGTCCCACGCATTCAAACCTTGCTCGAAGAAGCCGTCCATGCGGCCGGCGGCGACGTTCGCCAGATCCAGCGCGGCGGCGCCCGGACGGCGCAGGCCGGCGCAGGCCTGGGTCATTTCAGCGAACTGGCGGCCATACGCTTCGAGGCCGTCCGTTTCGCGGAACGGGAAGCCGGTGCCGATCAGGCCGTCAGCCAGACGGTCGCGCTTGGCCACGCGGATGCGGCGATCGTTGAGGAACGCGCCACGGCCGCGCGAGGCGGTGAACAGGTCGTTGCGGGTCGGGTCGTAGACCACGGCTTGCGTCACGATGCCCTTGTGAGCCAGTGCGATCGACACGCAGTAGTACGGAAAACCGTGGATGAAATTGGTGGTGCCGTCGAGCGGATCGATGATCCACTGGTATTCGGATTCGTTATCCGACTTGCCGGATTCTTCCGCGAGGATGGCGTGATCGGGGTAGGCGGTCTTCAGCGTGTCGATGATCGCCGCTTCAGACGCTTTGTCGACCTCCGTGACGAAATCGTTGTGCTGTTTCTTGCTGACCTGGACGAGATCGAGGTCGAGCGACGCACGGTTGATAAGCTGGGCTGCGCGGCGCGCGGCCTTCACAGCGATATTGAGCATGGGATGCATGAGACTGGATCCTTGTGCCGGGGCAGCACGGCTGCTGGCCGGTAAATGAGCGCTAACCTGCGCTAATCGGGCGCTCTCTGGGAGGCGCGGAAACAGCACGGAACGGCCGCCCGGTACAGCACCGGTGCGCATTCCGCCGACGGAGACGAATTGGATAAGAACGAGGCGCTCATGCAAGGCCGGATGGCAAAGCTGGACGCGAGTTTCGGCATTTTACCTGAGTCCGGGCGCCGCGGCAGCGTTCGCGGGGCAGGTGGACAATTTGCCTGTTTCTACGCGGCCCGGCCCACCGGTCGCGAGCGTGTTCGCGGGCGTATTTGCGTGCGCACTTGCGTGCAGTCCTGACCGGCTACGGCGTTGGCGCTACCATACGCGTCTTTAGTTTGCCGAATTCCATCGTGGACCATACCCCCCATTCTTCCGATCGTGCCGTAGCCGAATTGCGCGGCGGCTTTACCTCGACCCGCTTCGTGCTCGTCGAGCCGAGCCACCCCGGCAATGTCGGCGCCGCGGCGCGCGCGTTGAAAACCATGGGTTTCTCGCGGCTCGTGCTGGTGTCGCCGCGCGTGCCGCAGGTACAGGCCGATCCGGAGGCCATCGCTATGGCGAGCGGCGCCGACGACGTGCTGGCCTCCGCGCACGTCGTGCCGACGCTCGCCGACGCCTTGAGCGGCGTGCATTGGTCGATCGCGCTGACCGCGCGGCTGCGGGAATACGGGCCGCCGCAATGGGCGCCGCGCGCCGCGGCCGGCGTCGCGCGCGAGCAGGCGATGCACGGCGAGATCGCGCTGGTATTCGGCAACGAGCGCACGGGTTTGTCGAACGAGGATGTCGAGCGGTGCAGCGCGCTCGCGCATATTCCGGCCAATCCGGCCTACAGCTCGCTCAATCTCGCGCAGGCCGTGCAGGTGCTCGCGTACGAGTTGCGCACCACCTATCTTTCGGCCGATAGCGCAACGACCGCGGCGCACGCCGCGCCTCGGGCGGCGGCGGGACCGGCCGAACCGGCCGGCGCACGCGCGGCGAGCGACGAAATCGAAAGCATGTTCATGCATCTGGAAAGCGCGCTGGTCGCGCTCGAATTTCTCGATCCGGCCAATCCGAAGAAGCTGATGTCGCGTCTGCGGCGGCTGTTCGCGCGCTCCGGTCTTGAGCGTGAGGAAGTGAATATCGTGCGCGGCATCGCCAAACACATTCTGTTGAAGACCGGACCCAAGGGCGGCGACGCGTCCTGAGAACGGCGTGCCGTTCCGATAGCCGGATAGCCGGCGACGACCCCGCCGGCAGCGTGGGCTTGCGGCACGTTGCGCGCATTCGCCCTACAATCCTCGAAACGTTCTAAGCAAAGCTGCTGCCGTGCTATGCGGCAAGCCGTGCCGGCATGCGTGCGTTGTCGCGCGTGTGGCCCTTTCTCCTACAACACAGTCCCTTGCCATGTTCACGAGACTTCGCGAAGACATTGCCACGATCCGCGAGCGCGACCCCGCCGCCCGCAGCGCCTGGGAAGTCCTCACGTGTTACCCGGGGCTGCACGCGCTCGTGCTGCACCGGCTCGCTCATGCATGCTGGCAGGCAAGGCGCCGCTGGCTCGCACGTTTCGTCTCGCAGGTGGCGCGCTTCATGACCGGCATCGAAATCCATCCGGGCGCGACGCTCGGGCGGCGCGTATTCATCGATCACGGTATGGGCGTGGTGATCGGCGAGACTGCCCAGGTCGGCGACGACTGCACCATCTACCAGGGCGTGACGCTCGGCGGCACGTCGCTCACTCGCGGGGCGAAACGGCATCCGACGCTCGAGCGCGGCGTGATCGTCGGCGCGGGCGCGAAGGTGCTCGGCGGCTTTACGATCGGCGCGGAGGCGAAGATCGGTTCGAACGCGGTGGTGACCAAGCCCGTGCCGGCGCGCGGCACTGCGGTGGGCAATCCGGCGCGGATCATCGTGCCGGCGGCGGCTGCGGTGGCGTCGGAAGTGGCTTCCGCTGCGGTGAATTCCGATTCCGGCGGCGCCGCGAGCGATGCGAAACGCTCGGTCGGAAGCAGTGGCTTCTGCGCGTACGGCATCACGCCGAATGCAGACGATCCCGTGTCGCTGGCGATTCACGGCCTGATCGATCACGCGGCCACGCAAGCGAAGCGCATCGACGAAATCGTCGATGCGCTGGACCGGCTGGGCACGAGTCTCGAAGCAATACAAGGCGCGGACGCGGCGCTGCTCGATCTGCGGCGCCTGTCGGCCGCAATCGCGGGCAAGGTGGATGGGGCGGTGGCGGAGCGCTGATGCTGCCAGGCGAAGCCGAAGCCGAAGCCGAAGCCGAACGCTCGCGCTTGGCGCCACCATCAACACCACACTGCGCGGGCGCTAACCCAAGGGCAGCCAGCAGCGCTGAATGCGGCCCGCAGGCAGGCCAGTATTAATGCTGGCACGCTGAGCGGCGACAGCGCCGTAATCAACTGCCGCCACAATCAATCCAGCGGCAGCGCCCGAATCCCTTCAGCATCGATACGCAGATACCCGCCACGGCGCTCGCCGTGGTCCAGATCCCAATCCGGCAGAACCCAGCGCGTGCCGCCCGGTTCGCGATGCCGCGCCGGCCGGTGCGTGTGCCCATGAATGATGGTCGCCGTTTTCGACGACTTGAACAACGCGCCCACCGCCGCGGCCGTCACGTCGTACTTCGGCGAAACCGGCCGCGCGCGGCCTTGTTCGCTTTTCGAGCGCATGTTCTCGGCGAGCTTCTGACGCCAGCGGAACGGCCACGCCAGAAAAAGCATCTGCGCGAAACGGCTGCGCCCAAGACGTCGGAACATTTGATAGCCGCGATCCGCGGTGCACAGCCCGTCGCCGTGCGCGAGCGCGATACGCGTGCCGAATGCGGTGATCACGAAAGGGTCGGGTAGCCAGATCGCGCCGGCCGCTCTCATGAAACGCTTGCCCAGCAGAAAATCGCGGTTGCCGTGCATGACGTAGAGCGCAATGCCGCGCTCGGACAATGTGTGCAGCAGCGCCGCCATACGCGCGACGAACGGCTCGACGAGCATGTCGTCGCCGATCCAGTACTCGAACAGGTCGCCGAGGATGAAAACCGAATCGGCCTGCTCGGCGGTGACGCGGATGAAATGCTCGAACGCGGCGACCGTATGCGGAATCGCCTCGCTCAAGTGAAGATCGGAGAGGAAAAAAAACGGGCGTGCGGCGTGCGGGCGCTTGCCCTCGCCAGGCACGCCCGCGGCGACGCTTCGCAGCGGCGTTTCTTGCAGCATTGAAGGTGCCTGATGTCAGTTCGAACGAGTCGACGCTTGGTTCACGCTTCGTTCACGTTCAGTCGACGATCACAGCTTTTTCGATCACCACGTCGTCAGCCGGCACGTCCTGATGGAAGCCCTTCGAGCCCGTCTTGACCTTCTTGATCTTCTCGACGATGTCCATGCCTTCGACCACCTTGCCGAACACGGCGTAGCCCCAGCCCTGCGGCGTCGGCGACGAATGGTTCAGAAAGTCGTTGTCGTTCACGTTGATGAAGAACTGCGCCGTGGCCGAATGCGGGTCGTTCGTGCGAGCCATCGCGATCGAGCCGTTCACGTTCTTCAGACCGTTGTTCGCTTCGTTGGTGATCGGCTCGGCCGTCGGCTTCTGCTTCATGCCGGGCTCGAAGCCGCCGCCCTGGATCATGAAGCCGTCGATCACGCGGTGAAACACCGTGTTGTCGTAGTGGCCGGCCTTCACGTAGTTGAGGAAGTTCTCAACCGATTTCGGCGCCTTTTCAGCGTCCAGTTCGAGTTTGATGACGCCGTGGTTCGTGTGCAGTTCAACCATGATGGAATCCTTTGATGAACGGGGTGGGTAAAAGGCGCGGCAAGTCGTCATGAACTGACGCCGGGCCGCGCCGGGGCGTGGATTGTGCGCTGACGCTTTTTATTCAGGCGCGCTGTATGTGTTGCTGTGTGTTGCCGTATGTTGCGCGCCTTGATTGCTGCAATTACTTGCCGACGACCGTAGCCGACTCGATCACGACCGCTTTTTGCGGCACGTCGCTCATCGGGCCGCGCGAGGTGGTGGGCGTGCCTTCGATCTTCTTCACGACGTCCATGCCGCCCGTGACCTTGCCGAACACCGCATAGCCGTTGCCGTCCGGATTCGGATAGTCGAGGCCGGCATTGTCCACCGTGTTGATGAAGAACTGCGCGGTGGCCGAATTCGGATCGCTGGTGCGCGCCATGGCGAGCGTGCCGGTCGTGTTCTTCAGACCGTTACGGCTTTCGAGCACGATCGGAGCGCGCGTGGGCTTCTCAGCGAAACTCTGCGTATAGCCGCCGCCCTGAATCATGAAGCCGCGAATCACGCGATGGAAAATCGTGCCGCTGTACTGGCCGGACTTCACGTAGTCGAGGAAGTTGGCGACCGTCTTGGGCGCTTTCTCGGGATACAACTCGACACGAATGTCGCCTTCCGATGTCTTGAAGAGGACGGACGGATGCGCGGCTTGCGAACCGGACTGGGCAAAGGCGGGCGCGTTTGCGATCAGGGCGGCGCTGCCGAGCGCCAACATCAACCATTTCATGAAGATCCTCAGGGTTGGAAAAACGTGTTGCGCGAAAACTTAACGGCGTTACTTCGACGGCGCCATGTAGGGCGGCATGGCGAGCGAGCCGTTCGCGCCGCCGTACTGGAAGCTCGGCGTCTGCGTCATGTTCATGTTCGAGGTGGCGCGCGCGGTGTAGTTGTCTTCCGCGGTGGCGGCCTGCTGTGCCGGCGCGTGGGTTCTGACCGGCGAGATGACCTTCTGGATGTCCGCGAGGCGCTGCGTGGTGGTGGGGCTCACCTTGCCGAGGCTCTGCGCACGGCGATAGGCTTCGTTGGCCATACGCAGATACAGGTCGCCGAGATTTTCGTATGCGAGGCCGTAGCCCGGGTTGACCTTGGTCGCCGTTTCGAGCGCGGCGCGCGCTTCGGCATAACGGCCTTGCTTCGCGTACAGCGCGGCGAGGTTGTTATACGGCTCGGGCAACTCGGGGTAGGTTTGCGTGAGTTCGGTGAACGCGGTGATGGCTTCGTCGTCGCGGCCCAGGTGGGCGAGCACCGTGCCGCGCTTGAACTTCGCTTGCGCGTCGCGCGGATTCGAGGCGATGCGCGCGTCGAGCTGGGTCAAGGAGGCGGCCCAGTTTTTCTGCGCGATCGACGCGTCGATTTCCGGCGTGTTGTCGCGCACGGCGGGACCTTGCGGCAGCGTGGCGGTCTTCTGCGCAAAGGCGGCCGCTGCCGGCACGGTCGCAAGGGCCACAGCCAGGGTGATGCGCAAAGCGAGGGCACGGGTCGCGCCGGGCGCAACGCCGCCGCTCATGCCGTGCGTCACGCCGCGCGCGACGCTACCAAAGGCCGTCGCGGCGAGGGTCGCAGCGCTGCGCGCGCGGCCGCTTGAAGGTTTCATAGGCTCAGGTCTGGATGTTATACTCCGACCCATTCTAACAAAAGGTCTGCGCGTTCCGTCGAACCGCAAACTGTCTTTTCGCCACTCGTGGTCGTCTCCGCCTTGACCGCAGCCTGACCGCCGCACCCGTTGCACCGGTTTTGCTGTATGCGCTGCACCCCGCCGTCTGTTCGCTGGGCGCGGCGCGCATGAAACACATTGCGGATTTCTTTCGGCCCACGCACCGTTCTCTATGGAATCACTGCGCATCTACAACACGCTCGCGCGTGACAAGCAAACTTTCGTGCCGCTGCAAGACGGTGTCGTGCGGATGTACGTCTGCGGGATGACCGTGTACGACTATTGTCACGTCGGTCATGCGCGGGTCATGGTCGTGTTCGACATCGTGCAGCGCTGGTTGCGCACGCTCGGCTACGACGTGACCTACGTGCGCAACATCACCGACATCGACGACAAGATCATCCGGCGCGCGGTCGAGAATGGCGAAACGATCAAATCGCTGACCGACCGCTTCATCAAGGCACTGCATGAAGACGCGGACGCGCTCGGCATCCAGCGGCCCGACATCGAGCCACGCGCCACGGATTTTATTCCGCAGATGCTCGGCATGATCGAGCGGCTCGAGGCGAACGGCTACGCCTATCAGGCGAGCGACGGCGACGTGAACTACGCGGTGCGCAAGTTCGCGAACTACGGCAAGCTCTCGGGCAAGTCGCTCGAAGATCTGCGCGCGGGCGAGCGCGTCGCCGCGAACGACGCGAAGCAGGATCCGCTCGACTTCGTGCTGTGGAAACAGGCCAAGCCCGACGAGCCCGCCGACACCGGCTGGGATTCGAAGTACGGGCGCGGCCGTCCGGGCTGGCATATCGAATGCTCGGCGATGGGCTGCACGTTGCTCGGCGAACATTTTGACATTCATGGTGGCGGCCAGGATCTGCAGTTTCCGCACCACGAAAACGAGATTGCGCAAAGTGAAGCTGCCACCGGTCAAACCTTCGTCAATTTCTGGATGCACAACGGCTACGTACAGATCGACAATGAGAAGATGTCGAAGTCGTTGAACAACTTCTTTACGATTCGCGAAGTATTGGCGCAGTACGATGCCGAGGTCGTGCGGTTTTTCATCGCGCGCGCGCATTACCGCTCGCCGCTGAACTACAGCGACGTGCATATCGACGACGCCCGCAACGCCCTCACGCGTCTGTACACCGCGCTGAAGGACGTCACGCCTGACGGCGCGGAACTCGACTGGAACGAAGCGTATGCGCAGCGTTTCCAGGCAGCAATGAACGACGACTTCAACACGCCGGTTGCGGTATCGGTGTTGTTCGAGTTGGCAAGTGAAGTGAACCGCACGCGCGACTCCGCGCTGGCCCGTCAATTGCGTTCGCTTGGCGCGGTGATCGGACTGCTCGGCCGCGAGCCGCGTGCCTACCTGCAGCAGGCGGCGGGCACAGCGGCCGTGGGCGCGCTCGAGGCCGCAGCGATCGAAGCGAAGATTGCCGCGCGCGCGGCCGCGAAGCAGTCGAAGGACTTTGCGGCGGCAGACCGGATCCGGTCCGAATTGCTCGAGGCCGGCGTTGCACTTGAAGACAAACCCGGCGGGTTGACCGAGTGGCGGCGCGTGTGAGCGCACCTCGAGCTTCCCTTTGATCGACTCGCCAGGCAGGAGGCAGGATGGCAACGGCCACGAAGACGCCGGCTAAACGAGCCGCGTCTCAAACAAACGCGGCAGCCGCGGGAAAGTCGACACGCACGTCGGCTCGCACGGGCAGCGGCGTGTTAAAGAAAGCATCGTCGAAAGCCGCCGGGGCGGTGGCCGAGACCGCAGCGGGCGCATCGAAAAAGACTTCGGTCAAGCGCGCGCTCAACGGCGCGTCGGTACATGCGCCTGTCGCGAAACGCGCGAAGGCGTCGCGTGCAAAGAGCAATGGCGCATTGCCGGCCGAACTGGCCGGCGACGTGCAGGAACTGGCCCGTGTGACAGGCGAGGGGCACGAAGGCGAAGTCGTGCGCAAGACGCGCGCATCCGCTACCGCGGGGGGCGAAGCGGCGAGCGCGAGCGAAGTCGCGGTGCCGGTGCAGATCGGCGGCCTCACGCCCGAGGTTACGCGGCCGGCGTATTGGGACAAGGCGTGTGCCGACCTTGTCAAGCGCGATCGTATTCTGAAGAAGCTGATTCCGAAGTTCGGTCCGGTGCATCTGTTGAGCCGCGGCGATCCGTTCGTCACGCTCGCGCGCTCGGTGGTGGGGCAGCAGATTTCGGTCGCGTCAGCACAAGCAGCGTGGGCGAAAGTCGAGGCCGCCTGCCCGAAGCTGGTGCCGCAGCAGTTCATCAAGCTCGGTCTGGAAAAGCTGACTACATGCGGGTTGTCCAAACGCAAAGCCGAGTACGTGCTCGATCTCGCGCAGCATTTCGTTTCGGGTGCGTTGCACGTCGGCAAATGGACGTCGATGGAAGACGAGGCGGTGATCGCCGAGCTCACGCAGATTCGCGGCATCGGCCGCTGGACGGCGGAGATGTTCCTGATCTTCAATCTGTCGCGCCCGGATGTCCTGCCGCTCGACGACCTGGGACTGATCCGTGCGATCAGCGTCAACTATTTCAGCGGTGAGCCGGTCACGCGCAGCGAAGCGCGCGAAGTCGCCGCCAACTGGGAGCCGTGGCGTACCGTCGCCACCTGGTATATGTGGCGTAGTCTGGACCCGCTGCCGGTCGACTACTGAAGAACAAGAAACGGAATCAGATCAAAAACTATCGACTGTTAAAAATTGATAGTTGAGAAATGGTTTTGACATCGGCGAGCGCGGTTAGAATACGCGCTGCCGGTAAGTCCAAGGATTACAACCAATGAAGACCACCTTTCTGGATTTCGAACAGCCGATCGCTGAACTCGAAGCGAAGATCGAAGAATTGCGCTTCGTGCAGGACGATTCGGCCGTCGATATTTCGGAAGAGATCGAGCGGCTGTCCAAGAAAAGTCAACAGCTCACCAAAGATCTGTACGCGAACCTCACGCCGTGGCAGGTTTCGCAAATCGCTCGCCATCCGCAACGTCCATACACGTTCGACTACGTGAACGAGCTGTTCACCGATTTCCACGAACTGCACGGTGACCGCAACTATGCGGACGACCTGTCGATCGTCGGCGGCCTTGCGCGTTTCAACGGCCAGGCCTGCATGGTGATCGGCCATCAGAAGGGCCGCGACACCAAGGAGCGCGCGCTGCGCAACTTCGGCATGCCGCGTCCGGAAGGCTATCGCAAGGCCGAACGTCTGATGCGTCTCGCCGAAAAATTCGGCTTGCCGATTTTCACCTTCATCGACACGCCGGGCGCGTATCCGGGCATTGGCGCGGAAGAGCGCGGTCAGTCGGAGGCGATCGGCCGCAATCTGTACGTGATGGCTGAATTGAAGACGCCGCTGATCGCGACGATCATCGGTGAAGGCGGTTCGGGCGGCGCGCTGGCCATTGCTGTGGGCGACAGCGTGCTGATGCTGCAATTCTCGACCTATTCGGTGATTTCGCCGGAAGGCTGCGCATCGATTCTGTGGAAGAGCGCCGCGAAAGCGCCGGAAGCCGCGGAAGCGCTTGGCCTGACCGCGCATCGGCTGAAGGCGCTCGGTTTGATCGACAAGATCGTCAACGAGCCGCTCGGCGGCGCGCATCGCGATCCGAAGGGCATGGCCGCCATGCTGCGCCGTGCGCTTGCCGATTCGCTGCGCCAGTTCCAGGGCATGAGCATCAATGACCTGCGCCAACGCCGTTTCGAACGGTTGATGTCGTACGGCAAGTTCAAGGAAACGACGCCGGGTGCCTAAGCCCGCGCGCGTTCTCTTTCGTCCTTCAGCGCCCAGCGTGCGAGCGACGTGACTTCCACCGCCGAAACATCTGCCGACCGCCTCGTTATCGAGGCGGTCGGCTTTTCGTTGTCCAGGCTTTCCGCAACCGCCCGTATTGCGATTGCGTTTAGCGGCGGCGTGGATTCGAGCGTGCTGCTCGATGCCGCAGTGCGTGTCGCTGGCGCGTCGCGCTGCGTGGCGTTGCACGTGCATCACGGCCTGAGCGCTCATGCGGATGCGTGGCTCGCGCATTGCGACGCGTTCGCGCGGGAGCGTGGCGTCGAGTTCGCTGCGGAGCGCGTCGTGGTGTCGCGTGACACGGGTGTGAGCGTCGAGGCCGCCGCGCGCGATGCGCGTTATCGCGCGCTCGAAGGCATGTGCGCGTCGCGCGGTGTCGCCACGCTCTGGCTCGCGCAACATGCGGACGATCAGGCGGAAACGGTGCTGCTGCAGTTGCTGCGGGGTGCCGGCCTCGCGGGTCTTGCCGCGATGGCGCCGGAGTATTTGCCGGCGAAGGCGTCGGCAACACGCGTGCGGCCTTTGCTACATCTGCTGCGTGCGCAGCTCGAACAATATGCGAGCGAGCGTGCGCTACGCTGGATCGACGACGAGTCGAATGCGGACACGCGCTATGCGCGCAACGCGTTGCGCCACGATGTGATGCCGGCGCTCGCTGTCCACTTTCCCGGCTTTCGTGACGCACTGGCTCGCACGGCGGCACACGCGGCGTCCGCGCAGCGCTTGCTCGATGAACTCGCGCGCATCGACATGGAAGCCACATCACGCGACGAAGGACGCGCGCTCTCGCACGACGCCTTGCTCGCGCTCGACGACGACCGCGCGCTTAACCTCATGCGCTACTGGATGCGCACGCTGGGCCTCGCCGCTGCGTCGAGCGTGCGTCTTGGCGACGCGCTGCGTCAACTGCGCGAAATCGGCGCGGCGGGTGAGGGCCATGCGCTGCGTGTCGATCACGCGGGTCATGCATTGCGCAGCTACCGCGGCCTCGTGTACTGGGAATCCGGAGACAGCAGCGAGCCCGCCGACGAAACCGCGCTCGCCCCGCGCGCGGTCGGCGAACTGGCATGGCAGGGCGAGTCGGTCTGGCGCTTGCCGCAATGGCGCGGCACGTTCGTATTCGCCGATGCGGCCGCGGGCGAGCCCGACGCGATGCCTATCAGTCTTTTGCGGGGCGCTGTGTTGAGCGCACGCTCGCGCAGCGGCGGCGAACGGATGCGCACGGGTGCGGCGCGCAATGCGCCGGGCCGCACCCTGAAAAACCTGTTCCAGGAGCGCGGTATTCCCGCGTGGAAACGCGACGTGCCACTGCTCTACGTCGGCGAGGAGCTGCTGTTCGTGCCCCTGCTCGGGGTGAATCGCGCTGCGTTGCCAGAGCAGCCCGACGAGGCTGGATCACACGTCAGCATAGCGTGGCGCGAAGATCTGCTGATCGCCTGACCGGCCGGTCGGACACCCCGATGAGCTAACCGGTGAATCCGCAAACGTGGCGCAAATCCGCGTGAAACAAGCCTTTGCCGCCCTTATTGAACGCATTTCGATGGCCTTTGCGGCTTGTCTTTTTACGCTCGATCGGGTAATTTAGCTTGTTTGCCCGACCGCTTTTGCCGTCGCTTTTACCGGTCTGCGATCGTGATCCGTCGTTTCCGATAAGCCATCAGCGATCATTCCCGGGCAAATCCGCGCGTGCTGCACGCGTGCTGCATTTACGCCGCCACACATTTTGCCGTCGTTCACAAGACGTTGCGCTCCTGTGCTTTTGTGCGGTCGTCTCCAGCGCGCCAGCGCGGTTTCTCCTCCAGTTCAGAACGACAATGGCACTCATCGTACACAAATACGGCGGCACCTCGATGGGCTCGGTCGAGCGCATCAAGAACGTCGCCAGGCGCGTCGCGAAATGGCACAAGGCTGGCCACAAGATGGTCGTCGTGCCGTCGGCGATGTCCGGCGAAACCAACCGTTTGCTCGGTCTCGCGAAAGAAATCACGGCTCAGCCGAGCCCGCGCGAACTCGACATGATCGCCGCTACGGGCGAGCAGGTCAGCTCCGGACTGCTCGCCATCGCGCTGCAGGAAGCCGGCGTCGACGCGGTCAGCTACGCCGGCTGGCAAGTGCCGGTCAAAACGGATAGCGCATTCACGAAAGCGCGTATCAGCGAAATCGACGGCGAGCGCGTGCTGCGCGATCTCGACGCGGGCAAGGTGGTGGTGATCACCGGCTTCCAGGGCATCGATCCTGACGGCAATATCACTACGCTCGGCCGCGGCGGTTCGGATACGTCGGCGGTCGCCGTCGCGGCTGCGCTGAAGGCTGACGAGTGCCTGATCTACACGGACGTCGACGGTGTCTACACGACCGACCCGCGCGTGGTGGAAGAAGCACGCCGGCTCGATCGCGTGACGTTCGAAGAAATGCTGGAAATGGCAAGCCTGGGTTCGAAGGTGCTGCAGATCCGCTCGGTGGAATTCGCCGGCAAATATCAGGTGAAAACGCGTGTGCTGTCGAGCCTGACCGATCCGCTGATGCCGCTCGACGCTGAAATGAAGTCGGGCACCCTGATTACTTTTGAAGAAGACGAGACCATGGAAAAAGCAGTCATCTCGGGTATCGCGTTTCAGCGCGATGAAGCTCGCATCGCCGTGATGGGTGTGCCCGACAAGCCGGGCATCGCGTATCAGATTCTCGGCCCGGTGGCGGACGCGAATATCGACGTCGACATGATCATTCAGAACCAGAGCGTGGATGGTAAAACGGCGTTCACGTTCACGGTCGGCCGTGGCGACTATCAGCGCGCCATGGACATCCTCACGGGCCAGGTGAAGGGCCACGTGCAGGCCGAGCAGGTGCTGGGCGATCCGAAGGTGTCGAAGGTGTCGGTGGTCGGCGTCGGCATGCGCTCGCACGTCGGTATCGCGAGCACCATGTTCCGCACGCTGTCGGAAGAGGGCATCAACATCCAGATGATCTCGACCTCCGAAATCAAGATCTCGGTATTGATTGACGAGAAGTACATGGAGCTCGCTGTGCGCGCGCTGCATAAAGCGTTCGAACTGGATCAGGCGTAAGTAGCTTTGGGCAACGGAGTGGACAGGAGCGCTCCGTTTGTTTTGCGCGGTCGATGTGAATAAATTGCGTCATCGATGACAAAACTGGCACAAAAAATGTTCGCCAGACATTGACCTTCGCAGTTCGGCCCGCTATTATCTTGGCTTCGTCGCGCTGACTCCCTGCGCGACCGAAAGTTTGGGAGACGTGGCCGAGAGGTCGAAGGCACTCCCCTGCTAAGGGAGCATCTGGGCCAAAACCTGGATCGAGGGTTCGAATCCCTCCGTCTCCGCCAGGAGTCATTCCCGGAGCATGCCGCACCGTTTCGGGATCAGCCCCGGAAGCCCGCCACAAGCGGCTTCCGGGGTTTTTTCTTGTCCCGGACCTTCCCAACCCATACCCGTCAATCGCTTGCAAAAGTATGGGTAAAAGTATGGGTACGAGGAAGGCAGAAGCCACCAGAAATTCACGCTCCATCCACCGTCTTTCCGCGCTCAGTGTCGTCCGGCTGACAGGGCCTGGCTACTACTGTGACGGCGGCGGGCTCTATCTCCAGGTGTCGCCCGCAGGCGCGCGCTCCTGGGTCTACCGTTACCGGCATGAGGGGCGCCTGCGCGAAATGGGTCTCGGCGGGCTGCGGTGCGTTTCGCTGGCCGACGCCCGCGAGCGCGCGCAGGGCTGCCGCAGGCAGCTTGGCAACGGCCTTGATCCCATCGAGGAGCGGCGCCGTGAGCGCTCGCAGCGCGCCGCGCAGCTCGCACGCACCAAGACCTTCGATGAATGCACCACCGCCTACATCAAGGCCAACCGCGCGGGCTGGAAAAACGAAAAGCACGTGGCGCAGTGGGAGAGCACCCTGGCCACCTACGCGTCACCGTTCATCGGCAGCCTTTCGGTGCGCGACATCGACACGGCACACATCGTGAGTGTGCTCGAGCCGATCTGGGAGGCGAAGCCTGAAACCGCGAGTCGGGTGCGTGGGCGCGTCGAGGCGGTGCTGGACTGGGCGAAGGCACACCGGTATCGCGACGACGAGAATCCGGCCCGCTGGAAGGGGCATCTCGACAAGGTACTGCCTGCGCGCACGAAGGTACGCAAGGTCCGGCATCATGCCGCGTTGCCCTACACGGAAGTGGCCGCGTTCATGAAGGTGCTCAGGGTCCAGGAGGGGCTTGCGGCGCGGGCACTGGAGCTTGCGGTTCTCACGGCGGCACGGACCAGTGAGGTCATCGGGGCAAGGCGGGGCGAGTTCGATCTTGAGGCCGGGATGTGGACGGTGCCGGCCGAACGGATGAAGGCGCAGCGTGCCCACAGGGTGCCCCTGTCAGCGGCGGCGGCAGGTCTCGTGCGCCGGCTGCTTGATGAAGCAGATACCGAACTGCTGTTCCCGGGTGGAAAGAAAGAGAGACCGTTGTCGAACATGGCGATGCTGACGGTCCTGCGCAGGATGAAGCGCAACGGTCTGACAGTGCACGGCTTCCGCTCGACCTTCCGTGACTGGGCAGCCGAGTGCACGACCTATCCGAACGAGATGGCGGAGATGGCGCTCGCGCACACGGTCGATGACAAGGTGGAGGCAGCCTACCGTCGTGGTGACATGTTCCAGCGCCGGCGGCAGATGATGGACGACTGGGCAATGTGGTGCGAAGGTCAGGCGGAGACAGAAAGCGCGACGGCATAGACACCACTGTTACCCGGCGATGCAGTGCGTCCGGCACGGGCGCACTGCATGCGCACTCACGTCTTATCCCCGGTCGGCCAGCAATGAAGGCAAGTGGCATGTCTGTACGGGTGAGCCGGTAGGGTGAGGATGAACTGGAAGATTCGACGCCGCCGTATCGGCTGTGGACGGGATAGCATCAGGGGTGACTCCCGCGGCGGCCGCGCGTGATCATCCGGTCGCCCTCTGTGAGGGTGGGGGGAGGGCGATCACCCGCGTTTGCCACAGGGTGGGTGGCTGGCTGATCCGGGCCTGGCTGTCGGAGAGGTTCATCGGCCTGACCAATACGGCATGAAAATTTCCGGCGTAGTTGACGCACCATTTAATTCGGTATCCTTGAGATATAACATCGACTGGCAGGGCCGTCGGTGGCAGCCCTGCAGCGAGCTTTCCCGGATAGTGCGGGAGTGTCCCGGAAAAAGCCGGAAAGCCCCGCCGGTAAAGGTATTGCGGGATTTTTTATTGTCCAGATTGACTCAGCCATGTACCCTCTGGGTGAGATCATAAATATGGTCTGACAGGAGGCAGCCATGGGAGCCATTCACCGTCTTTCGTCACTCGGCGTTGCACGTCTGAGCAAGCCCGGCCGTTACTGCGATGGTGGGGGCCTCTACCTTCAGGTGTCGGTTGCGCGGACGCGCTCATGGGTCTATCGATTCAGACGCAAGGGCAGACTGCGGGAGATGGGGCTGGGACCGCTTCACGTCACGACGCTGGCCGAAGCGCGCGAGCGTGCGGCGCGCTACCGGAAGATGATCCTGGAAGGTCTGGACCCGATCGAGGTCAGGCGTGCCGAGCTCATGCAGCACAAGGTAAAGGCCGGGCGCAGCAGGACGTTCGACGAATGCGCGAAGGCGTTCATCGAGGCCAACCGGGCAGGCTGGAAGAGCAGCAAGCACGTCGCGCAGTGGGAGAATACGCTGGCCACCTACGCCTCGCCGGTCATCGGGCCGCTATGCGCCCAGGATATCGATATAACGCTGGTCGTGCGCGTACTCGAGCCGATCTGGCAGATCAAGACGGAAACGGCCAGTCGTGTGCGCGGGCGGATCGAGGCCGTGCTCGACTGGGCGACGGTGCACAGGTATCGGGAAGGCGACAACCCGGCTCGCTGGAAAGGGCATCTCGACAAGGTCTTTCCTGCGCGCGCGAAGGTGCGCAAGGTCCGGCATCGTCCAGCGTTGCCCTATGCCGGGGCTGGCGAGTTCATGACGCTGCTCAGGGCGCAGAAGGGCCTGGCAGCACGAGCGCTTGAACTGCTCATTCTGACCGCCGCCCGGACCAGCGAAGTGCTCGGGGCCACGCGCGGCGAGTTCGATCTTGATGCCGCCATGTGGACCGTGCCGGCGGAACGGATGAAGGCCGATCGCATGCACCGGATTCCGTTGTCCGCACCCGCCATTGAGCTCGTGCAACGTCTGCTCGACGAAGCCGACGGTGAGCTGCTTTTCCCCGGCATGAAAAGAGGGAAGTCCCTGTCGAACACGGCAATGCTCGCGGTCCTTCGGCGGATGGAGCGAACCGGTATCACCGTACATGGTTTCCGGTCGACCTTCCGCGACTGGGCTGCCGAGTGCACGACCTATCCGAACGAGATGGCGGAGATGGCGCTCGCGCACTCGGTGGACGACAAGGTGGAGGCCGCGTATCGACGTGGTGACCTGTTCCGGCGCCGCAGGCAGATGATGGACGACTGGGCGGCTTACTGTGCACGGGCCACGTAGCCGGTTCACCGGTTACCTGCGAACGCTGGCTCGCAGACGTTTCCCGTTAGCGTGGGATCTGGCTCGGCCCGTCAACGGTCCCCCGTTCAGATGTGCTTCGATTGATGCCGCTCACGGATCCGCAAATAGCGAAGTTTTTTCGCGTACGGGCGTGAAGAAGCAAGAATGGACTTTCTCTCGCTGCGGGACGGGAACTCGTGGGAAACGATGGGACGTCCGGTGCATGAGCGGCGCGCGGGATCGCTGCAACGATCTTCCTGGGTGTGCGTTTGATGCGCCTGGCTGCACGCGCTAGTCTGGCAGTGTCCTGTGATGTCTGGACTTCGTCGGGAGGGCCTTCATCGTGATTGAGCAGGCTGTTGAGTACGCGGGAGCGAAAGAGCGCCTTATCCGTCTTCGGGAGGTGCGCGCCCGGGTGGGTCTCGGGGCGAGCACGGTTTATCGCTACCTCGCTGAGGGAAAGTTTCCCAGACCGGTCGAGCTCGGCGGCGGGCGGGTAGCATGGCTTGAAAGCGAGGTCGATGCATGGATCGCAAGCCGCGCTGAAGCCGCCCGTCTGGGGCGGGAATAACTGCCTTCTTCTCTTCGGTGGGCGGCTGCCTTCCGGCTTCTGCGTCAGCCGGTCCACTTCCGGACTATAGCGAATCCGTCAGCCGGCACTGCCTGTCCATGGACGGGACCACAATTATGGTTCTTCAGGGGGCGTATTGGCATGGGCGACGGCCACGTCTGCAAGTGGCGCCACGAGGTCACTGCGTCGGGGAACGGTGACACGCTCTGGATCCAAGTGTGCTGACGGCTTGTGCTGGGCACGCTTCAGCAAGCGATTCGGACTGCCCGTTCAGCTATATGTCGTGCCATGACAATTGACCGGTGGATTCATCGCAATCTGCATGAGACTTAAGAGCGCGACCGTTTCGAAATTGCCGCGACATAGTGGCCGCCGACGGGTTTCAATGGCTGACCAGCCTATGCGAGGCGAACTGTGCCGGTTCGCGTCCGGACCAGTCATCGCCGTAAGGAGCCCATTGACGATGAGCCCGGTCGGTCGATTGCGCCGTATTGGAGAGCCAGTCGAGCGCAGCGAAGCCGTGGGCCGTTATGCTCAGCGCCTGCTGGTTTACAGGCGTGCCGGGTGAGCGGATTGCCTGCGCGCGAGGTTGCCCTTCCCATCGTATGAATCCCCGCTGCAGCAATGCAAAAAACATGGACATCGGCGCCGATTCCAGCAGCGTTTTTGCGCGTGCGAGACGCAGTGCCATCAGCATATTGGCATTCGTTGGCTGCATGTGTGACTGATGGTCGGAGTGAATGGCTACGGTTGCTCCGTGTTTCACCGGCCGGATGTGGATTGACGGCGTGCCGTACCGGGGCACTACTGGTGGGCCGAAATTCAGACTGCACTGGCGAGCACAAGTACAGGTGCGTTCGCCGCGGCGGTGCTGACGGGACTCGCATGCCAAGTTCATCACGATCTCGACACAATGAACACCGACATAAGGACGATGGCGCAGCCGATGATGGTCCTGATGTTGGGGACTTCATGGACGAGTAGCGCCGCTAGAGCGATCCTGTACACCGGCTCGAGATAGGTAAACAGGCTGCCTGTCCGGGCGCTGACTGGTTTCAGCGGCACGGCTGTGCTGTCAGGTTGTACGGTGGCTGGTGAGCTTTTACGGGATGCCGTCAAGACGCCAGTATCCAGGCGCCCGCTACCTGTCCGGTGCAGAGGAACCAGGAAGCCTGCACTGGTCTATGTAGCGTTTTTCTGACGATTCTTTATCGGAGAGGCGCACTGCCACGCGAACGACGGCCCGTCAGCGTTCTGGCGTCGCCAGCGACCATCGGGCGAGAGTGCTCGACGGCGGGTTTAGGCCGAGGCGTCGCGCAGACCGCTGTCCTCCCCGTAAACTATGGCAGCATGCGATCTATGCAACCGGAATACAAACACATCACCGGCTCATCCGCTCACACCTTTTCGACATAACGTTAATCGTTGCACCTGCATCCGACATCCTGCCTTGTTTCGCAGTTGATCTTTCGTTTGAGAAATACGAAAAAAGAGGTGTGGAGGGCCCGGCTGCGTCCCCTGCGGTCAAATTGCCGATATCGCCCGGGAGCGCGCGAGGAGGCATTCCTGACCCCTGAACGTGGTAGAAGCCGGTTTCGTCGCCACGAGACGCGCATGCTCACTCGAGGCAGAGAACATGATGAAAGAACTCAGTGCGTGGAGGCAGGGTGGCGGTGAACGCGGCCTCGCGACATACGCTCCTGGTGTCAGTCCCGACCTGCGTTTGCGGCAGGCTGAGAACGAAGTTCATCGACTGCGCAGGCTCATTGAATTGAAGGACCGACAGATCTGTGAGTTGCGCAGGGCGCTGGCCCATACGGCGACGGTTCACTTTTCGCTGGAAGATCGTCTTCAGCGCGAGCTGGACACGCTGCGGGTCATGATGCCCGACGACGGACCTCAGACGCAATGTAGGCCGCCCGGTGTTGATGAGCTTGGGCGTGGCACCCTGGTCCGATTGCCGTATATGACGAAAACGCTGTCCGTGCTGTTCGATGCAATGTATGCGTTCTGGGCCGATTGCGACGACGCAAAAGCGCCGAAGTCAACCACAGTCGCACATGCGATTGATCAGCGCTTGGGTTTGAACTCACAGATGAACGGCGAGGCGTCCCGCAGCGGTCAGGCCTACGCGTCTGCAATCAGGCCCGACTGGGTCAAGGACGCTGACAACCGTCACCACTGCCGGCGGGCTGGCGGCAGGTGATGCGGGTCTGCTCCAAAGCCCAGCACGATTGTGCGGTTACGGATGGGGCGAGTCGCCCGGGTGGATCATCGGTGTGCCGCTGATTGTCCGGGGCGCGTTTGACTGCCAATCGGCAGGGCGGGGATGATCGATTCGAAAGCGTTGAGCTGTCGGCGAATCTCTAAGGCGGCAGATTGCGCCCAGCAACGTGCCGGCATCGCAATGGATGCAGCTGAAGCTGGCGGGTGTCAGATCGATTGCGCATGCAACGATGTCGGAAGGCTTTCCCGGCCCGCCATGACCGAGATCGACGAGGGCGAGTCCATAGCGCCGGTACAGACGGGCGACGGAGCGCGTGAGTACCCCGACCAGTCGTATAACACCAAAGGAGGCAGCAAGCGCCATCGAATAGGGAAATAGCGACATGCCAGATGTGGTCGCGTCGAGCTGGTTCGACAGGCTTGTTCCCGCAAACCGGGACATTTCCCAGATCGAAGGCGAGGAGGGTACGGATTCCGGATATACGAGTTGCGGGAAGACATCGCGAAGGAGGCATGGCCCTGTCGTGGGCATCAGGCGCGCGCATCCGCAGACCGTTCCATCGGTGGCCAGGGCCACGAGCTGGATGGTGTCGCCTCCATCGAATTCGTCCCATTCGGCCGTGGCGTCAGCTGAGACGCCGGGAATCTCCCAGTGCAACCGCTGGACAAAAACCTTGTGACGGAAGGCTCCGAGACGGTGACGCAAACTGGTTGGCAGATCGTCGAGTCTGCCGGCTATGACGTGTGACATGGCTCCTCCTCGTGTTAGCCGTTGAGGCGAAGCTATCAGTGCGATTTCGGACCAGAAACTCGGAAGTTGCGGAGGGTGGAGGCACAATTGCCTATGCAGCGGGTACCGCTGCCACAGGCAATCGGCACGCGAAAGAGAAGGCCAGACGGGATGATCGAAAGCGGGGCGTCAGGGTTCGACCAGACCCTGGACGGTCGCGTTGACGGCCGCCGCTGTGCGACTGTTGAAGTTGAGCGCTTTCATCGCTTCTTCGATGTGATAGTCGACGGTATAGCGGGAGATCCCGAGGATGATGCCGATTTCCGTTGAGGTTTTGCCGCGAGCGACCCAGGTGAGGCATTCCCGCTGACGGGGTGTCAGGAAGTGGGAGGCTTTCGTTGACCGTGTGCGCGTGAGCCGGTGCAGCTCGAAGTGAAACTGGGTGCTGATGAGATAGGCGAGCCGGGCGTTGAATGCATCGTTGACCGATTCGAGAGGTCCCGCCAGACTGAAGAGCAGGATGCTACCGCCGGGCTGGTGCAGCGGCACGCTGAGGCCGCCCGGCAAACCGGCCTGCCGCGCCTCGTCGAGGATTCGATGTTCGGCCTTGCTCAGGCCGATAATGTCGTGCCAGCGAAAGGGTGCCGATTGGGTGAATGCAGCGCGGTGAACGGGATCGGCACAGGCGTAGTTACGGCGTTGATAGTGCCGGACCCATTCATCCGGATAATCGCCGCAGATTACCTCCAATGCCGTCCGAGGGAGGCAGGGGGAACGGGTACGTGCAACGCGGCTGATGACAAAATGGGGAAAGCCCAACGCGTTGGCGGCGTTTCCGAAGGAGTCGGCGAGTGAGGGAAGATCGGCGGCATATGCGAGTGGCATCATCGGTGCCGTGACGGCTCCCTGCGAGCGGTCAACTGCAGGTGACGTGGGGCGGAGGACCGCATTGGGAGGGTCCTGCGATGCATCTTTCATATCGACTACCTCGGCGCTGCCCCACGGGGTCCGGAACATCAGTACCGCATGAAAGTGCTGGTCCCTGCACACGATGTGCGCAGCTCATGCGAGAGGCATTTCCGGGAGTGAGGAGCCAGTCAGAGGCCGGCATCCGGTTGCCAGAATGGAGTTCCGGCACGGTCTACCAGACGCCGGCTGCTGACGTTTCCGGTAACCGCTTTACACATATTATAGTCAGTAGAATAGATTCGCACGTCGTGCCACTTTCAGTGCGCGGCAGTCGGCAAGCCTCGACGGTAAAGGTCGTTGCGACGGGAAAAAAGGGCCGCGATGCTGCTTCGCTGAGGGGCTGTCCGTGCGACCGGAACGCCGTTAAGCGTAGCTGTGGGCCGGTGGTTATTGATCCGATTACCGGCAGAGGACCGCTGCGGCGCAGAACCCGCCGACGCCCCGCGCGAAAAGGAGGAACGGGCGACCGGGAACAAGGACGTCATCGCAGTCGGCCAGATTGATGAATGGATCGCTGACGGTGACGTGTCCGACCCGCCCAAAATTGCTGGCGAACAGCCGCTCCCGTGGAATCCGGAGCGAGTCCAGCAGCCGGTACCATGCAGGAAGGTCCAGATGGTGTGGCAGGATGAGCTGCAGGTCTTCGGGGGGGCAGTGCGCCTGCCGGAGCGTGGTGCTGATCAGGCTGCGGGCTGCAAGAAATTGGCGCGCGGCGATGGACGGACTGTCGAGTCCTGAGGTGCCGCGCCACCCCAGTCCGCTGCAGTGGGTCCCCACTGCAAGCAGCCGGTTGGTCGCGCCGCCGCGTTGCACGAGCGCGGCAAACGCGCCGTCACCCATGATGCCTTCGCCGCGCATGAGTCGCTCTGGTTCAAGTGGCATGACGTCCGCGCCGACGAGCAGGACGCGACGCATGTGCGGCCGCGCGACGAACATCGCACGGATGACGCGCAGTGCGCCCAGTGCCGAGGCGCAGTGTTGCTGGGCGAGGGAAAACGTCTCGGCGTGGGTAAAACCAAAGTGATCGCACAGCAGACCGGGCAGCGACATGGGCGGTGGAGCGATGCTGCCCTGCAGGGTGTGCACGTAGACTAGGCAGTCGATGGTGTCCGCCGCGACACACGAGGCGAGCATGACCTGCCGGATTGCGCTGGCCGCGAGCCCGATTGCGGTCTGGCCCGTGGCGCGGTGGTACCGATGCATTCCGGCACGTTCGAGCCCCGGCACGGCAGCGTATTGTCTGGCGCGCCTGCCCCAGCTTCCGACGTCATCGACGCGCCCGGGAAGATGATAGGCGACATGGGTGATAGCGGGATCCTGCGTCATGAGGCAGAGCGCCTGGTGGACCGGCGGTCCTGGAAGGGCATGCCGCGCGCCTCGAGCAACGCGGCGCCGATGAAGCCCCCGATGCCGAACCCCCACAGCAGGGTGCGGCGGTCGTGGCGGGGGGCCAGGCAATCGGGTGTCTGTGCGAGTCGGACGATGGACTCGGCCGCGCCAAGGTGAGCAGACTCTTCGCGCCGTTCGCGCACGGCGGGGCGATCGAGATGGCTGTGCACTGCGACACTGAGGGATGGCATCCCCTGATGGCCGATCACATCGTTTATCTGGTTGCGGCGGAGGCCGTTCCGGGCGAGCAGAAGATCGATGAGCTTTGTCAGTGTGGATGCCCAGGACTCGTCGCTTTCTGTGATACCGGGTTGGCTGCGATGGGGAACGCGGCGCGTTTCGGCATCGAGTATCCTCAGCCCGCCACTTTCAGGGGCGGCTCTTTGGATGAGCAGCGCGCCGGCGGCGTCCCCCTGTATCACTCCGCCCGTCGCGCATCTTGTGAACGGTGGGCACCATTTCTCGGCAGCGACAATCAGGATGGTGTGGACGTCCGCCTCGGCAAGCAGCAGGTCACCGGCAAGTCTCAAGGCAGTGAAGACCGACGCTCCCTGCTGTTGCGATACCGAAAACGCCAGGCACGACGCGCCGGTTTCCTCGCACAGCCTGCCGGCGGTTGTGGCCGGGACATGCTCGCCGGGCGTGGTATGGCAGAACATGATGACGTCGATCGGGCTGGCGTTGCCGGGGCGTCTGGCGCAAATGTTCCTGAGTACCTGCGCGGCGAGTCCTGTCTGGTCCAGTGTGGTTTCGACAGGGATCATGTAGCACCGATCCGGAATCGCTGGATCGTGACTCAAGGTCGGCGGATGACCGGCCTCAATCTGCGGTGATGCCTCCAGCCAGTGTCCATAGTCCGGATGCCAGGAACGCATCCAGGTGTTCCAGCCTGGGTTGCTGGTAGTGCGCAGTGCTGATTCTTTTTCAAGCCATCGGGACAGCGGCATGGCGGGCGGCACACACGACGTCAGTGCGGTGATGACCGGGCGGCTCATGGCTCACCCGCGGGCGTCCCGGTGGCCAGGGCGAGGTCTCCCGGCAACAGGTCGTACAGTACGCGTCCAAAGCGGGAGCCCTGCATGACGTGGCAGTTGCGCTGCTGTCCAGCGGGGCGAAACCCGATGCGCTCGAGGAGCCGGCGCGAGCGCACGTTACAGTCCACCGCCCACGCCGTGATGCACTGCAGACGGTCGGTCATGAAGGCATCATGCAGCACGCGCGTCGATGCGAGCAGCGTCATGTCACGGCAGGCGGGTCTTCGTGCGTCGCGCAGGACCCAGAAGGATCCGGTTCCGAATGCATGCGTGATGTCGCTGACGGCCGCAAGGCCACTCGGCGTGTGGTGTCCCATGGCGCCGAAAACCCGAAGCCTGTGCCGGCCGCTGCGGGCCATCGACTGGATGGCGAGGAGCGGCAGTGTCTGGCGGCCCAGCCCGAAATCGAACCACTGGTTGAGGTCCGGCTGCGCGAGCCAGGCGGCAATATCGTGCAGGTCGTCACCATCGGGCTCGCGAAGCCAGCAGGATGGCGCTCTTCCTGCGGCCAGGACACACCGGTCCTTTTGCCCCTCAGGAACGCGGGCCTGGTTGCAGTTGCTCACGCGGATTCTCCGTCCCAGCGCGCGCTGGCGCAGTTGCGGTCAGGCTCTGGCCGACGCCGGAAAGAAGCATCGCAAACCAGTGCATTGTCTGGAACCGCGCTGCAGGGGGCAGTCCTTCGACGTAGCCGTGCCCGCCGCACAGCTGCACCAGTTCCCGGCTTGCATCCAGCGCCTCGGTTGCGATGTGACGGGCCATCTGGCTGACGGTCACGACCTGCATGTCGCCGTCGAGCATCGCGGCGCTGCGCAGAAAGAGGTGGCAGGCATGGGCCGCCGTGACCAGGTCGGCGACGCGCGAGGCGACGAGTTGATGGGCCGCAAGCGGCTTGCGGAAGCTTTGGCGACCCGCGCTGTATGAGAGCGCGAAACGGGCGCTTTGCCGCATCGCCCCGCAGAGCAGTGCGCCAAGATAGAGCGCAACGTCGACTAACCACAGCCGGGCGGGATCGTGCGGCCTCATACCCGCAGCAGGAGGGACAGTGGCGACGTGCGCTTTGGACGTGGCAAGGTCGTAATGCTCGAGGCACAGGCCATCCGTAAACACGACTGTGGCGTTGCCGGGCTCCGGTGAGCTTGCATCTGCTGTCGCGATGACGAGAGTGATGTGCCCGTCGCGCTCCTGAATCGTCATGAAGGGCGAACTGCGGTGCTGGCGCAGCACCCACACGCCGGTACCGTCGACGTCGACGATACCCGGTGCGATCGACGTCGTGCCGTCGAAATAGTGACTGACGTCGTGATCAGGCAGACGGTCAAGCGCCTCGCAATCGCGCAGTGTCATCAGTGCGGGGCTGCTGAGCGAGAGCTGGACGGCCCGCTCAAGCGGGCCGGCGGCGAGTTGTTCCATGATGAGCGCCAGGTCGTGCCGGCTGATGTTCATGCCGCCGCGAGCTTCCGGCAGGATCATGCGTCCCACTTCGAGCGTTGCAGCCAGCCGGACAGTCTCGAGCCATGCCGAAGGATTGGGCGGCTGCCGAAGCAGCGGCTCAAGGCGGTCGCGCGCGAACCGTTCGGTCGCTGCACGCAGGTCCTGCACTTCTTCACTGAGATCCCATGTTGCGCGTTCAGGTACCGCGACAGAACATCCAGTCATTACCATGCTGTTCTCCGTGGTGTCCAGGCTAGACGAGCATCTCGACGGGGGCCGGGTGACCCAGGAAATGCTCCGGGCTGGCTGAGCGGCCATAGGCACCCGATTGCCTGATCACCACATAATCCCCGATACGCGACGCGGGCAATTCCACGTCGTCGGCGAGCCGGTCGAGAGGCGTGCACAGGCAGCCGACCACGTGGCAGCGCTCGTACGACGTGGCATCGGCCCGGTTTCCGAGAAAGACCGGGAAATTCCGGCGCAGAACCTGGCCGAAGTTGCCGGAGGCCGCCAGATGGTGATGCAGACCGCCGTCGGTGATGACAAACGTCTTGCCGCCCGAGACCTTGCGGTCGATGACGCGGCACACATAGATGCCTGCTTCGCCGACCAGATATCGTCCGAGTTCCAGGATGGTTTTCGTGTGTGGAAGCAGTGAGTGAAGCCGCGCGTGCCAGCCGTGCATGGCGCCACAGACGGCCTCGATATCCAGCGGTGTTTCCCCCGGGAAATAGGGGATGCCAAAGCCGCCGCCGAGATTGACGAAGCCGGGTTCCACGCTCAGGTCGCCGGCCAGGCGCTCGACGAGTTCCGCACTTAGTCGCTGCGCCTGGATCACTGTCGGCGCATGCAGGCATTGCGAGCCCCAGAAAATGTGAAAACCGCTGAGTGCGACTTCCCGTGCTGCCAGTTCGCGCAGGAGCGTCGGCACCTGATCGACGTCCACGCCGAACGGGGTGCCGCCGCCGCCCATGCGCATGCCGCTGTGGCTGACCTGAAAGTCGGGATTGATCCGGATCGCGACACGGGGTTTCACGCCCAGTTCCCATCCCAGTGCGGTGACAAGGCGCAGCTGCGTCTCCGATTCGATATGGATGTTGACGTCGCATGCAACGGCGCGCCGCAGGTCGTCGTGGGACTTGCCGGGGCCGGCGAACCCGATGTCTCCAGGTGGCGCACCCGCATCGAGCGCGAGGGCCATTTCCTGCGCCGAAGCCACGTCGAAGCCGTCGACTTCCCCGCCGAGATGATGAACGACGGACGGCATCGGGTTGGCCTTGATCGAATAGTGGAGCTGCATGTTGCCGGGTATCAGGCGGCGTAGTTCCCGGATGCGTTGCGTGATCGCGGCGCGGTCGTAGGCGAAGAACGGTGTGCGCCCGGCGCGTTCGGCAAGCTGACGGATGTCGGCACCCCCGAACGGCTGGCCCGGGCTGGAGAGAGAATGGTTCATGATGTCTGTCCGGAGCCTGAAGCGTGGGCCGCGAATGCCGTGCGCAGCGCAGCGCGGTCGAACTTGCCGTTGGCGTTGCGTGGAATCTCCGCACAACGGACGATATCTCGGGGGACCATGTACCGCGGCAGCTGCTTGATGCACCAGTCGCGTACCCCGTCGGTTGTCACTGTGTCGCCTGTCATGACCACCATCAGGGCGACAGCTTCGCCGAGTTCCCCGTCCGGTATGCCGAACGCGGCGACTTCGTGCACGAGACCGCTTGCGTGGACGGTTTCCTCGATTTCCTCGGGGCTGATGCGATAACCTGAGCTCTTGATCTGGGCATCGTTGCGGGCGATGAAATAGAGAAAGCCTTCTGCGTCACGCTGCACGAGGTCACCGGACCAGACCGCGGTGTCCCGCTGCGCGCCGCCCGGTTTCACTTCGGGGGATGGGCGATAGCGTTGGGTGGTCCGTGCGGTGTCGTTCCAGTATCCGAGCGTGACAAAGGCGCCTGTGTGCACCAGCTCGCCGGGTTCACCGGGCTCGCATGGCGTACCGTCCGGACGCACGACAAGCACGCGTGCGTTCGGGACGGCCTTGCCGATGGAGTCCGGTCGCCGGTCGACCTCAGCGGGGTCCAGGAATGTCGAGCGGAAGGCCTCGGTGAGGCCATACATCAGGAACGGCTTCGCACCCGGAAACAACGCCCGCAGTTTCTGCAACACCGGCAGTGGCAGGCGGCCGCCCGTGTTCGCGAAGTAGCGCAGGTGGCGTCGCGCCGCGTCGGACCATGCCGCGCCCGCGAGTTGCATCCACAGCGGCGGCACACCGGTGAGCGCGGTGATGTGCTCGCGCTCGCACGCTGCGATCGCGTCGTGGGCCGTCAGGTAATTCAGGAGAACGGGCGTGGCGCCGGCGGCCCAGGCGGATGTGAGCTGGCTCAGTCCGGCGTCGAAGCTCAGCGGGAGCGCTGCGAGGATGCGGTCTGACGGCCCGTGGCCAAGGTACTCGGCGACGCTCCATGCACCTTCGAGGAGGTTGCGATGGCTGAGCATCACGCCCTTGGGTAGTCCTGTGGAGCCGGAGGTGTAGAGCAGGGCGGCGAGATCCGTGTCGACGCACGCTTTGCAGAAGGTTGTGTCTGCAACGTCATTCGGGGTAACGGCGGTGGTCCAGGGCCAGCGATGAATCCGGCCAGCCGCTTCCAGATTCGCGGGAGGCACGCCGGGCTCATCCACGATGATGACGTCTGCCACGGGCGAGGACCCTGCTTCAGCCAGGGTATGGGCGCGCAAGCCTGAGGTGACGAGACATGCCGCGCCGCAGTCGCGCAGCACGTGGCTGACCTGCGCCGGCTTGAGAAGCGGATTGACCGGAACGAACACGCCGCCCGCGGCAGTCGCGCCCAGCATGGCAACGACGGCCTCAACGCGCTTGTCGAGGAAGATCGCGACGCGCGCACCTGGCGGGATGTCGAGCGCGGTCAGGGCATGTCCGAACGCGTGGGCGCTGTTGACCAGTTCCCTGTACGTGACGACGGTCTCTGAGCAGACGAGCGCCTGTGCATCCGGGGTACGCCGTGCGTGTGATTGGACGAGGTCAAGGAGATTTCTCATTGCTGGACTCCGATGACGTTCCTGGTCAGTGGCGTATGACCATCGCGCCGAAGCAGCCGGCGAGTCCGCTCGAAAACAGCAGCGAGGACGTGCCTGGCGCGCGGTGCGGGGACGTACCGAAATTGATGAATGGATCGGCGCCGAAGACGTGACCGAATTTCCCGAAGTTCGACGTGACGAGCCGCTCGTGGGGCACGGCCAGCATCGTCATCAGGCGGGACCAGCCAGGAAGGTTGACGTGGTGAGGAAACACGGCCGCGAGGTCACGTCCCGTGATCCCGGCCTGCGCGAGGGCGGCGCGCATCGTGGTGAATGCGGACCAGTAGTAGCGGTCATCGGGAACGGGCTGCAGTTCGTCATCCGTGCCGCGAAAATAACGGTGGTCGGTATACAGGTGCAGGCCGGTAATCCGGTTGCGATCGCAATCCCGCTCCAGTAGAAAGGCACACGCACCGTCGCCGTGGAGCGCGAGATCCTCGATCGCACGCAGATGGTCGCATCCGGAACCGATGACGTCTGCGCACACCACGATGGCGCGCCGAAGCGGCTGGCCTTCCACCGACAGCGCCTGAAGTATGCGGACTGCGGCCATCGGCGAGACGCAGTTCTGCTGCATGACCGAGAACGCAAGTGCGCGTCTCAGGCCCATGTGCGACTGGATGAACGCTGCAGTGCCGGCCGGCGGGGCGAGCACACTGCTCTGGATCGTGTGCGTATAGACCAGAGCGTCGATGTCCGGGGGCGCGGCGCCAGTCTGTGCGAGCAGCGCCGATACGGCATCGCATGCAAGGCTTACCGGCGATCCAGCTGCCGCGTCATGGAACTGGTGCACACCATTGCGCATCAGTGCTTCGGCCCGCTGCCCGGGGAGCCCGCACCGACGCGCCCAGGTATTAGCGTCGACGGTCTGCTTCGGCAGCCGGAAGGCGACGGCAGACAGGGACAGTGTGCTGGCGGACGCGAACATGGTTCAACCCGCCTGATATTCGAGAACAGCGCAGGCAGCCTGTCCCTGCAGGCCAGTGGACCACAGCAGTACGTGATCTCCGACGGCGGGCGTGACTACGCTGAGAAACGCGTCGAACTGCGCGAGCGGATCCGCAGCGCACAGATAACCGATGTCGTTGGGCCCGGCACTCCATGTCCGGTCGGCCGGCAAGCCAGCGCGTGCACCGATCGTGCGGACGAGCGCGGGCGCGATGCAGGGCGGAACGATCCACTGGACTCTACGCGCGGTTAGTCCGGCGGTGCTGCAGGCTTCGTCAATGACGCTGGACAGGGCCTCGTCATCGATCCAGGCTTCGACGCTGCGGCGAAGGGGCGGCGTTCGTACGGTCACGCTGCGCACTGACCAGCCCCCGGCTGGGCCGCGCTGGACAACGGCGGCCGCGGCGCCGTCGCCCAGCGCAGCGACGGCACCGGCCAGACGGGAAAAGGGGGAAAGCCATCGTTCGGCGCCCACGACAAGGACCGACTCGAGGTCCCCGTCTTCGGCCATCATGCCGCGGGCAATCCGAAGTCCCAGGAATGACGCGACACCCTGAAGCTGCCCGACGGCGAGCGGCGGTCGGGTCGACCTGAACTCGCTGTGCAGCCGCCCCGCACATGACATGGCGAGGTCGTGCTCGAGACTGGTCGCGCACACGACGATCTGGTCCACGGTCTGCCTTGCCTCGGACGACGATCGCCGGACTGCCTGCCGGGCGGCCAGCAAAGCCATGTCCGTCAGCGTGATGTTGCGTTCGATCGCTACCTGCTGCGGGGAGGGCGGCCGAAAGGTTTCATCTACGTCATCTGGCGGACAGGCTGCAATCCGCCACCTCAGCACGTCGGAATAGATTGACTGCATGACGACGTCGCGGGAGGACGTGGAGGCCCCGGCCGCACCGCGCAGTTGCGCCTGCGGCGGTACGCGCCCGCTCGGGATGTATCGCGACGTGGTGCTGATGCGCATCGCTGCGCGCGCCGGATCAGTTGCGCTGCGCATGGGATTGCACGAACGAGACCAGATTGCCGAAGCGCACGAAGAGGTCGGACGAGAGGTCCTCGGGGGCCAGCGTGAAGCCGAAACGCTGTTCGAGCTGCAGCAGCAGTTCGGTCATGTTCATCGAGTCGACGCCCAGATCGAAAAGGTTCGTGTCGTCCGAGATCAACGTCGTGTCCAGGGTACTGCCGATGCTGGCCAGCAGGCAGGTCTTGATGGTGGCCGCGATGTCCTCGCGGGCCGAACTGGGGATCTGCGTCATCGAATGTCTCCGTCAGGGGGAATACTCGGTGGTCGGGTCGTCGTTGCTGCCGGCTACGCGGTATCCCACGGTTGTTGCGGGGACCGGAGCGCAGCTCGCGCGATCATGAGCCGCTGGAAATCACCGGTTCCTTCCATGATGTCGAACGCCTTGGCGTCGCGGTAACCCTGATCCAGCGCGGGATGCGCGGCAACGCCGTCGATCCCGGCCACGTCGATTGCGGTACGCGCTACCCTGGCCGCTACGCGCGAGGCGTAAGCCTTGGTCATGGACGACTCCACGGAGGTCGCAAGTCCCTGGTCGGTTTTCCATGCCGTGCAATGACAGAGGAGCCATGCGGAGGTGATCTGGCGGTCGATGTCGAGCAGGAGCGCGTCAATGTCGGCGACGCGAAGTCGGGGCGCCGCGGGCGTGCCGCCCGCCTCGAGCCAGGCGGCGAGTTCGGCGCGTACGCGGCGGCACGTACCGACCATGACTGCGGAAAGGAGGGGGCGGAAGTAGTCCCACGAGCGCTGCGCGCCCGAGAATGCGTCGTCAAGCGGCTGCTCGTCACCGCGCGCGAGCATGGCGTCGTGTGGCACCTCACAGTCGGTGAACGACAGCATCGCGAGCTGGCTTGCACGCAGGCCGGCCATTTTTTCGATACGCGTGACCGAGAAGCCTGGCGTCTCGCGATCGACCAGGAAGGCACGGATGCCGTAGCGGCCCATCTGCCGGTTGAGTGTGGCGAAGGTGACCACGCAGTCAGCGCGGGCGCCGTTCGTGATGAAGCATTTGGTGCCGTTCAGGACCCAGCCGCGGGCGGTTTGGCGCGCCGTGGTGCGCATTGCGGTTGCGTCCGAACCGCAGTCGGGTTCGGTAATCGCGAATGCGCCCCAGCGTGGGGTGACTGATCGGAAGCGATGGAAGAACTGCGCCTGCTGCGCGGCCGATGCCAGCGCGACGACCGGTGGCATGGCGAGACCGGGGCCAGGCAATGCGAGCGCAAGGCTGGCGTCGGCCTCTGCGAGCCAGGACATCAGCGTGGCCTGCGCGACCAGAGGCTGCGTCTCGGCGCATCCGCCATAGGTCTCGGGCACCAGGCTAAGGTTCAGCGCAGGAACGTCTTCGGGGCGCCAGGGCGGTCCGGCGATGTCACCGCTCGCGTCGGAATCCCGGCTGAATGCTCGCATGCCCCTGGCGAGCTGCCCAAGATCCGCGCCGCGGCGCGTGAGCGCCAGATCTATTTCGCTCATCGAGTGTGCTGGCTGCGATGTATCTGCATGCCGCGTCATGACCCGTTCTCCCCCCAACCAGCGCAATTGCGCCCAGGCACGGCTGCCGCCAGGGCGCCCGGAAGGCGCTCAGGCATCGTGTGAATTAAGCGTAGACACCGGGAGGTACCGTCGTCACCCCCGAACCTTCGGAGGGTGCGCGCTGAAGCCGGCGGCGGCGTGAGGGCGTGGGGCCCGGCGATGGCCGATAATGACGCCTGAACCGAACGACGAATGGCCAACTACGGGTGTGACGTATGGCAGGGCGAAAAGAGACCACAGCAAAAAAGGCATTGCCGCAGCGGGACAAACGGGGACCGCGCACGACCAAGCGGGGTGATCAGGTAGCGGAGCTCATCAAGAGCTGGATTACCGATGGCAGGGTGCGTCCCGGCGTGCGGTTGAACAAGGAAGCGGAGCTTCAGGAGATGTTCAACGTCAGCCGCGGCTCGATGCGCGACGCGCTCAAGGCGCTGGAGGTGCAGGGCCTGGTGCGGCTCAGTACGGGACCGGACGGGGGCGCGACCATTACCCGAGTGCCCCTTGCGCGTGCTTTCCAGGCACTGCAGAACTACCTCTTTTTCGAGAGCATCAGCCTCGAGGACATCTACGCGGTGCGGCGCGTGTTGGAGCCACTATTGGCGGCGGGGGCGGTCGAGTATCTGACAGAGGCGGACCTGGAGGCGCTCGAGCGTAGCGTGGAAGTCTGCGAGCCGTTTGTCGCCAGTCACGAGCACGCGCTGGACCAGCGGCATGAGGACATCCATTTCCATGATGTACTGGCGCTGGCGAATCCGAATGCTTTCCTGCGCTGCGTCTGCCAGATCATCAACCAGATGCTGCATAGCCTGGTGATCGTCGCCGGCAACGTGACGCAGCATGAGTACCAGGCATTCGGCAGGCAGACGGTCGCGGCCCATCGGGCCATTCTGGATGCCGCGCGCAGACGTGACGTCGCTGCGGTCGAGAAGCTGATGGCGGCGCATATGGACGAAGCTGAAGCGCAGCTGCGCAAGGTACATGCGGCCCTGCGCCAGAAGCTTGTGCTCGACTCAGATCTCGACCTGCATGGGGGCCGGAAGGAGAGCCCGTAGCGGGCGTCCGGACATCGATCGCGGGGGGCCGTTGCGGGCCGATCTTAGTGAGGTTTCCGGTTGGCGAGGGAGGCGGAGAGCGAGCGGGCCAGGTCGGCCAGGGGAGCGAGTCCGAAGGCACGTTCAATGATATGGCTTGCCCAGAGTACCAGGGCATCGGCGTGACGGCCGCCGACGATCTGGATACCCAGCGGCAGTCCTTCGACTGTCGTGCCCGCGAAGACGCTGGCAGCCGGTAATCCGAGCTGGTTGCACCAGGCCGTGAAATGCGGAAACAGGTTGTCAACGGCCGGAAGGTCGGCGAGCCGCATTGCGACCCGGGAGTAGACGGGGCAGATGATGAGGTCGTGCCGCTCGAAGAAGGCATTGACTGCCGCTCCGAGTTCGCCGCGCTCGATCAGTGCGGCGAGCAGCGCCTCGCGGGAGACTGCGGCGCCCGTGTCGGCATAGGCCAGCAGCGAGGGATCGAGTGCCGCGCCGCGGTCAGTCATGCCATCGGCGAGCTGGCGGCAGCAGGCAGGCCACAGGGTGGCGTGGACCGCGTTGCACCGGGCAATTCCGGGTGGATCCTCCGGCTGCACCTGCGCGCCGAGCTGTCGAAAGACCTCCACAGCCCGGATGACTGCATTCTGGACGTCCGGCTCGGGAGTGACGTCCAGGCCCAGAGCGGGACTATATGCGATGCGGATGCCGCCCGGTGTCGGCTGGCATTTGAGGCCCAGTTCGTAATTGCTCGCCTCGAAGGGCAGTGCATACCAGTCCCGGCTGTCCGGCCGGCTGATCACGGTAAGGATGCGGGCGGCATCCGCAACGCAACGGGTCATCGGCCCAACATGACTCATCAGCCCGAACGGTCCCCTCGGCGCATGGGGAACGCGCCCGAAGCTCGGCTTGAAGCCGAAGGTGCCTGTGAAGGCGGCCGGAATCCGGATCGATCCGCCGCCATCGGTACCGATCGCGGCCGGCGCCATGCCCAGCGCGACCGCCGCCGCAGCACCGCCGCTGCTGCCGCCGGGCGTGCGGTCCCTGTCCCAGGGGTTCCGGGTAATGCCCGTGAGCGGACTGTCGGTGACGATCTTGTGGGCGAAATCTGGCAGTGTAGTCTTGCCGAAACAGATGGCGCCGGACTCGCGCAGCCGGGCGACGCAAGGACTGTCCGTCGTGGATGGTGACGCGTCGGACGCGCGTGAGCCATAACGTGTGGCAAGACCGGAAACCGCCACGTTATCCTTGATACTGACTGGAATGCCATCCAGTGGTCCGAGGGGGCGACCATGCTGCCAGCGCGTTTCGGATGCCCGGGCCATGCTGATCGCGTCGGTCGCGATTTCGCGGAAGGCATTCACCGCCGGATCAAGCTGCTCGATGCGCTGGAGTACGGCGGACATGGCCTCTACCGGCGAAGCCGCCCGGGTGCGGTAAAGCGCCAGGAGTTCGCTCGCCGTCAATTCACAGAGTTCGCCCTGCATGTCGCCACCAATTAATTATAACAAATCGACAATATTGCTGATTGGGCTCAATGTCAAGAACGGAGTTCGTCCGTACATAGGCCATGATAATAGGGGTAAACGCGGTACAAGCGCCGGTTGACACCAGATTTCGGCGAGCCTAATTTAATATTAATGAATAGCCGGTCACGAACGGTGGCGACCGCTTATGTTTCGAGTCTGGGCGTGCGTGATGACTACCGTTTGTCATACAGTGTCGGGGACGGGGGATAGGCGGCCGGCGACGTTTTGGCCGGTCAGCGTGCCGCGTGCGAAGGAGTCCGCTGCGCGACAGTTCAGCGCGGGCTGGCGCGATCCTCGGCGGACTTGAGCAATTGCGAAACCGTGGTGCCGAGCGCGTTTGCGATGTCGACAAGCGCATCGAATCCGACGGGCGTCTGGGCGCGCTCGATGAGCGAGATGGTGTTCGGATGAACGCTAGCGCGCAGGGCAAGACCAGCCTGCGTCAGCTTCTTCAGCCGGCGGCGCGAACGGACTTCTTTCCCGAGTGCTTCGATCAGTGCTTCCGGGGTCATGCGGACACAAGTGGGTAGGGCTGATCGAGTATCGGGGAACGAACGTCATGAAATTCACAATAGATTGTGTAAACGGGTTTTTTGCGGACTAAAATTCACAATATTTTGTGTAAACCGGCTTGGCGCGAAGTGCGTGCCGTGGCAAAGAAGCCATCTGGCAGGGAGAACAGTTTTCGGTGCGCTGACCGGGGACGAGGGTGCGTGCGTGCTGTCTAGGGCTGGGGGCGTGAGGCTAGCGGGGGTGCTGGCGTCGTAGGTAGTCACTGTTGACGTCAGGGGGCCGGCCGCAGATGACGCGAGCCGTTCCCGGATGACGGCAGTCAGAAGGCCGGGGCGGTGTCGTCAGCGACCGTCTGCGCGTTCTTCTGCGGCCTTGAGCAGCTGGGAAAGGGATATGTCGAGTGCGCGGGCGATATCGAATAATGCATCGATGCCGCCGAACGTCTTGGCGCGCTCGATGAGCGAGATGGTATTGAGATGAACGTTGGCGCGCAGGGCGAGACCGGTCTGCGTCAGTTTCTTCTGCCTGCGGCGTGAGCGGATCTCTTTCCCGAGCGCTTCGGTCAGTGCTTCCTTGGTCATGCGGACTCGTTTGGGCGGGACGCATCGAGTATCGGGGAGCGAACGCTGACAAATTCACAATAAATTGTGTAAACGCAATTTATCGCCGTAAAACACACAATATTTTGTGTAAACGCGCTGTGGGAAGCCGGGTAGTCGGGGGGCAGTCAGCACGGGACGCCGCGTCCCGGCACCGTGCTGGCTGGTGACTGGAGTGATGGGGAAGTGATCGATCTGTGAGGAAAGGATGGTAGTGATCCTGAATATTGCGAGCTACGTCTGTCTGCTTGCGATGATTGCGGTGGGCCTGGCGGTGGTGTTCGGCATGATGGATATCGTGAATCTCGCACACGCCGAGTGGGTCACGATCGGCGCCTATACGCTGGCGACCGTCCAGGCAGTCACCGGTGCGCACGGCTACTGGGTTGCGCTGCTCGTGGCACCTGCAGTGGGGGGGGGACTTGGCTGGTGTCTTGAGCGACTGGTTATCCGGATGCTGTACGCGCGTCCGCTCGATACGATGCTCGCGACCTATGCGATCAGCCTGATCCTGCAGAAGGGACTGGAGATCATCTTCGGTACCCAGCCGATGCTCGTGTACGCGCCGTTCGATGGTGCGGTTCCAGTGCCGGGCGGAAGTTATCCCGCCTACCGCATCTTCGTGATCGCGGTGGCGCTCATAGTCATCGCGTGTTGCTGGTTGCTGTTCGCCCGTACGCGCTTCGGCACCCAGTTGCGGGCTGTCATACAGCATCCCGCCATGGCGGAGGCAGCGGGCATCGACACGAGGCGGCTGAACCGCATCGCCTTCTCGGGCGGCGCGGCGCTCGCCTCACTCGCCGGTGTACTGGTGGCGCCCATGGTCTCGGTGGAATCCCACATGGGGGTCTCATACCTCGCCAAGGCGTTTTTCGTGATCGTCCTGGGCGGCATCGGTTCCATCGCCGGCAGCATCCTCGGCAGTGTGGTCATCGGCAGCGCAGAAACGCTGCTCAGCTATCGCGTCGATCCCTCTCTGGCATCGGCCGTCGTGCTGATCCTCTCGATCGTGGTGATCCGGTTCAGGCCGCAGGGCCTGATCCCGGGGTTCAGCGCCGCCCATCAGCTTCTCGGTAAAGGATAAAACGCATGTCAGGGAAACACGCAGCGCTTCTGCATTTGTGGTTTTCGCAGCCACCACTCGGCGCCAGGGACGTTCCACCCATGCTGATGTGGGGCACAGCCGCGGTCGCCGGTATTCTTGTGCCGCTCTTTGCCGGACCCTGGATATTGTCGACGGTCCGCGACGCGCTGATCATGGGCATCCTCGCGCTCAGCTATGACCTGCTCTGGGGACGTGCCGGCATTCTCACGCTCGGACATACGACGTTTCTCGGGCTTGGTGCCTACGGCTTTGCCATTGCGACGGTGCAGTTCGCGCAGACGCCGGTAATCGGACTTGTGTGTGCGGTGGGATGCGCCGCGGTCGTTGCGATGGTGATCGGCTACTTCCTGCTGTTCGCTGGCGTGCGGCTGCACTTCTTCGCCATCATCAGTCTCGCGGTGCTGATCGTTGCGCAGCAGCTCGCCGTCAGCTGGCAGTCCGTCACGGGAGGCGACACCGGTATCCTCGGCATCCCCGCACTCTCGTTCGCCATCGGCAGTTACATAGTCGATTTCGGCGCGCCCGCTGCCTCCTGGTATGCCGTGTCCGTGGTTCTGCTGGCGGCGACCGCACTCCTGTGGTTGCTGTGTCGCAGCCGGTACGGCAAGGTACTCGATGCGATCGCGAGCAATGAGTGGCGCGCCAAGGCATGTGGCTATCACACCGCGTCCCACCTTCTGCTGGTCTTGGTTGTCTCGGCGATGCTGGCGGCCCTGGCCGGCGCGCTCATGGGCGCGTGCTCCGGTGTCGTCGCGCCTGACGTTTTCTCGCCGCTGCTCTCGACCGAGGTGATTCTCTGGGTGGCCATCGGCGGCCGCGGAAAGACCGGAGGACCCGTCGCCGCCGCTGTGGTCCTGACGCTGGTCAAACAGGTCGTGTCGAGCTACAGCACAGACGGTTGGCCACTGATTCTTGGTGGTCTCTTTCTCGTGTGCGTGCTTTTCCTGCCCAACGGCGTTCGGGTGTCCGGCATCGTGCGCGCGGCGCGTCGAATTTCCCGGTCCACGTCGAACACTACGGCGTTCCATCGCGCGAGGCACGCGCAGGAGGAGCGGCAATGAGCGCGCCCTTTCTCCAGGGCGCGGGTCTGTCCCGGGCGTTCGGTGGCATCAAGGCCGTAGCCGGCGTCGATATCGCGATCGGTTCTCGTGACCTGCTGTGCGTGATAGGGCCGAACGGCGCCGGTAAAAGCACGCTCGTGGGTCTGCTCTCCGGCGCCATCGCGGCCGGCAGCGGCGAGCTGTATCTGGACGGCGAGCGGATGACGGGCCGTCCGATGCATCAGTTTTGCCGCCGTGGCGTGGTGCGCAAGTTCCAGGGCACCAACACCTTTCTGGCGATGAGCGCGCGCGACAACCTGATGGTTGCCGGGATGGGCGTCGCAGCGTACCGCGATTCGGCGATGCCGGACCCCGATGCAGTGCTGGAAGAGGTTGGTCTGTCGGCAGAGGCGGGCCGGCTTGCCTCGCACCTGTCTCACGGCGAGCGCCAGTGGCTGGAGATCGGCATGGCCATCATGTGCCAGCCGACGCTGCTGCTGCTGGATGAGCCGGCGGCCGGTCTGTCCACGAAGGATGCACAGCGTCTCGTTCGCCTCATCCACCGGTTGCGTGAGCGGTGCGCTGTACTTGCGATCGAGCACGACCTCGGCTTCGTGCAGGCCCTGTCCTGCGAGACCTGGGTAATGCACCGGGGCGAGGTGGTGCGCCGGGGATCGTTCGCGCAGATAGCGGGGGACCCGGAGATCCGCCGCATCTATCTGGGCAGGGGGGCCGCTCATGCTGCGCATTGAGAACCTGTGCGCCGGGTATGGCGACGTGGACGTGATCCATCAGCTCTCGCTGGACGTGCTGCCCAACGAGGTTGTCGGGGTGCTGGGATGCAATGGCGCAGGCAAGTCCACGCTGGTGAAGGCGATCATGGGACTGCTTGCGCGCACGAGCGGCACCGTGCACTTCCTGGAGCAGCCGCTCAACGGGTTGCGCACGCATGAGATTGCCCGCAGGGGTATCGGTCTTGTGCCCCAGGGGCGCTGGATCTTTCCGAGGCTCACCGTGCGCGAAAACCTCCTGATGGGCACGCAGGCCGCAGGGGGTGCCGACATCCTCGAGGAGGTGTTCGACTATTTTCCGGTGCTCAAGCAGCGACTGTCCCAGCAGGGCGGGACGCTCTCCGGTGGAGAGCAGCAGGTCCTCGCCATATCCCGCGCGCTGTGCGGCCGTCCAAAGCTGCTGTTGCTCGACGAGCCCTCCGACGGGGTGCAGCCGAACCTGGTCGAGCGCATCGGGGAGGTGATTCCAGAACTCTGCCGCCGCTCGAAGCTGGCCGTTCTCCTTGTCGAGCAGAACCTCGACCTCGTCCTGGGAAGCGCACAGCGTTGCATCGTGCTCAGCAACGGCCGGCTCGTGCATGCCGGCCCGGTCGAGCCGCCTCGCAGCGGAACGGAGGAACACCCGCTCGCGCGATGGCTCTCTCCGGCCGCCGAAGTCGAGGCGGACCTTCGCCCTGAAAACATCCAGTAACTATCACAGAGACCACGCATGAACCGACGTGAATTTTCCCGAACCGTGCTGCTCGGTGCAGCCGCCTCCCTCGCCACATCGGCCGTTTCCCCGTTCGCGCGTGCAGCCGGGCCGCTGAAGATCGGCCTGCTCGCGCCTCTCAGCGGACCTCTCACGCGGGTGGGGCAGACGAACCGCAACTGCGCTGCGCTGGCGGTGGACGAGATCAATGCTGCAGGCGGCCTGCTCGGACGGCCGCTGCAGCTGAGCGTCGAGGACACACAGATGTCGACGGCTGTGACGCTCGAAAAGGCACGGCAGCTCTTCATGCGCGACGACGTGGCGATGATCACCGGCATGGTGCTGCCGTCGGAGCGCGAAGCGGCCCTTCAGGCGGCGAGGTCGGCCCGCAAGCTCGTGGTCTATCCGAACTTCGACGAGGGGCGGTGTGATCCACAGCTGCTCACGACGGGCCTTGCTGCAAGCCAGCGCATCGATCCGCTTATCGCGTGGCTCATGCGCGATGGTGGGCGCTCCGTCTGCGCAGTCGTCTCGGACATCGGCAGTAACCGGAAGGTACTGATCCCACAGCTGCAGGCGGCAGTGACCCGGCACGGCGGAAAGTTTCTCGACGTCTACTGGTTGCCGTTCGGCACGCGCGATTACGGCGCGGTCCTGCAGCGCGTCGCCAGTGCGGGCCCCCAGATCGTGTGGCACAGCATCGGCGACGATCCGGTGACCTTCGTCAAGCAGTACCGCTCGTTCGCGATGAAGCCGCAGCTCGTGACGGACATCGCGCATGAATCGCTGTCGATTGCGACGACCGGCGCATCGACGGGCACGATCGGCGTGTCGTCGTATTTCATGAGCATCGACAACCCGGAAAACGAAGCGTTCCTCACGCGCTATACGGCGCATTACGCCGACGCGCGCGATCCTCGCCTGGGCCGGTATGCAGTGGTGCTGCCGCATGGCGAGAACACGTACGCGGGTATCCGGCTCTTTGCCGAGGCGGTGAAGTCGGCCGCAAGCGTAGACGCGGCCCGCGTCCGTGCCGCGTTGCCTGTGGTGTCCGTGGCGCTGCCGCGCGGCAGGACCGGGTTGAGCCACGACGGCGGTCACGTCCTCTGCCAGACCCGGATCGGTCAGGCACTCGCCGACAACAGTTTTTCGATTCTCGACTCCACGGGTCCGGTCACACCGGCCTGCGAGGGATAGTCACGGTTCACGTCAGTGGGGCCGTTTTCATATGAATCAATCAGGACTACAGAATGGATGACGTGGTGATGCAGAATGCGGCCCAGTTGCTGGCCGGTTACCGGCAGCGGCGACTGTCGCCTGTCGAGGTCATGTGCGCGGTGCTCGACCGGATCACGAAACTTGATCCGGCGGTCAATGCGTTCTGCGCGCTCGACGAGGAGCGCGCGCTGAAGGCTGCGAGCGACTCGGAGCGCCGCTGGCTGAAGGGCGAGTCGTGCGGCCCGCTCGATGGCGTGCCTGTCTCTGTGAAGGATCTCGTGGCGGTGGGGGGACTCCCGACGCGATATGGATCGTGGACCTCGTCGCCCGACCGGGAGTACGAGGATGCGCCGGCCGTCGCGCGGCTACGCAGCGCGGGCGCCATTCTCTTTGGCAAGACGACGACCTCCGAGTTCGGCAACAAGATCGTCACCGACTGTCCTCTGACGGGCGCTACCCGTAACCCCTGGGATACGCAACTGTCATCCGGCGGCAGCAGCGGGGGAGCCGCAGTTGCCGTGGCACTCGGCATGGGACCGCTCTCGCTCGCGACGGACGGCGGCGGCTCGATCCGGATTCCAGCGTGCTGGAGCGGAGTGGTGGGTTTCAAGCCGACGTTTGCACTGGTGCCGGCAGGCAGGGCCGCGTCGTGGACGGCACTGTCCACGCTCGGGCCGATCGCGCGCACCGTTCGCGATGCCGCGCTGATGCTCGACGCCATGGCCGGTGCCCATGACGGATATCCCGGCACCGGCGCGCCACCGTGCTATACGGCAGCCCTTGACGGCGGTGTCGCAGGCTTGCGGATCGCGTACTGCGCGTCGCCTGGCGGCATTGAGGTGGAACCGGACATTGCGGCGAGCATCAGCAAGGTCGCAGACGCGTTCGCCGGACTCGGCGCGACAGTCGTGCCGGCCAACGTCGAACCGGTCGCAGATTACTACGGCGACGGCCGTATGCATTCGATCCAGTGGTCGGTGTTCTTCGCGCAGCGTGTCCGTCACATGGAACTGGCTGACCGGACCCTGCTTGATCCAGAACTGCTGGCTCTGGCGGAAGCGGGGACGCAGATCGATACCGCGACGTTTGCCGACGCCCTGCTCGCGCGGCACGCGCTCGGCGTCGCGATAGAGGCTTTCTTCGCGCAATACGACCTGCTGATCACGCCAACCTTCCATTGCGGCCCGCCTCCGGTTCCCGGGTTGCCCGGTCGTCTGCGCACGGCGCCGCTTCTGACTGCGTGGTGCAACCAGGCTGGCGTACCCGCCATATCCGTGCCCTGTGACTTTGCCGGTGGGATGCCGGTCGGCGTACAGCTCGTTGGCCGACGTGGATGTGATGCGCTGGTGCTGCGGGCCGCGCATGCGTATGAGCGCGCGAGAGGCGATTTCCCGTCGCCGGACGTGAGGCTGCTCGGGGCCGGCGCGACGGAGACGGAATCATGAGCCTCACTGTGACGCGCGTCGTCATCCAGCTTGTCGAGCGGTGCGCCGAACTGGACACGCCGCTGACATCGCCCCACCGGCAGGTGATTGCGGCAGCCGTGCTCAGACCCGCGTTCGCCGACATCGACGATGACCTCACGGTCCTGTGCGCGCTCGGCGACGACCTCGGCCGGATGCTCGCCGGTCGCGCGCTGCAGGCCCTTGGCTGCGCGCCTGCCGCGGTGCAGGCCTACGGCAAGGCCGCGCTCGTCGGGATGGACGTTCCACTCGAATGGGGCGCTGCGTTGCTCCATCCACGTCTGGGCAAGGCCGTACGCGCGTGTCTTCCAGGCGCGACTTCGATCATGCCATCAGTCACGAAGCGCGCGACGGCCGGTGCGACCGTCGATGTTCCGCTGCACGGGACCGCGGACATGTGGAGCTTCGACCACTTCGACACGGCGAGCCTGTCGGTGGCCGATTCACCGGGCCCGGCCGAACTGCTGGTCGCCGTCGCGCTCGCCGACAGCGGCAGACCGCTGGCCCGGGTGAGGCCGGCATGAGGTGCAGGCGACAGGGTTGGCCGGCTGCGCGGCAGCGTCACACAGGACATTCACAAGCGAAGAAGGAGAGACCATGGGCTGGGACAGGCGGGGAACATGGAGCAAAGCAATGGCAGCGCTCGGGCTGTGTGCTGTGGCGGGCGCCGCGCAGGCGCAATCGTCGGTATCGCTATACGGGCTTGCCGACGCGTTCGCAGGGGTGATACGCACGCCGGGTTCGTCGAATGCATGGCAGGCTGGATCGGGTGGCATGTCGACGTCGTACTGGGGAATGTCGGGCGCCGAAGATCTGGGAGGCGGGCTCAAGGCGATCTTTACGCTGGAGAGCTTCTACCGGATTAACGGCGGGCAGGTGGGCTCGTTCGACGGACAGTCGTTCTTCGGGCGGCGGGCATTCGTGGGGCTGAGCGGGAAATTCGGCCAGTTGACGCTCGGCCGCAACGACGCGCCGCTGTTCGTGTCCACGCTGCTGTTCAATCCGTTCGGCAACTCGTTCGTTTTTTCGCCGATGGTGGTCCACACCTTCCTCGGGTCGGCAATGGGCGCGGCGTCGGTGCAGAGTGATACCGCGATCGACGACTCGATCGCCTGGCAGACGCCGGAAGTGGCTGGCCTGTCGGGCAGTCTGCTGTACAGCAATGCGGGGGTCGCGGGCCACGCCGGGCAGGCAAACTACAGCGCGAACCTGCTGTACTTTGCAGGGCCGTTCTCGGCGACGGCCGCGGTGCAGAGCCTGCACACCGCGTCGCTGTTCCTGAACGGCGCGACGGAGCAGACCGCATGGCTCGTGGGCGGCGCCTACCGGCTGCGGGCCGTGAAGCTGTACTTTCAGTACGAACGGGTAACGAACAACAACGACCTGACCGACGATACCGTGCAGGTTGGGGCAAGCGCGCAGGTCGGGACGGGCAGTGTGCTGGCGTCCTGGGCGGGAACACGGCGACGGCCGCAGCAGGGCAGCGACCTCCGCTGGTCGACGGTGGCACTCGGATACGACTATCCGCTTTCGAAACGGACCGATGTCTATGCTGCGTGGCGCTACGATACGATGAGCAGCGTGTCGTCGGGCAACAGCCTCGGTGCAGGCATCCGGATGAAGTTCTAGGTGACCCGGCGCGGGGCCGAACGCTCATGGGAAGATGATCGCTGCAAGGCCATGTGCGTTGCGAATGACGTGCAGCGCTTTGACACGCTGTCTTTCGTCCCTGACACGGTGGCTTCTCCCGGGCCATACAGGCGGCCAGTTCATCAAGATAGCGTTCGGCCCGCGCTGTCATGGCAACGATCGCTTCGACCGCTCCGCGCGCTACCCGTATTCCGTTTCCAGGCGATTGAATTCTTCAGTGGCCGGCATATCCGGCTGCTTTCCTCATCTGCAATGCTGCGCGCGATGCAGGGATGCAGTGCTACGGGCCGGAGCGCCGGCCGTGGATCATGCGCGTGCCGTCGCACAGACGTTCGCTTTCGGGGACGGGCCGGCTCGAAGCGATGAACTGCGCGCAAAGCTTTCTGGCTGCTGATCGCGGTCAGCGCTGGTCATAAGGTTCTCCCTGAAACGCACCCATTAGAGGCAATTCAGTAACCATGATGCGATTGCGCGCCCGGTGTCCGCCTCCCGACGGGAGCCCCCGCCGATAAGACGGGTTTGGCCGTGAGCGGCGCGCGCTGCTTGAATGCCCTCGTGTCCCGCCCGTTACGGGCAGGAATGTTTCTGGGGGCTAGTCATGAAAACCGATAATGCGGGCGCGGGCGATATTCTGCGCCGCCGGCAGGTCGAAATGCGCACGGGTCTGTCGCGCTCGACCATCTACCGACGTATGCAGTCGGGCACGTTTCCGCTGGCTGTCCAGCTCGGTGGCCGCCTGGTGGGATGGCGGGCAGCAGACATCGAAGCGTTCCTCGCGAATCCTGCGCGCTATCGCGTGCCTGCACACCTGCGCCCGCAGGGCGCGGGAGGCCGGTCATGAGCCGGAATATGGCTACGGCACCGCTCGGACTGCGTCTGGCGAACTGGGGTAACGCAGCGCGTGGTGTGTACGATCGGGTCGATGCCGCGAGGATCACAAAGGCCTGGGAGACATTACATCCACGGCATCGCGACATGCTGCGTATGGTGTATCTCTGGCACGCCAATCGTGAGGTCATATGCCGACGGCTGCGCATACCCCGTCGCCCCGCGCAACGATTTGCACTGGAACTGGCGGCCGCACATGCGGCCCTCGCACGGGCATTGGAGACCGAAAACCTCGATCGCGACACTCACCCACCGCTGCCCGACTGCGGACATTAAGGTGCTCACGCGTCTGGCGTCGAGCGTTCTTTTCATGCCGCGCGGCATGGTGCAGCAGTGGGGTGTGGTACATGCTGGCTGTACCCGTTATCAACGTACCGGCCGCGCTCCGGGGCATATCGGTCCGCATGTGTTCGCAGATACGGAAATGGGGCACGGGTCGGACGAACGACTCTGTTGGAGGTTTGGCGAGGCTGTCTGGTGGGGGGCGGCGCACTTGTCGTGTGACCGGTACCCGGTGGAGTGTCGGTTAACGGTCAAGCCAGTTTTCGATCGCCAGACCGCGTATGCGGCTGAATTCTTTCGTGTTGTCCGTCACGAGTGTCAGCCCCAATGCGTAGGCATGAGCGGCGATCAGAAGGTCGTTTGCGCCTATCGGTTGGCCGGCAACCTCCAGCTCTGCGCGGATGCCGCCGTATTCCGCGTCGGCAGGGACTTCCAGTGGCAGCACGGGAATGGTTGCGAGGAGGCTTTCCACTTTGGCGAGTAACCTGGCCGAGCCCTTTTTGGCGCAACCGTAGCGCAGTTCCGCTGCAACGACGATACTCGTGCAGATCGACTTTGGATCAATCTGTTCGACCCGGGCGGCTACCTGTCCGGACGGATTCCGGATCATGTCGCTGATGATGTTCGTGTCCAGCAGATAGCCGCTCAAAATATGTTCTCCGGCCGCACAGGCGGATCTTCAATATCCGGGAACTGGTCATCAGGCCCGGGGGGCGGCTCCTGTCTCCAGGCGGCCAGCAATTCGATGATGTTCGCAGGCGTTTTCACGGGTTCGAGGATGAGCCTGTCGCCCTCGCGATGGATGAATACACGATCGCCCGGTAGCTCGAATTCGACGGGGATACGCACCGCCTGGCTCCGGTTGTTGCGAAACAGCTTGGCCTCCTTGGGCCGGTTGGATGGCGCTCGTATTGGCACAGTTATCTCCTTTGTATATGCAAATTGTATATGCCATGCTGGATTAGTCAAGTGTCCCCTGGTTTGGAGAGGATTGCCGCCGTTGTGCAAACGCGCCGCCGCAACGGCGTGCGCCGGATAAACAAAGATTTGGGTTCACGAAGGATTGCGGCGGATCGGCATCCGATATCCGATACCGGATGCCGATCCGGTAGCCACTGCACGGACGCCGGAGGGGCGGCAATGGCCGATCGCCATCGGTTCATGCAAGACCGCGGCAGGTCGTGGCTTCTCGCCAGTGAGTGGGACTTGTGCAGAATCTGTCGTCCCAGCTCGACGGTGAGGCGCGTGGTGCAAAAAAATATCACCGGCGTGAACTGCGAGTTGAAACGAGCCGTTACCTGTGAGCGTGTAGACCGTCCGGTCATCTTGACCTGCGTCTGGCATCGCATGCGCGGGCGACGCAACACGCGTGCTGGACGAAAGTGGCCGCAACCGCAGCGAAATTTTTTTGGGAACTGCTGGGAACACGTGGGAACACCTGGGTAAAGCTCGGGTTAGCCGCGCTTCCTGAAGCCCTTGCATCGCGCAGCGGACTCGCCTAGATTGAAGCCAACAATCTGATCCGGTCAACGTGCCCAGCACGACCGAGTACGCGTTAGCGGCCCCGCAGTTCGATGTCTGTGCGACGACGTGGTGTGCCCTGACGCATTCGCAAAAAAAGCCTGCATTTGCAGGCTTTTCTGTTTTCTGGCGCCGATGCAATGATCCCCCGTTGAGCCCGCGGTCAGCCTCTCCGGCGCCGCGGGTTCCTTTTTCTTCGCAGGTTCATCGACCGCGGGCGCAGCTGAGGACGATGAACCATGAAATCGCTATTGATCATTTCGGCGAGGCACCGTTCGGGCAGCACCACGCTCACGTGTCTGCTCGCCCGGTATCTGCACTCCGTCGGTCACCGCAGGGTGCTGGTACTCGACCTTGCTGACCCGCCGTGGTGCGCACGGTTGATCGACGATGAAGCATTGCCGCACGGATATGCCTGGCTGCTAGGTGCGGCTCGCGTTGAATGCGTCGGGGATGCCGGATCAGGTGATGCTGCGATGGGCGAAGCGACGCGGACCGTGACGGCCTGCCTGAAAGTGATCACGCGGCGGCTCGATGCCATCCCGGGCGAGGCGGCCCCAGTCCTCCGTCAAGCGGAGACCCGCCATGCGTGACGCCGCCCTGATCACGACCTGTCCCGCGGGGATGACCACCGCCCGTCCGGCGCTGCTGCGTGCATTGCGCTGCTGGGTGGCGGTTGTCGCCGCGTGTCTCGGCACATCGATTCTTGCACCAGGCACCGCCCGGGCCGACGACTGGGGCTGCCAGGTGATTCTGTGCCTCTCCAATCCTGGTGGACCCGAGCAGTACGGAGAGTGTGTTCCCCCGATCGGGAAGTTATGGGCGGCGTTGCGCCACGGCGATCCATTTCCGACCTGCGACTTCGGCGCGGGCGGCTCGCAGGGCACGTCGGCCGCGAACATCTTCGCGAGCGCCGGTTACTGCCGTGAGGATCTGCTGTACTGGGGCGGTCCCGAGCAGAGTGAGCTGCTGTGCAATGCGCGCGGTGCGATCAACGTGGAGATCGATGGGGCGCTGTACACGCGGGTATGGTGGGACGCGAGAGGTACAGACCGCACGATTACGGAATTCTATGGGGCCGGGAGTACAGCAGTACCGTACCAGCCGACGCAGTCTGCCCGTCTCTTTCTCGAGCGCGAGTACGACAGCGCCGGTGGACAGGGAGGTGGCGAATGATTCCGCTGGCCGCATTCCTTACCCTCGCACAGCAGTGTGCACCCGCTGTGGCGCCTTCCACCATGGCCGCCGTCGTGCAGGTCGAATCGGGATTCAATCCCTATGCGATCGGGGTCGTGCACGGCCACCTGCAGCGGCAGCCTGCGAACCTCGACGAAGCCGTTGCAACCGTGCATGCCCTTGAGGCTGCCGGATGGAATTACAGCGTGGGCCTCGCCCAGGTGAACAGGTCGAACTGGGCCCGGTTCGGCCTGACGCCGGAGACGGTCTTCGATCCGTGCCGGAATCTGGCCGCCGGTGCAGCCATCCTGGAGGGGTGTTTCGAGCGCGCGAATGACGGAGGCAAGCCTGGCCATGGGCCGGCGCCCAGGCCGAGCCAGACCGCGCTACGCGCGGGACTCTCGTGCTACGCGAGCGGCGATTTTCTCACCGGATTCCGCACGGGCTATGTCCAACGCGTTGTTGCCCAGGCTACGCGCACTGACCTGATGGTCCCGGCTATTGGCGCCGGCGCAGCGCCCATTTCGGTGATTCCCTCCGCGCCCGAGGGCGCGCGTCCAGCCAGACCACCTGTTCCAAAGGGGACTGCGCAATCCACCGATGGCTGGACCGAGCCACTGTCCGACCCATCCGGCGACACGACCGAGCAAAGCGCTGTCGTGTTCTGAGCAGAACGTGAGTCAACGCGTGCGACAGGAGCAATCCATGAAATCAGGATTACATATCAATGAAAGGCGGTTACTGGAGAAATTCCGGTTTTCGCGAATGAGGAGGTGTGCCTCGCGCGGTCTCGCAATCATTCCCGCTCTTGCGCTGACCGTCACGCCGGCATACGCGCAGCTCTCGCAGGTCAACACGCTGCTCACAACGATCCAGACCACGCTCCTCAGTGTCGGTGCGGTGGTGTGCTCGATCTCGATCATCTGGGCCGGCTTCAAGATGATGTTCCAGCACGCGCGGTTTGGGGACATTGCCAATGTGTTCATCGGTGGGCTGTTCGTCGGGTGTGCCACGGTGATCGCGGCGATGCTGATCCCGACGAGCTGAGGCGGAGGCGAACATGAATCCGCACTCGAGTCCACTCAGGGATCCCGTCTTCAAGGGCTGTACGCGTCCGGCGATGCTGTGGGGCGTGCCGCTGGTGCCGTTGCTGATGGTGGGCGGCGGCATCCTGATTCCGTCAATCTGGGCGTTGCTCGCGAGCCCGCCGGTGGGCGTCGGGATAGTGCTGCTCCTCATTCCCGTCTTCGTCACCATGCGCTCGATGACGCGCCATGACGATCAGCGGCTCGGTCAGTGTGCGCTGTGGGTGCGCATGGCAATCCGTCAGCGCAATCGCCGCTTCTGGGGCGCCCACGCGTACGTGCCGCTCCGCGTGAAGAGGAGGGGCTGACATGGCCGCGCAGCCGCAACTCATCGGTGTGGCCGAACGCGAGGTGGTGCTCGCTGATTTCGTGCCGTTTTCGTCGCACGTCACCGATCACGTGATCCGCACGCGTGAGGGAGACTATCTCCGGGTCTGGAAGGTCGCGGGAATCGCCTTCGAGGCTGCCGACCCTGGCGACATTCTCGTGCGTCATGAAGGATTCAACCAGCTCGTGCGCAGCCTGCCGGGTGGTCACGTGGGCCTGTGGTCACACCGGATCCGCCGGCGCGTAACAGACCACTTCGCGACACCCTACGCCGAGCCGTTCTGCCAGGAGCTCGCCACGCGCTATTACGCGAGTTTCGCCGGTTATCGCATGATGGCCAATGAGCTGTACCTGACACTCGTGTACCGGCCGCATCGCACGCGTCTCGGGCGCCTGTTCGGCCAGGCAGGCCGCCGCACGCCGGACGATATCCGTCGCGACCTGCGCGAGGCAATGAAGGTTTTGGCAGAACTCGCGGCACAGGTCGAGTCGGGACTGAAAGCGTGGGACCCCGAGCCGTTGGGAACCTATACGAGGTCAATCCGCTATACGCAGCGTCCTGTACGGTTCTCGGCAGCGCTCGAGTTTCTCGGCTACCTGGTCAACGCTGCATGGGAGCCGGTCCCTGTCCCGTCGGGCCGGATTGCCGACGCGCTGCCGACGTCGCGGCTGTTCTTTCATACGGAGAAGGTCGAGATCCGCATGCCGGGCGCGACGCGCTATGCGGCGCTGCTGGACCTCAAGGACTACCCCGAGCAAACCGAGCCGGGGATACTCGACGGGCTGCTTTATGGCGACTTCGAGTACATCGAGACCCAGAGCTTCACTATCCTCGACCGGCCGTCGGCGAAGGAAGCGCTCGAGCGTCAGCGCAACCAGCTGATCGCGGGCGAGGACGTGGCGGTGTCCCAGGTGCAGGCGATGGATCAGGCACTGGACGATCTGGTCAACGGCGATTTCGTGCTGGGTGAATATCACTACTCGCTGGCGGTCCTCGGCGATCGTCCGGACGAGGTGGCCCGTCATGTCGCGAAAGCGCGCACGCAGCTGGCCGACGCCGGGTTCCAGACCGCGCTGGTCGACCTGGTTGCGGACGCAGCATGGTTTGCCCAGCTCCCCGGTAACTGGCGCTATCGCCCGCGCGAGGCGAAGCTGACCTCGCGCAATTTTTGCGGGCTCGCGAGCCTGCATAACTTTGCGACGGGCAAACGCGACGGCAATCCGTGGGGCGAGGCGATCACGATCGTCAAGACGCCGAGCGGTCAGCCGCTGTATCTGAATTTCCATGCCACACCGGAGAAGAAGGACTCCGGTGACGAAAAGGCATTGGCCAATACCCAGATTATCGGACAGGCGGGCGCAGGCAAGACGGTGCTGGAACTGTTCCTGGTGGCCATGGCGATGAAGTATGGCCTGACCAGCGTCGTCTACGACAAGGATCGTGGTACGGAGATCGCAGTCCGCGCGATGGGTGGGCGCTATACGGTGTTCCGGCGGGGTGTCCCGACGGGACTCAATCCGTTCCAGCTTGAGCCAGACGCGGCGGTGCTCGACTTCTGGGAGCGGCTCGTGCGCCGCCTCGTCGATACGGGTGTTCCACTTTCCGCGAAGGATGAACTCGACATCTCACGGGCGGTACGCGAAGTCGCGCGGATGGAGCGGCGCATCCGGCGCCTGTCGATGGTCCGGCAGTTGCTGCCGGCTGTGGGCGAGAACAGCCTGCACGCGCGGCTCACGAAGTGGTGCGCGGGCGGGCGCCTGGGATGGGTTCTCGACAACCCGTCGGACCTGCTGGATTTCAGCCACAACCGGCTGTTTGGTTTTGACGATACCGAACTGCTCGACGACCAGGAGGTGTCGACGCCGGTCACGATGTACCTGCTGCATCTGACAGAAAGTCTGATTGACGGGCGGCGGTTCGTATACGTCCTTACGGAATTCTGGAAGCGCCTGGCCGATCCGGTTTTCACAGACTTCGCGAATAACAAACAGAAGACCATCCGCAAGCAGGGGGGCCTAGGCATCTTTGATACGCAGTCACCGGCCGATGTCCTGCGCAGTGACATCGCGCGTGCACTGGTCGAGCAGACGGCGACGTTCTTCTTCCTGCCGAACCCGCGTGCCGATTACGACGACTACGTGCACGGGTTCAAGCTGACCGAGGCGGAATTCAATATCGTGCGGAGCCTTGGCGAGAACAGTCGTCTTTTCCTTGTGAAGCAGGGCCATGGCTCGGCTGTCGGCCGGCTGGACCTGGGCGGACTGGGCGACGTGCTCGACGTGCTCTCGGGCACGACCGACAACGTCGAACTGCTCGACGGCATCCGTGCCGAGGTCGGCGATGACCCCGCCGCATGGCTTCCGGTGTTCCATGAGCGGCTTGCGAGGCGCCGCACCGCTGGGGCGACACCGGACGTGCCTGCGCGGCGCGTATCCAGAAGAGGTGAGCGATGAGTGGCCTGTTCACTTCAGTCGGCGGCACGCTCGAGAACGGCATGTCGACGTATGTCACGAGTGTCTCGTCGGCCCTTTCCAGCGCGCTGGTGCCCGTGGTCACGACGGGCCTGACGATCTGGATTGTTGCGTACGGATTCGCCGTGGTACGTGGCGAGGCACATGAGTCGGTGCCGGCATTCGCATGGCGTGGCCTGAGGGTCGCCATCATGCTGGTCTTTGCGCTCAGCGCAGGCGTCTATCAGTCCCAGGTCGTCTCGGCAGTCGAAGGGGCGACGTCGGGGCTGGCCCAGACGATCCAGACTGCGGCTGCCAATGCGGGGGCGGGCAACGCCGGGTGCGGGTCGGTGAGTGGCAGCAGCGTGACAGGTTCAAGCGCTACGTCCATTTACCAGACACTCGACTGCTACGACCGGCAGATCGACATCGTGATGGATGCGTATTTCGACAGGGCGACACACGAGGGAATGAGTGTCAGCGGGTTTGTCGCAGGCATGGGCGATATGGCCGGTGGATTCATCGTCGGGCTGGGCGGCGCAATTTTTCTCATGGTGCTGGCCTTCGAGGTAACGATGGCCAGAATGCTGCTGGACCTGGTGTTGGGACTCGGTCCACTTTTCATCGCGTGCGGAGCATTCGGCCCGACCGCGCGCTTCTTTGAGGCGTGGACGGCGAAGGTGACGAACTACGCGCTCTTGCAGGTTCTCATCGCAGCCTTTCTCGGAATGGCGTTGACAGCGTTTTCGGCAGACCTGGCACCGTTCAATGTCACGACCTCATCGCCCGATGCCAACGCGACGGCGCTTTCGGCGGCGGGGCAGGCCGTGCTCACTGCGATTGCCCCGTGGGGTGCGGCGTTCGGCCTGTTCATCACGTCACTGTTTCTCGCTGCCATCGGATGGCAGTTACCTGCGGTTGCTTCCGGGCTCGCGGGTGGCGCGACGGTTTCGGGATTCGGTGCATTCGTTGCCGGATTCGCATCGCGTGGTGCGGTGAGGGGGCTAGGTGCCGTCGTGCGACTGGGGCATGGCCTGCGTGGGCCCGGTGGCCGGATCAGCAGTCGAAGCGGAGAGTCCGACGGCGCGAAGGCAGCCGGCAGCACCGAACAGGTTCCGGCCTACCAGCGCGCGGCTCGCGAACATCTGGGCGACCAGGACAGCACAGGAGGTTCATCGTCATGATCAGGTCGCTTATTCATTCCCGTATCGGCTCTGTCGTAGCAGCAACGGCTGTGCTGCTGATGTCGTCTTGGGCGCGTGCACAGGGTATCCCTGTGTACGACGCCCAGAACGTTGTGCAGGCGATCGCAACGGTGGGGCAACTGAAGGACGAAGTGCAGCAGGAGATGCAGCTGTACCAGTCCCTTAGCGGCACCCGCGGCTTTGGCGAGCTGATGAACAACCCGGTACTCCCCAACTCGTTGCCGTCCAACTGGCAGTCAGTGTATACGGCGATCCAGAACGGTGGCTATGTCGGCCTGACCGGCAATGCCCAGACGTTGCGCTCGGCGAGCCAGATTTACAACTGCGAGGACCAGAGAGGCCTCGACCAGCAGGTCTGCCAGCGCGCGCTGAACAAGCCGTTTCAGGACAAGGCGTTCGGTACCCAGGCCTACCAGACCGAACTTCAGGAGCTCGACCAGATCCAGGGGCTGATGCAGCAGATCGACGTGACGCAGGACCAGAAGGGCATCGGAGAGCTGCAGGCGCGCATTCAGATCGAGAGCACTGCAGTCGGCAACGAGATGACGAAGCTACAGCTCTTCCGGATGCTGGCCGACTCCGAAGACCGGCTGATTGCCGAGCAGCAGCAGGAGCTCGTGCTCAAGCGCGCGGGCAATACCGCCCGGCTGCAGGACCAGATGGTGCCCTCGAGTTTCGGGAACTGATCCCGCCCAGTCAGGAGACCGAGAATGTTCCGATCGATTGTGGTGATCCTCGTATTTCAGTTAGTCATACTTATTAATGGGTGCTCGGGTAACCCGCCTAAACAGGTGTTGCCAGATGGGCTGCATCGCGTCCCGGTGAATCATGTCGCGCCGGTTCCTCCGTCCCGCGGAGACAGCCATGAGCAGTGAGCGTGAAATGGGCAAATCACGGGGCTACCGCCGGGCGCTGGACTTCGAGGTGTCGGTTACGCACCTCCAGGAGAGGTCTGAGCGTCGTGCATGGCATGTCGCTGCGGCTGCAGTCGTGGTGGCGATCCTCTGTGCCGTCGCACTGGCGGTGATGGTGCCGTTCTACCGGGTGGTGCCGCTTCCGATCGAGGTGGACCGCCTGACGGGCGAGGCACAGGTGATCGATGTGCTCGATGCGAAGCACATCCATATGCGTGACATCGAGGACAAGCACTGGGTGGAGGTGTATGTGCGCTCGCGCGAGCGCTACGACTGGGGCTTGCTCCAGATGGATTATGACCGCGTGCTCGACATGAGCGACGACCGGGCGGCGCGCGATTACCGCTCGATCTACAGCGGGCCGGATGCCCTCGACCGGCAGCTCGGCGCCAACACGCAGCGTCGCATCCGGATTCTGTCGACGACCCTCGTGCCGGACGAGCCGGGTCGGGCTGTGGTGCACATCGAGCGAACCACGTGGAAAAACGGCATCGAAAACGCGGAGCCGCCGCAGCGCTTCGTCATCACGCTGGCATTCACCTACCGGCCGGTCATCTTTACGCGTGAACGTACGGCGATTGAGAACCCGTTCGGCTTCCGGGTGACCGCGTATAGCCGCGATCCCGAATACACGCCTGCGGCGTCGGCCCCTGATTCAGCGCCTGTGTCTGGAGGTACGCCATGAAACTGCTGAAGCAGGCAAGGACCAGCGTACTGTCCGCAGGACTCGGAGCGGTATGTGTCGTCGCTCACGCTTACGACGTGCCGGGCTGGTCGGGTGACTCGCGCGTGCGGCAGGTCGTGTACCGGCAGGACGAAGTGGTGCGGGTCATCGCGCAGCGCGGATTTGCCACGCATATTGCCCTCGATTCATCTGAGCACATTCTCGTTGTGGCGCCGGGCGATCGGGACGGCTGGCAGGTGGTCGCAAACCGGGGCGACCACGATGTCTATCTCAAGCCGCAGCTAGCTGCGCACGACACCAATCTCGAAATCCGTACGGACCAGCACAGCTACAGCTTCGATCTGGTGGTGCTTCCGCTCAGGGCGCATTTCGGAAACGACGAGGAGATGTATCGCATCACCTTTGTCTATCCCGAGGCGCAGGCCGCGAAGGTAAAGGCGGGCGACGATGCCGCACTGGTACGTGAACGTCTCGACCGCTCGCCAGCAGTGCGCAATACGGCGTATTCGATGCAGGTGATGCCGCACTCGGAGGACATTGCGCCAACGGCGGCATGGGACGACGGGCGTTTCACCTACATCCGCGTTCCGAATAACCGCCGGATCCCGGCGATTTTCCGGGTCGCCGATGACGACAGTGAGAGCGTCGTTGACCGGCACATGGATGACGACGTGATCGTCGTGCACGAGGTGGCCCGGCGTTTCGTACTGCGCCTGGGTAACGAGGTGGTGGGGCTGTGGAACGACGCCTTTGATGTCGATGGCGTGCCACCGGCGGACGGCACGACGGTGGGTGGTGTAAAGCGCGTCCTGCGGAGCGACGGTCATGAATGATGAAACGCCACGCAACGTGATTGCGCCCGACGCTCATGAGGCAAAGGTCATCGATACCATAAACGGTGACCTTGCTAGTCCGCCGAATGACCGGGGTATGCCGGACCTCGGGCAGCAGGGCGGCCGCGCGCGTACCTGGTGGCTGGTGCCGCTCATCATCGTGGCGCTCGTGATTGGCGGCGCGGTCTGGACCATCCACGGATTCCTTGTGCGGCACGATGCGGCCGAGAAGGCCCGACGGGACGCGGTTCAGGATCAGCCTGCCCAGGGGCGCGTGTTCGGTGAGGGTAGCGGTCCTGCGTCGGCTGCCGTGGCGAGTGATGCAACGGCGGCCAGCACACCGGTTTCAGCGCCTGTGGCGGCGGCATCCGTTCCCGCGCCACGCCATACCACACCGGTTCGCAGCTACTACGACGCACCGCTGCTCGCGACCGGAAGTTCCGGTCCCACCGGTGGCGAGGCGAATGTGCCGGACGGGACGTCGGGCACGTCGACCCGGCCGCCGTCTGGTGTGACGGTGACGTCGGGCGGCGTGTCTCAGGGCAGCTCGCCACTTGCCCAGGCGTTGACACCTACGGTGACGCCCAGGGTGCGCGCGGGCTTTCTGGGAAACCGCAGTCTCACGCTTGCCGAAGGCGCGAAGATCGACTGTGTGGGTGATACGGCATTTGACTCGACCCAGGCAGGCATTTCGACCTGCACGGTCACGAAGAACGTCTATTCGGATGATGGTCATGTCGTGCTGATCGAGCGTGGTTCGCAGATCAACAGCGAGTACCGCTCGAATCTCGCGCCCGGGCAGAAACGGGTGTTCATCCTGTCTGCCCGGATCAAGACCCCCGAAGGTGTAACGGTCGAGATCGATTCGCCGGCGGCCGATGCGCTTGGACGTATCGGTGTGGGCGGGTACGTGAACAACCACTGGGGTGAGCGTATCGGTGCAGCGATGCTGCTCGGCATGACGCAGGATGCGATCGGTTATCTCGCAACGCGCGGCGGCAACAGCAACGGGTCGGTCGTATTCGAAAACACGCAGCAGCAGGGCAACGACATGGCCTCGCGCGTGCTCGACAGTACGATCAATATTCCGCCGACGCTCACGCAGAACCAGGGCGCGGAGTTCACGATTATCGTCGCGAGGGACCTGGACTTCAGTTCGGTCTACACGCTCGAGCCGGAGGGCGCGCCATGAACGCCACCCCGGGCACCCAGGGCGAAGCCGCTGCCGGCATTGACATGCCCTTGCCGAAGCTGGCGGAGGACGCTTCCGTACGCGAACTGATGCGGCCGTTTGCGGGGTTGCTCGATGACCCGGCGGTGACCGAACTGGTGATCAACCGCCCGCAGCGCGTGCTGACGGAAACCCATCTCGGATGGCACGCGCACGACTGCGTCGACCTCGATTTCGAGCGTCTGATGTCGTTTGCCGTCGCGGTCGCCACGCTTACGAACCAGGAGGTGTCCGCCCAGCATCCGATCCTGTCGGCACTGCTGCCGGGCGATTCACGCATCCAGATTGTGGTGCCGCCCGTCGTGCCGCCGCGCACGGTCTCGATCACGGTCCGGCGCCCGTCTGCGCGTGAGAAAACCCTCGACGCCTACCGCGGTGAAGGACTGTTTGAGGACGCAGTTTGGGGCCGCCAGGATGGTGCTGACGCGTTGCGGCCTGTGCACCGCCCGGCGGTCGGCAGGCTGCTCCAGTGCCTGGAGGCACGGGACTGGGCGACCTTCTTTGATCTGGCCGTCAAGAGCCGTCTCAACATTGTGGTGGTCGGCAATACCGGCTCTGGCAAGACCAGCTTCATGCGGACCCTGTGCCGCTCGATTCCGCCGTCCGAGCGGATCATCACGATCGAGGATGTGCGCGAGCTTTTCATCCGCCATATCGAAAACTCGGTGCACCTTCTCTACAGCAAGGGCGACCACGGTCAGGCGAGGGTGACGCCGGCGGATCTGATCGCCAGCACGATGCGTATGCGTCCTGACCGCGTGCTGCTCGCCGAGCTGCGTGGCAGCGAAGCCTATGACTTTCTGAAGCTGCTGACCACCGGCCATTCGGGCTCCATCACGAGCTATCACGCGTCGAGCGCGGCGGTGGCGATCGAACGGTTCGCATTGATGGCCAAGGAGCATCCGGAAGCGTCGACCTGGGATGACGTCGCGCTGCGGCGGCTGCTCTCCATGACGATCGACGTGGTCGCGCACATGGAGGCCAACCCGCTTTTCGATGAAGCCGGCGTGCAGACGGGCCGGCACTGGTCGATGACGGAAGTGTGGTTCGATCCGCTGCGTCGGCATCAGACGGCTTTCGGGTGAAGGGAGTGCAGACCATGGACATCCGAAACGTAAGCGAAGCGGAGCGGCCAGTCATCGGCCGGATGCGTTATCACGCTCTGCCTGCACTGATCACGCTTGCTGTCGTGGCCGCGGCGGCGGTGGGATTGACACTCGCCGTCTGGCTCGCGTCGTTTTTTTTCCTCGCGAGCCAGCACATCAATCCACTTCACGCCGGGATTCATGCGTGGCCGGATGCGGCGCTGGCCTGGTATGACGGACGTACTCCTGGGCAGGGGCGGCGGCTTGCCGGTGCCGCATTGTTCGGTGTGCTGCTCGCGTTCGGCGTGCCGGCGGCCGGCGTTGGCGCGATGCTGGATCGATCCGCGCGTCGCCGTCTCTACGGCAGCGCACGGTTCGCAAACGAGGCGGACATCCGCCGGGCTGGCCTGCTATGAGCACGCGTTCGCACGCTGGCATAGACAGTGGCCCGCCCCTGGTCGTGGGCGTGTGGCGCGGCCGCTATCTGCGGTTCACGGGCCAGCAGTTCGTCCTGCTCGCGGCTCCGGCCCGCTCTGGCAAGGGCGTGGGGATTGTGGTGCCCAACCTGTTAAGTTACCCCGATTCGGTGGTGGTCCTCGATATCAAGCAGGAAAACTTTAACCTTACTGCGGGTTACCGTCGCGCGCACGGACAGGACGTGTACCTCTTCAATCCGTTTGCCGAAGACGGCCGTACACACCGGTACAACCCTCTGTCGGCAATTTCTGGCGGCGTGTTCCGCGTAGGTGACATTCTCGCAATCGGCTACGCGCTGTACCCGGTTGGTGGCCACGATGATTTCTGGAAGGACCAGGCGCGCAACCTCTTTCTCGGCCTGGTGCTGCTGCTGTGCGAATGGCGTGATGCACGACGCAGGGGCAATCTCGATGTGCCCGACTATCCGGTGACGATGGGCGAGGTGCTGCGGCAGTCCTCGGGCAATGGCATGCCGGTCAAGGCGTACCTGCAGCAGGCGCTGTTGCAGAGCCGACGCCTGCTCAGCGGCGCATGCGTCGATGCGTTGAACCGCTTCCTGGCGAACGACGACAAGGTGCTGGCGAGCATCCTCGCCACCTTCAACGCACCGCTCACCATCTTCGCCAATCCAATTGTTGATGCGGCGACTAGCGCGAGCGACTTCGATCCACGTGACGTGCGCAGACGCCGCATGTCGGTATACATCGGCGTCACCCCGGACCATCTCACGGAGGCCGCGCTGCTGGTCAACCTCGTCTTCGCCCAGGTGGTCAACCTGAACACGAAGGAGTTGCCGCAGGACAACCCGGCTCTCAAATATCAATGCCTGCTGCTGATGGACGAATTCACGTCGGTGGGCAAGATCCAGATCATCGCCCGTGCTGTGGCCTACATGGCCGGCTACAACCTGCGACTGCTTTCGATTGTGCAGTCGGTATCGCAGCTCGAGTCGGTCTATGGCCGTGCGGACGCGAGGACCTTCGTGACGAATCACGCGATGCAGATCATCTACGCGCCGCGCGAGCAGAAGGATGCGAACGAATACTCGGAGATGCTCGGCACCTTCACTGATCGATCGCGCAGTGTGAGCCGGTCCAATGCGATCTTCGGCGGCCGCGGCGGGTCCAGCGAGAGCTTCTCCGAGCAGCGTCGCCCGCTGCTGTTACCGCAGGAACTGAAGGAGCTGGGGCGCGACCGGGAGATCATCCTGCTCGAAAACACCAAGCCGATACTGGCCGAGCGCATCTGCTACTGGCGTGACCCGGTCTTCACCTCGCGCCTGCGTGTGGCGCCGGCTGTTCCCGCCATGGACCTCGTACGTTTCATGGCCCAGGTGGAGCGAAGGCTCCGGGACGTTGAACCCGACGATGTGGACGAGACAGGCGTGATGCACATTGCGCCGGAGTATCTCGAAGTGCTGCAGGCCTGGGATCCGCGCGATCTGCCACGCCATCTCAACGATATCGGCGATGACGAAGCGGCTGCGTATGTCGAGCGGCATTTCATGCTGCTGGGAGTGCCGGCGGCGCGCGTGGCTGTCGCGGCGCGCCGGCTTTCGACGTTCGATCTCGACGTCGGCGAGTTGCGACCGGCAGATGCCAGAGCGGGCCGCAAGGCTGCACGGGCGGGTAGTGTGCCGCGCTCGCGTGCGCCCCGTTCTGTGTCACGCACAGCCGAAGGCTCGAACGTTGTGCCGCTCCACGGAGAACGCCGATGAACGCACGGTACCTGAGCGAGGAGGAGCGCGCCCGCGCCGCGCTCGCCGCGATTCCCGCAGAAGACTATACGACCTGGGTCGATATGGCGTTTGCGCTCAAGCAGGGTTTTGGCGAGGCCGGCTTCGGTATCTGGGACGAGTGGAGCCGCAGCGCCCACAACTATAACGAGCGCGCGGCGCGCGTCACCTGGCGCTCGGCAGGCGAATCGGGCGGCAAGAAACTTGCCTCGCTTTTCTGGCTCGCACAGCAGCATGGCTTCGACGTCCGGGGTTCGCGCGCCGCGATGGATCCGGCAGAGCGGGCACGGATGGCGCCGGTGCGCCCGGCTGCGGACCGGGCCGATCTCGAAGCCCGCGCCCGGGCGCGGCAGGCGGCGGTGGCCCGCGAGGCGCTGTCGATCTGGCAGTGGGCGCGCCCGGTGGCGCCGGGGCATCCGTATCTCGGGCGCAAGCGGGTCAGGGCGGTGCCGACGCTGCGGGAGCTGGAAGCCGAGGAACTGCACGCATTGCTCGGCTATGCGCCGCGTAGCGCGGAAGAGGTGCTGACGGGCCGGGTTCTGGTCGTGCCGGTGCGCATTGGCGATGCGCTGTCCACGCTGGAACTGATCGATGCGCAGGGACGCAAGTCCGCGCTCGCCGGGGGGGCGAAGTCCGGGGGTTACTGGGCAGTTGAGCCCGATGGGTTCCGGGAAGGAGCCGCGACGCCGATTCTGGTCGCTGAGGGTGTCGCGACGGCACTGGCGGTGTGGGAGGCAACGGGCTGGTTCAGCATCGCGGCGCTGTCGAGCGGGAACCTGCGGTCAGTGGCCGCGATGTGGCGCGGACGCTACCCGGAAGCAGAAATGCTCGTGCTCGCCGACCTCGGTCCCGGGTACGAGCACGCGAGGCAGGCGGCGCTCGGCACGTCTTCGGTGCTGGCCGAGCCACGCTTCGCGTCGCAGGCCACGATCGGCGGCGAAGTGCCGACGGACTTTGACGACATGGCAGTCCTGTCCGGGAGTCATGCGGTGGGTGAGGTGTTGCGCGAGTCGCTCTATGGCGTCGTCGCGCGTCACGTGACCGGTGTCGAGGCGGAGGGACAGGCCGTTGCGGCAGACGGGTCGGATGGATCGAAGGAGGACCAGACCATGAGTAACGTGAAAGAGAAGCTTGTCGGTGAGGGCGAGGTAGCGGGTCGGCGCCGCGCGGCACGGCGGCGGGGCAGCGGTCAGGAGGTGCCGGCGCCAGCGCCGCAGGAAAGCCAGACGGCCGGGCCGACGACGGCGCCGGCAGGCGCCGCGCAGGGACAGTCGCAGCCGGAGGAGCCGGATCGCCGCGAAGCCGATCCGCCGAAGCAGGACCCACCTGCCGCGCGTGCAGCGGGGGCACCCGCCCGACGCCAGGCCGGCGAGCCGCTGTACGGCCTCGACGACGTGCCCGGTGAAATCAAGGCGCTCGCACAACACCGGTTCGGCGCACAGATCCGCATGGCCGTGCCACGCGAGAACGGTGGCCCCTATCGTGGCGAGGTATTCAACACCGAACACTATCTGATCCAGGAGGTATCCGCGCGCAGCGTCGTGTTCCACGCGAAGTCGAACATGGAGTTCGTTTCGGACCGGCTGCGGTGGATGGACGAGAACCAGCGCCTCAATGGCGCGGAGGTTCAGGTTGGATACGACGGCAACCACGGCAAGGTATATCCGTGGGACCGCTCGCGCGACCTGCTCGAGCGGACGGTCGCATCGCTGAAAAAGTCCGCCCGGGAGGTGGGCTTTGGCGGCGATCTCGATGCGACGCTGGACCAGCTTCAGGGCGTGACGTGGACGCGGGTGCGCGAGGCGCGCGCAGCGGCACTGGCGAAGTCGAAGGAGCGCGCCGGTCGCGAACCGGGCGAAGGGCAGGAACGCTGAACGCGTTAGGCGTTCGGTACGAGCGCAGTGATCAGAGGGAGATTCATCATGGATGAAACCGTCACCTCCTCGGGGTCCCCGGCGGAGGAACCCGTCATCAACGTGATTGAACCGGATCCGCCGCCCTTGCCTGACCCGCAGGGCGGTACCGCAAGCTCTGGCCGTTTTGACCAGACGGCCACCGATGCACTGGCTGCACGCCGGCGGCGCGAATTCGACGCGGCGCGCGCCCGACTGCGCGATCAGGCGATTCGGGCCGACGAGCCATCGCGGGCGGGAGAGCAGCAGCCGGCGAAGCCGCAGAACCCGGCACGCGGCAGCGAGGATGTGCCTGCCCAGCACTGGGCGCCGCTTGGCAGTCCGCCCGAAAAGGTGCGCAAGCGCTATCTGCGTGCGGGCAACCAGTATTTTCTGAAGGACACACCGCATCAACTCGCATTCGAGGATATCGGCCCGTACCTCGTGACGGAACACAACCGCTCCGATGTCGTCGAGTCGATGGTGGACATGGTCCGCGCCAAGGACTGGGGACGCATCCGCGTGTCGGGACATCCACAGTTCCGCCAGGAGGTGTGGGTGCAGGCAACGCTGCTGGGCATCGAGGTCAGCGGATATGAACCGAAGCCGGTCGACTTCGCGCGGCTGGCCGAGGGCCGCCGCGACCGGCTGACGAACCGCATCGAGGTAACCGGACCGGCCGCCGCTGCGCAAGCGTCTGCCGCTTCGACGAAGGCCCCCCCAACGGCGCCCGGCCCAATGCAGGCGTCAGGTGGGAAACCGGCCACGTCAGTCGACGTGCGGCAGCCGGAACCGGGCCCCGGGGTGCCGGTCGCTTCACCCGCCGCCCCAGCACCCGCAGCACCACTTCGACAGGCGGCAGCCCCTGACGTTGAGCCGCCTGTTGCCGATGCGGAGGGGCACGAGCGGCAGCGCTACGCCGGTGAGCTCGTGGAGCACGGTGGTGCGCCCTACCAGCACAATCCCGCGCGCAGCGACTCGTACTACGTTGTGTATCGCGACGCGGGCGGTGCGGACCATGTCGTGTGGGGCGTGGACCTGGAAAGGGCTGTTGCCGAATCGGGCGCGCTCGCCGGGCAACAGGTCGTCCTTGAAAATCTTGGCCGGCGTCTGGTGACGGTCACCGTGCCGGTGGTCGACGCAACGGGAACCGTCATCGGCGAGGAGGAAAAGGACGTCTACCGCAATACCTGGCAGGTTGACGTCGCGGGCCAGGAGCGAACGCAGCCTCGCGCGGCTGCGCCGGAAAGAGAGCGCGAACGCGAAAGAAGCGAAGAGCATAGGGCGTCGACGCCGGAACAGGCGCAGGCCCTGCGGCGGCGCAAGCCTTCGGTCGTGCCGCCGGAGGAGCGGGCTGTGCAGATGGCGGTATTGACCGCGGCCATGCGGCAGCACGGCCTGAGCGAACGATCCATCGCACTGGTGCAGCAGCATGCGCAACGGCTGATGGGGGCGTTTGAAGCTGAAGGGGTAACGGTCCCCCGGCCGCGCGTGTTCGATCCGGAGGCGCCTTCTGCCCGCAGCCGTCGCATCCGCGCTGCTCCTGATCGCGCCCAGAGCCGTGAAGTCGAACGTGCCCCGTCTGAGCCTGCACCGCCCTCACTGTAGGAGCACGCAAGTGATCACGCGAGAGCGACTGTGTGTGGATCTTGGGCCCGCGAAAGGGCGGTGGGAAGCGTGGTGTGCGGCCCGCTGCGTCACCGCTGCGGATGGTGTCCGGCAACTGGTGCATGGCGCCCTGGCTCAGGATGAATCTCGGGCGGCGATAGCTGACCGTGTGTCGGGTCGCTTTCTGCTACACGGGCATCGCGAGCGTGTCGAGATCCGTCTCACGCGGGAAGAGCTCGAAGTCGCCAGGCAGCACGCGGGCGTAGGTGGAATGAATGTCAATCGCTGGCTGGTCGCGGTGATCCGCGCGCAGCTCGTGCATGAGCCCCAACTCGGCGAGCGGGAGATGCGACTGCTCGCAGATTCGAACCAGCAGCTGGCGACGCTCATCGTGTTGCTTGGTCGGCTGCAGGCGCGCGGTGATTCAGGCGACGCGCGGTACGTGGTCGAGACAGCCCGCAGCGTAATCGATGCGCACCTGCGGGCGGTCACGCAGCTGCTGCGTGCCAATCTTGATCGATGGAGCCGCTAGGATGGCGTTCCCGAAGACCTATGTCGACCAGATGCTGCTGAACTGGGGGGACCGGCTGTTCCACGATCCGCTGCGGCATGTTCGCGCGCCGCGCATGTCACGCGCTCAGCTCGGTCGCGATGTGCGACGCATGCGCGAGCAGCTTGTGCGCACGCTCAGGCGCACGCCCGAGGTGATGGTCAAGATCACGAACAAGGCGTCTGGTGCGCAGGGTATGGGTGCTGTGCGGCGGCATCTGCGCTATATCTCGCGCAACGGGCGGGTCCAGCTTGAGGACCAGGATGGCCAGACCGTGCTTGGTCGCGAGGCGCTTCGCGATCTGACCGACGCCTGGCAACTGGGCGGCTGGGGCATCCCGGAAGAAAGCCGCCGACGTGAGGTTTTCAATGTGTTGCTGTCGATGCCGCCGGGCACGGACCGCGAGGCGGTGCGTGTCGCGGCGCGAGCATTCGCGGCGGAGGAGTTCGGTGACGGCAGACGGTATGTCTTCGCTGCGCACGATGACGAGGCTCACCCCCATGTGCATCTGAGCGTGCAGGTGCGTGGAGTAGACGGAAAGCGCCTCAATCCGCGCAAACAGGATCTGCAACGCTGGCGTGAGCGGTTTGCTATCCAGTTGCGCGAGCACGGCGTCGAGGCCAACGCGACGCGGCGGCTCGCGCGCGGTGAAACCCGGCGCTATCCGAAGCAGGCCGTGGTGCACATGATGGCGCGCGGCGAGACGGCGCGCTACTGGCGACCAGAGCTGGGCGGTCAGGCGCGCCATGCATTGCGGGACGCGCATGGCGCCTCATTCGAAGCATGGCAAGGTGTGATTCACGCGATGGGCGGCTCGCAGAGCGCCGATGATCGCAGCTTGGCTGCAATGGTGACGGACTTCGTACAAACCATGCCTGTTCAGCGGGATCGGGCCGGCCGGGATCGGGCGGACCAGTGTGACCGGCAGCGTCGTCCCCGTCGGGCGCACGAGCGCAGCAATGTGCAGCCGGAACTGTTCCCGGATGATCGCGATGTCGGGGCGGAGCGCTGAGCGCGGGAGACAGCATGGCGATGCCCATCATTCCATGGATAGGCGGCAAAAGACGGCTCGCGGACGTTCTGATTCCGCGCTTTCCTCCGCATACCTGCTATGTTGAGGTATTCGCCGGCGCGGCGGCCCTGTTCTTCATGCGCCCGCCTGCGGACGTCGAAGTGCTCAACGACGTGAACGACGATCTGATCAACCTCTATCGCGTCGTGCAGCATCACCTTGAAGAGTTCGTTCGTCAGTTCAAGTGGGCCTTGACCAGCCGGGAGGTGTTCAGGTGGCTAAGTGATACACCGCCTCACACACTGACCGACATCCAGCGCGCGGCACGCTTTTACTACCTTCAGCAAAACTGCTTCGGCGGTCGCGTGGAAGGTCGGTCGTTTGGCACTGCGACGACCTCGCCGCCAGGGCTGAACCTGCTCAGGCTGGAAGAGACCCTGTCCGCAGCACACCTCCGGCTATCAGGTGCGTACATCGAGAAGCTTGAGTGGCACGCCTGTATTGAGCGATACGACAGGCCGCATACATTTTTTTATCTCGATCCTCCGTATTTCGAAACAGAGGGCTACGGTGTGCCGTTCGGGTTCGAACAGTACGAGCGTATGGCAAACATGATCGGAGGACTGCAGGGGCGGGCCATTCTGTCGCTCAACGACCATCCTGCAATCAGGGCATTGTTTGCGCAGTTTGAGATGGAATGTGTCGATATCCAGTACACGGTTGGCGGCGCGGGAAATACCGTTCCGCGCAAGGAAATCATTATCTATAGCTGGGACAGGTCGGCTGACCCGGTGGGCCTGTTCTGAGTTCTCGCGGTCTGTGCGAAACAATCGCCCTGAACGATATCGAGGACACGATCGGGATGGTTGATAGGAGGTCGATGATTCTCACGAATCGAGAAGCCAAGCGGGTGCCCCCTTGTACGAAGCGACGACCATCACAACCATTGCAACTGCGAGAACGGCAAAGCTGCAGACAGCGAGCGGGAAGAACAGCGCAATTTGTAGTGCTGAGCCCCCGAAGCCGTATAGCAGGTCGGTATCTCGGACGTTCTCGTAGACAAGCCACGCGGCAGCAACAAGCCCGAGGGCCATCAGAATGAGCCCGTCAGACAGGGGGGTGTGGTGCAGGGTCGCCTGGGCCCAGAAATAAAGTCCCCACCACACCAGATTGATTGTGATGGCCGTAATCCAGAAGCTTCGCATCGTGAAGAACGAATGCCCAAAGCGGCGTCGGCAATGACGATTGAACAGCTGGATGCCTTTGGCGATACCGACGACCACGACGATGATCAGCGCAAGTTTAAGCCAACCCATGATGCGCTCCCTCGAGCAGGGGGAATAACATAACAATGCTCCGCCTGAGGCAGATTTTCATCAGTCAAATATAGACGTTTGACCGGATAATGCAACGCGGTGAAGGCAACCAGTGCGGTAAAGCGGTGAGCTGCCTCGGTCGCCGCCGGATGTGCGATGCATGGCAGGCACGCGCGCTCCTCCGGCGGGACAGATCAGTCCTTGACCCAGCCGAATGCGTCTACGCGGCTGATCTTTTGGGGCATGGCGACGGCGGCCGTAATCTTGCCGGGCATTGGCAGATCGAGAATGTGGCATCGCCGATCCGGCGCGGAGTGGATGATCGTTGCGGCAGCATATTCTGCCGTGATCGTCGGGGCGGCACCGAGTTTGCCAAGGGCAGCAAGACGGGCGACGCCTGAGTGCCGGGCCGAGTGTTGTTCGGGGGTACCGTGACTGCCTGCGAGGAGACCTGTAACGAAGTCGGTCTCGGTCCGGTGTTCGACGTCGGCGAATATCGCTTCGGTGCGGCGCGCCAGAGGTGCTGGCATGACTGCACCGATACCCACCTCTGTGTTGCAGAGGCCGATAATGATCTATACCCCGGCGTACGCCACCTGAACGTGAACAGCCCGTCGCGGTTCCGGCCGAAATAGTCGGGGTTGTCCGTCGGCGTCGTCGGTCAGCACGAGCGCACGCGGCGCACAGCCAACCATTTTTCCAAGGATTCTTTGTAGCGTTGCACGACCCACCAAAAAGCGCCGCGCCATCGCCGGGTTCGGATAGTGTCTTGCACGCTCCAGCTCAGCTCTGGACAGCCAGGAAAGTGCTTCGTCCCCGGGAATCGAACGGCTCGAGGGAACGGGCGACGTACGCCTGCGTGCACCAAACCCGCTCCTCGCGGCCGCTCGCATCGAGGATCTATCCGATGTCGCGAACGTCGCCGCCGATCCGCCGGTGCCGCGAAGCGCATCGGGTCTCTCGATCTATAAGGTTGTCGGCAATGCAAGACGCGGCGCTCGGGTTCAGCAACTCACCTTGAGCTGGACTGCGTGTCAGAGGTCGAGCTTTCGTTCGCTCATCCACTTAACGATCTTCGGATCGCGGTGGGAGAAGAAGCTGCTTGTGCCAGTCTCCAGCGTTGCGACGGCCTGCATGTCTTCCCCGGACAGCTCGAAGTCGAAGACGGCGAGGTTTTCCAGCATCCGCTCCTTGCGCACGGACTTCGCGAGGGCAACGACGCCGCGCTGAACCAGCCAGCGCAGCACGACCTGTCCTACGGTCTTGCCGTGCTGCTGCGCAATCGCCACCAGCCGCTCGTTCTGGAACAGGTTGTTCCGTCCTTCGGCGAAGGGTGCCCACGCCTCCGGCTGCACGCCAAGCTCACGCATGAAGTCGACGCTTTCCGCCTGCTGGTGGAAGGGGTTCACTTCAATCTGGTTGACGGCCGGCTTCACTTCGTTGAAGCACGCGATATCCATGAGACGATCAGGCTGGAAGTTGCTCAGACCGATTGCGCGAAGCTTGCCCGCACGGTGGGCCTCCTCCATCGCCCGCCATGCGCCGTGGACGTCCGAGAATGGCTGGTGGATCAGGAACAGGTCGAGGTAATCGAGGCCAAGACGCTTGAGCGACTTGTCGATGGCCACCCGGGCACGCTCATAGCTGACGTCCTCAACCCACAACTTGCTGGTGACGAAAAGCTGGTCGCGGGGTACGCCGCAACGCTTGAGTCCACGCCCCGTTGCTTCCTCGTTCCTGTAGGACGCCGCAGTGTCGATGAGGCGATAGCCCGCCTGCACCGCGTCCACGACGCAGCGTTCGCATTCCGCCTCGTCGGCGATCTGGAAGACGCCGTACCCGAGGATCGGCATCTTCATTCCGTTGTTCAGTGTCACGTCTTGCATGGTTAATCCCTTGTGTTGATGAGAGTCGATGGTGCAATGAGGTGGGTTCAGGCCGCGCCGAATACCCTGGTCAGGCCGGTTACGTTGAGCCACTCGTTGACGGAATTCATCGTCCTGCGCTCCTGATCCGCTTCCATGACGAATGGACTGCGCAGCTTTGCCCGCGGCGCGTGGCTGGCGAGCACTGACTGACTGCTTCCAAGGCCGTAACCGCCGTGGGTGATGAAGGGGATCAGCGTCCGGCCGGACAGATCGTGAGCAGAGAGGAAAGCGCGGATGACCGGCGGCGTTGTTTCTCCCCAGATGGGAAACCCCAGGAACACGGTGTCGTAGTCCTTCATGTTGGAGACCCGAGCCTGCAGCGCGCGCTCACGGCCGCTATCACGCTCCTGCTGCGCCTGCTCAACGGTCGCCAGATACTCCTCGGGATAAGGGGCGGCGGGCCGGATCTCGAACAGGTCGGTGTTGAGTGACCGATGGATCAGGCCGGCGATTACCAGCGTGTTGCCGGTGCGGGAAAAGTAGGCCACGAGCGTGCGCGATCCGGCGCGTCGCTGCTCACCACCCGAGCCTGACGCTGCCGCGATGCCGGACACGGGAAGCGTTGCGAGTGCTGTCACGAGCGTCCGGCGAAAGTGGTCCGCAGACAATGACATCGTGGCTTCTCCTGACCTATCGTCCCACGCGGGCCTGCAGCGCGGCGGGGTAGCGCTCGCCCTGAATCTGGACCCGCTCCAGAACGCCGGCGATCGTACGCAGGTCGTCGTCGGACAGCGCCACCGATGCGGCGCCGAGGTTCTCTTCGAGCCGGTGCAATTTGGTGGTGCCGGGAATCGGCACGATCCAGGGCTTCTGGGCCAGCAGCCACGCCAGGGCGATCTGGGCGGGCGTTACCCCTTTGTCCCCGGCTATCCGGCCGAGTTCGTCCACCAGCGCCTGGTTCGCCTGTAGCGCTTCCTGCGAGAACCGGGGCACGATGCTGCGGAAGTCGTCACTGCCGAAGGTCGTGCCCTCCTTGATGGCGCCCGTCAGGAACCCCTTGCCCAGCGGGCTGAATGGCACAAAGCCAATTCCAAGCTCTTCCAGAGTCGGCAGGATCTCCGTCTCGGGCTCGCGCCACCACATCGAATATTCGCTCTGCAGGGCCGTGACGGGTTGCACGGCGTGGGCGCGGCGGACAGTCTGCGCGCCCGCCTCGGACAGGCCGAAGTGTTTTACCTTGCCTTCGGCGATCAGATCCCGGACCGTACCGGCCACATCCTCGATCGGCACCTCGGGGTCAACCCGGTGCTGGTACAGCAGATCGATCACGTCGGTACGCAGGCGTTTGAGCGAGCCTTCGACAGCCCAGCGGATGTGCTCCGGCCGGCTGTTGAGGATCTGCTGCCGGTTGTCGTCGCCGAAGGTGAAGCCGAACTTGGTGGCGATCACCACCTTGTCGCGCATTGGAGCGAGCGCCTCACCGACCACTTCCTCGTTGAGATATGGGCCGTAGACCTCGGCGGTATCGAAGAAGGTCACACCGCGGTCCACCGCCGCGCGGATTAGCGACACAGCCTGCCGGGTGTCCGTGGCAGGTCCGTAGCCATGACTCAGGCCCATGCAGCCGAGGCCGATGGCGGACACTTCGAGCTGGCTGCTGCCGAGTTTGCGTGTGTTCATGATGCCCTCCAGTAAAGGTAACTCTAGACCCGAACGATTGGCGATACTAGGTGGCATAATCGGAAAGGGTTTATAACCGGAGCGTATAAATGTCGATCGAAGGCTACGACCAGCTCGCGATTTTTTCGGTCGTGGCGCGCGAGCGCAGCTTTACCCGCGCGGCCGCCAGGCTCGGCATGTCACAGCCGGCACTGAGCCGGGCCATGCGACAGCTGGAAGATCGGCTAGGCGTGCGGCTTCTCGCGCGCACGACCCGCAGCGTTTCCCCCACTGAGGCGGGCGATCGGCTGTTACGGGTGATCGCCCCCCGATTCGAGGAGATCGACACCGAACTGGCCCTGCTCAGCGAATTCCGGGACAAGCCGGCAGGCACGCTGCGCATCACAGCCGGTGAACATCCGGCTATCACGGTCCTGCAGCCGGTGCTCGCCAAAATCCTGCCGGAGCATCCGGACATCCATATCGAGGTCACCGTGGACTACGGCTTGACCGACATCGTGGCCGAGGGCTACGACGCCGGCGTCCGCCTCGGCGAACAGGTCGCGAGAGACATGATCGCCGTGCGTATTGGTCCCGACGTGCGAATGGCCGTGATCGGTTCTCCGGACTACTTCGCCCGGCATCCGCGACCGAAGACCCCGCGCGACCTCATCCGCCACAACTGCATCACGATTCGCCTGCCAACCTATGGCGGCATCTTCCCCTGGGAGTTCGGGAAGAAAGGGGAAGAGCTGAAAGTGCGCGTTGAAGGCCAGCTCGTCTTCAACAACATCGGCATGCGTCTGGACGCGGCCCTCAAGGGGCTCGGACTGGCGTACATGCCGGAGGACCTGGTGCAGAGGCATATCAAGGACGGTCTATTGATACGCGTACTAGCTGACTGGTGCCCACCCATCCCGGGATACCACCTCTACTATCCGAGCCGGCGCCAGAGTTCACCCGCCTTCACGGTGTTGCGCGACGCCTTGCATTACCTGGGCTGACCTGCCAGATACTGGGCATCCGTCACCCGTTCCATCCAGTCGACCGACTTGCCATCAAGCGCTTCCGCGATCGCAACGTGCGTCATGCCCGAGGTGCGGGTGGCGCCATGCCAGTGCTTGACCCCGGGGGGAATCCAGACGACGTCGCCTGGCTTGATGACCTGTACCGGCCCACCCCACTGCTGCACCAGTCCCATACCGGCCGTGACAATCAACGTCTGTCCCAGTGGATGGGCGTGCCAGGCCGTGCGCGCACCCGGCTCGAACGTCACGATCGCGCCACCGGTGCGTGCAGGCGCCTGCGTCTGGAACCGTGAATCCACCTGTACCTGGCCGGTGAAATGGTCGGCAGATCCGTGAGCGGAGGGCAGGGACCCCGCGCGTATGACGGTGATCGTTCGATCCTCCCGAGCCTGCGCTCCCCGAGCGGGCTGGCTCGCCGAAGCATCCGCTGTCCGGAATACCTCGCGCGCGACCGGCACTGCGGAAACGGCATTGGGCCAGCCCGTATAAAAGGCGAGCTGCGTGATCGTCTCGACCAGTTCCTCTCTGGTCACACCGTTCTGCAGGGCCAACGCCATATGCGAACGAAGCTGGTCGGGGCGATTGAGCGCGATGAGCGCCGCAACCGTGACCAGGCTGCGGTCACGCTTTGAGAGCTGCCTGCGCTCCCACACGTCGCCGAAGAGCACCTTGTCGGTGAGCTCTGCGAGCTTGGGGTCGACGTCACCCATCAACTGCTGGGCCCGGGTCGGTTGCTTACTGTTGGTCAGCGTGGGCTTTTCAGACACTGGAGATACCTTTTCCTGAGCAGGGACCGGATTGCTCACGCTCAGGATTGCAGCCGATAGAATGAGCGCCCGCGCGAACAGTTTCATGACGTTCCTCCGTATTTCGCAGGCCGTTGGCAACAGCCGGTGCGCAAGATTTCAATGACCGGCAGCATGCTGCGCGACCAGTTGCTCGCGAACGCGTGAGGGTTCTTTTTCGAGCGGCATGTTGTTGACGTCGCGTACCCCGTCCATCGAACCAGGCGGATCGGCGACCAGCGGCGCAAACAGCGCATCAAGATCCTGGGTCGCAGGCCCACGCTCCGCCACCAGTTCGACAGTCCTGAAAGCAGCAGCGGGTGTTGAAAGGCTGCGCACGAGCATTTCGGCGATCTGCTGGCGCGAGACCACCCCATCGCTGGCGTCGCTGGCCCAGCGGGTATCGCCCTGCAGTAACACCAGCCGTTGCTGATCGGGTTCGTTGTAGTCGAACCAGCCGGGCCTGACGATGGTGTAGACGCAACCGCTGGCACGCACCAGCCGCTCGGATCGCCGTTTCCAGTCGTGACCTCCGAGTGCGCCCAGGTGGGGATCTTCACGTTTGGTCACGCCAATGGCGGTCATGAGCGCGATCCGGGGCTTGTGATGGCCCAGGGCCATCAACACGTTGCGTACGCCGCCGTAGTCGACCGCTTCCGCACGCTCGCCACGCATGCTTCCTGCGCCCAGCGTAAAGACAACGGCATCAACGGCCTCGACTGCCCTTGCCAGGCCTTCCCCGGACGTAACCTCGCCGACCACCAGTTGCGTCTCTGGCGGCAGAACGCGACGCGCCTTGGCTTCGTCGCGAACCAATGCCCGAACCGCGTATCCCTGCCGAAGGGCCTCGGCTACCACCATGCGGCCGATGCTGCCGGTGGCGCCGACGGCCAGCACGGTGGCGGGTGGAGCGACCACCACAGGATCCGGGTTATCAGGGCGCTTAGTCATCAACTTCCTCCAGTCAGCAGAGGCAGGGTGAATCGTCGCACCGCGTGCGGGATCACAGGGTTCTCGCGTAGAACGGTGTCAGCTTGCCGATCGTGGCGTCCACATATCTGGGCACCCAGTAGGTTTCGATGTGCGTGGCGCCCTCGATCACGAACAGTTCCTTGTCCTTCGTGCCCGTTGCCTTGGCGAAGGCTTCCTCGGTCATATACAGACTGTCGGCCTTGCTGCCGGCAATCATCAGCAGGGGCTGCTCGATCAGTTCGATCTGGTCGGTGGCATCCCACCGCATCAGGTCGAGCAGGCTGCTCGTGGTGTATTTGAAGGTCGAACCGGGATGTGCGTGGGTGCGCCAGTAGTACTCGTAGCCCTGCCGGTACATCTCGAACGGCAGCGCGGCGATCTGCGCGTCGGTCATGTCGGCGTCGCCGGAGTAGAGGATCTTTCCGCCGGCCTTTTCCTGCGCACGTGCGTCTGAAGCCTGTTTGAGGCGCTGCTGGAGCGTGTTCAGTTGCGAGTCCGCGAAGCCGTTACGGCGAACACGGCCGGAATTAAACATGCTCAGCGTTGCCACGGCCTTGAAGCGCTTGTCGGATTTGGCCGCATTCAGGGAATACCCGCCGCCACCGCAGATGCCAAGCAGCCCCAGGCGTTCGGGATCGACGCCCGGATAGAGGGTGATGAAGTCCGCCGCACCGTGGATGTCCTCGGTGCGAAACTGCGGCTTGTCCGTGCTGCGTGGCTCGCCACCACTGCCGCCCTGATATGCGGCATCCATGGCGATCGTGATGTAGCCCAGTTCGGCCAGGCGCTGCGCGTGCAGGCCGGCGGTCTGCTCCTTCACCCCGCCATTGGGGTGGGCGACCACGATCGCGGCGTACTTCTTCTTCGGATCGTAGTTAGCCGGGGTATAGACGTTGGCGACGATGTTCAGGCCGTTGAGATCGTAGTTGACCGGGTGGATATTGACCTTGCCCGGTTCGTTCTTCGTGCTCGCGTTTTCGTAGACCAGCGTGAACGGATTCTTTCTGTAGTCGAAGGTGGCGGCGGCAGCGGTGGTGGCCATTGCTGGAACTCCTGTCAGTGCACATGAGAAAGCAAGCGCGGACCTTCCGAGGAACTCACGCCGGTTTTTGTTGACGACTTCATCGCTCATTTGAACCTGAACTCCTATCCTGTTCTTTGAGATTGATGGGTTCGCAGGACTTTGCGAAAGGTCGGGCGAAGTGCATTAATCCAGATGCTTCTGCGCAAGGAACTTCGACACCAGATCGGCGATCTGGACGTTATTCAGATCAGAGAAGGCGAAATGTGTGTTGCCCCGGATGCCGATGTCCGGCAGATGTATCAAGGTCACGTCGCCACCATGCCTGTTCACGGTGTCGCGCCACAATCGCGCCATTTCTAACCGCGCACGCCAGCTATCCTGGGCAGGCAGGTCTACCGGGTGATCGGGGATGTTGTCGCCGTAGATGACGAGAATAGGAATCCTCGTCAGCGCCATGAACTGGCTCATGGGAACGGCCTCGCCCTTGACGGTATCGAACGCACTGGGTATCGCGGGCGGCACTTCGCCTTCCGGAAAGACGAAGCTGCTGCCTGGCTCAAAAGCCACGATGGCCTTGACGTTCGCGTTCCTGATGGCGATGAGCCAGCCGGGACCGCCGCCCTGGGAGTGCGTGAACAGGATGCCGGGGCCGATCTTGCTGAAGATGGCCGCAACACCGTCCGAGATGACGTTCTCGTCGAACGGGCCGGTGTTCGGCGTCATCGCGCGAAAGAACTGATTCAACGTCTCCGGATCGCACGAAAACTGCACATGGGCAAAGCACTTCGGCCATAGACCGATGCGGAACTGGTTGAACCAGAGCTGCTCGTCAGGCGTTGGCTTGATGGTCGTCCCGACCATGCTGCGACCGGCATCGCCGCGGCGCGGCTGGTCGACCAGGTACACACCAAACCGGCGGCGCAGGAAGATGGTCTGAAACCCTTCACGGCCATCGGCCGTCGTTTCCCAGCTCCTGGAGAACTGACCTGCGCCGTGCAACATGACGATCGGATACTTCCGGGCGTTGCCGGGGATCTCGTAGAAGGCATAGGCGTGGTCGCCGTGGTAGCTTTGGCCCGCCGGGTCCATCGGCCTACGCGGGTCGAAGGTTCCTGGTGCTGTCGTCACCGTGCCGCCGGCAGCGAAGCTTCCCTGTTCCCTGATGACCAGAGGACTCTGATCGGCGGCACTTACGGCCGTGCAGGTGCTCAGGGCACAGCTGACAACGCCCGCCCTGACTGCGGATCTGAATCGACGGTAGATGCGCTGGTTCATGGATTGCCCTTGGCCTGAAATCGCAGCAGGCAATCTACCTTTCAACTACTCATCGATAAAGGTCACCAGTCGGATAGAACTGATATCAAATTCACATAAGTGTGATGGTGCCGGGCGGGGAGCCAGAGCGCCGGGGAAGGAAAGGAAGCTGCGCCGAATCGCCGCCCATCGCTCTTGGGAGGGCGCAGCACCACGGATGGTGAAGCGCCCTCCGGCAAGCCTGGATTTGATGCAACCGTGTTGCTTTAACCGGAATATTGCGACGTTGTTGCGGTATTCGTGAGCGGGGGGAAAGTTCTCCCTGGGGACGGGACGGATCCGGCCCACAGGCCAGGTTCCTCTCACGCACGAAGCGACGTGTTTTCCAGTGCGGTCGCGAGCCAGTCCAGTATCCGCCGATGCCGGGCGATCCCAGCCGCGCATACTGTCGGTCTGGCTGCGACTGGTGCTGCCCGATGCATCGTCGGCTCCAGGCTCTTGACCTTCCCACCATGGCAAGGTTTAGGCTGATCATTCCGATTTGTTTGTGGAGCTAAACATGGAATTCGAAGTCAGGGATATGTCGTGCGGTGGATGCGCAAATTCCATTAGCCGTGCAATCACCGGTGCCGACCCGACGGCGAGGATCGACATCAATATCGCCACCAAAATCGTAAAAATCGATTCTGTCTTGCCATCGGACCGTCTGCTCACAGTCATTGAGGAAGCGGGATTTCACCCGACGGTCGGCGCGTAACCACGCTGCTCCCGGGACAGAGCTGGAACGGGCTTGCGCCGGCGGAAGCCTTGTTGAGATGACGCATATCTTCATCTTCAACGACACGACCACGCTCGATAACATTTTCAACAGTCTTCGTCGTCTTGACGTTTGCCTTTTTTACAGGACAGGCGAACCAGTGATGATGCAGAGGATGAACGGCGGTCGGCACGGCCATGATGAGCACGGGCTCGCTGTGCATCTCGACCACGGGCAGTATCAACGCCATTACTACAGAGCATGAACCTTCCCAAAAGGAGATTGAAGATGAGAGGCCTTTCTGCCCTTCGTGTCGCATCTATCTGCGCAACTGCCGGATTAATCATGATGGCGTCGCCTGCAGGCGCCCAGGATAGCGCATCCATGCCCGGAATGAATATGTCCAGTTCGGCGGATAGCGGTTCGAGTCCGTCGACACCCGCGTTCAGGGAAGCCGATGAAAGGATGATGAGGGAGATGAGTGCACCTCCGTATACCGGGGACACTGACAAGGATTTTGTGTCTCACATGATGCCTCACCATCAGGGCGCCATCGACATGGCTGAGGTAGAGGTGAAATACGGCAAGGATCCCGACATGAAGCGACTGGCCAAAAACATTATCAGGGCTCAAAGGGAAGAAATCGCGTACATGAAGAAGTGGCAGGCCAGACACGGCGGGAAATGACGTTACAGGCTGCCGGTGGACTTTCGTCGCACACTGCGCTGCAGATGATTGCCTGAAATGGCGATGGACAGTCGCGCTCAGTCAGAAGAGCCGAGTCAAACGCACATGGAGCGACAAGGTTGCGGCACGAAGACCGGGGCGCAACGGTGGTCCGGTGGCGTCCATGCCATCGCGATGCGAAACGTGGCGCTGGAAGTGCCATGTGCTGGTGTTGCGGTCGGATGGGCGCGCAAGTGCGACGACCCGGGTTGTGTGCGGGCTGAGGTGATCGACGATACGCTTGATGGCGCCATCCTTTCCGGCTGCATCACGTCCCGGAATGGTATCAACGTCCCGGCCGCTGGCGGACTGTCTTCGTCCGGTTAATCCGGACCGGATGGTTCGGCCGCGTGCGATGTGCCTGCCTGCTTTTTGCTCATGCAGACATCCGCTTATCTGTTTGTCGCGAGGCGGGCGACGCTGGAGATCGCAATCCGCGGCTCAACACCCACCGTGGTGCCGGTGGGTGCGGGCGTTCGTAAAGCGCTGAGGGTCCTTGTTGAATTCGTCCCGTGACTGCTCCGATTCGAAGTAGTACGTCTGTCCATCAAATACGGCGGTCGGCGCATGCGATCCATCAACAGAATGGCCGTTGACCGGATCGTGAGGTGAGCGATCGTCATTCGCTGGTTGTTCACGCGATGTATGACGATGTCCTCCCATGCCGCAAGCCATTCCGCCGCGTCGCATCATGACGAAAATGCCAACTGCCAGCAGCACCCAGATCCAGTTGCCCGATAACCATTGCATCATGCTTCTCCAGAAAGGTTGCAAGCCGCTTTGATGGTAAGCATTCGATCGGCACCGTCACGATTGATGTTGACGCACGACCGGCTTGACTGCTAGCGGATTGGATCGATGTGTGCGGAGGCGGGCAGCAAGGGGGCGACGTTCCAGGGTAGTAGTTCGTCAATCCGGTTCGCTGGGTGATCGGCGATGCGTTCGATGACGTAATGCAGGTAGGCTTCGGGGTCAATGCCATTCAGGCGGGCAGAACCAATCAGGCTGTACATGGCGGCTGCGCGCTCCCCGCCTGAGTCTGCGCCGGCAAATAAAAAATTCCGCCTCCCGATCGCCACGCCCCTCAATGCACGCTCCGCGATCAGATTGTCGATTTCGGCCTGACCATCGCTGCAGTAATAGACCAGCGCGGGCCAGCGATTCAACGAGTACTGGATCGCTTTGGTGGTGTCGGACTTCGCGGAGAGTGTGAGAAGCGTCGCCTCGAACCACCGCTTCATGTCATCAAGCAGCGGAACGGCTTGCGCCTGGCGGATGCGCCGTCGTTCTTCAGGTGGCTTCCCACGAATGTGCTCTTCGATGCGATAGAGTGCGCCGATGCGCTTCAATGCTTCGCTGGTAATCGGCGATGGCCGCACAGCGTGCAAATCGTGCAGCTTTCGTCGTGCATGTGCCATACACGCTGCCTCTCGAATCGCACCACCGACGTACAACTCCGCGTAACCGGCGAATGCGTCTGCCTGCAGTACGCCCTGGAAGTTGGCAAGATGTCGCTGGGGATGTTCGCCGCGACGATCCGGTGTATAGGCAAACCAGACCGCAGGAGCTTCCAGGGAACCACTGGGCCGATCGTCGCGCACATACACCCAGAGCCGGCCTGTCTTCGTCCTGCCATTGCCGGGCGCGAGCACCGGCAGCGGCGTGTCGTCACCGTGAACCTTGGCGCCGCCAAGTGCGTGGCGGCGCACCGCGTCGACCAATGGATTGAGCAGCCACGTCACACTACCCAGCCAGTGGCCCATGGTGCCCGGTTCGATCTCGACGCCGTCGCGCGCGTACATGACGGACTGCCGGTAGAACGGGATGTGGTACGCGAACTTTGATGTGGCGATATGTGCGAGCAGTGCCGGCCCCGGAAGACCACGATCGATTGGGCGGCTCGCCGCCGCGGCCTGTACGATGCAGTCGCAGCACGAACAGGCGAACTTGGGGCGCCGATGATGGATGACGCGGAAGTGCGCACGCACGTATTCGAGCTGATCGGACACATCTTCGCCCAGCGGCTTGAGCGCGCCACCACATCCTGGGCAGTGCTCATCAATGGGTAGATGTACGCGCTCTTCTCGCTCAAGGTGATCGGGTAGTGATTTACGACCGGTGCTCTCGCGACGTGGCTGCGTCTTCTTCGCGTCAGCCTGGGCGGCCGCACCTTCGTCGGTCTGAAGGTCCTCAAGTCGTAGCTCAAGCTGCTCGATCTGACGCTCCAGCTTCTCGGACTTACGACCGAATTGCATACGGCGAAGCTTTGCGATCGTCAGCTTCAGATGTTCGATCTCGATCGTGCGAGAGCTGAGCTGATCCTGCAGTTCAGCGACCCGCTGCGCGTTTGCATGGGCCGACGCCGCATGCGCGCGTACCAGCGCCTTCAGCGCGTCAATGTCGTCGGGCAGGTCGGTATCGGCCAGATCCATTGCGACAGTTTACGACCATCTGGTGCACACGGATCATCGGGTAACAGACGTTTACAAAGCGCTGCGCGGGCGTGCTGCGTCGACGGGTTCTCGCCAGTCAAAGCCTTCGAGCAGTAACGCTAGCTGCGCCGTCGTGAGAGCCACAACTCCGGCGTCGGCGCGGGGCCAGGCGAAACGCCCCTTCTCAAGACGCTTCGCAAGTAAACATAGGCCGCCATCGCTCCAGTACAACGCCTTCAGAAGGTCACCGCGGCGGCCTCTGAAGATAAAAACATGGCCTCCATACGGGTCTCTCTCAAGCACCGTCTGCACCTTCGCGGCGAGCGAATTGAAGCCGGCGCGCATGTCAGTGACGCCCGCAGCGATCCAGATCCGGGTGTTTGCAGGCAGGCCGATCATCTAAGAATCCGCTCGAGGACCAGGCGCAATATCGTCGCGTCAGGCACGCCTTCTATCCGAAGCAACGTATTACCATGTTGAAGCTGAATGCTGCCCTTTGCAGAGACGGCGGGTGCGGGAGCATCTGGCGCATCCGGCGCCTGAACTGTCGATCGGTCGGACTGTGCGTCGACTATGACAGGCAACATGGTCTGCGTCTGCGCGTCCTCAACTAGCAGACCCTGAGCGTAAAGTTTGCGCCAGGCCCACACCTGGTTGGCGTTGATGTTGTTCTCGCGGGCAACCCGGGCGACCGCGGCGCCGGGCTCAAGCGTCTGCTCAACGACCGATCGTTTCCACTCCAATGGATGCCGTCGGTTCTGGCGCTTGGCGGGTAACTCGACTGTCTGAGACACCGTGTCCATTCTCCGCTGTTCGTGGACACTGTCGGTCATTCGTGCCCGTCGCAGGCGATGATTGCATCATCTACGCAAGGCGGGGGAACGGTACAGATCAGACGCTTACCTTTGATGTGCGGATCCATGGACTGATTTACGTGCGTCGGCGACCCGGTAAACGATCAATAAGGTGTGGCACGCGACGACATCAGAATTCACCTGTATCCCAACGTGGTTCGCACCGCGCGCCCTTCCTTATTCCGGATAGAGGAGGTTATCGCGCCCGGAAAGCAACCTCGCGGCCACCAGGCCGCAAGCGACCACGAAGGGATACGCGAACATCCGGAACAAAAATTTCCCCCTGCGATGGAGGAATCTGTCAACTCCGGCGCAAGCGGCCAACACATGCAAACAAGCCTAGTCACGTGCCGGACTGACGGACTGATCCAGGTCAAGCGTCCGGCCGTACTTTCATTCTGGCCGCCAATGGCTGGTCATCGCCCGAGCGGAGCGCGAGGCGGTGCGTGGCGTGAAGTCATTTCATGCGCCCGGTTTGCACTTATGTGAGGCGGAACGGGGATTTTCATTGAGGCAGGTCAAATTGCACGGGCGGTGACGACCGCACGATGGATGGTACAGGTGTCGGATCGTGCGTGTTTGCTCGATGGCACAGGATCCTTCGGGGTTTTGGGAGTCGTTGCATAAGACGGATCGGGTGCCGGCCAACCATCGGGTTGCCGATATAACGCTGGAGATACGGAATGCGAAAAATATGGGTTGTCCTGGCAGCGCTCCTCGTGCTAAGCCTCGCGGGTTGCGGCTACAACACCCTGCAAACTCAGGATGAACAGGTTAAGGCGAGCTGGTCCGAGGTTGTCAATCAGTATCAGCGTCGTGCTGACCTCGTGCCTAACCTGGTGAACACCGTCAAAGGCTACGCCGCTCAGGAGCGTGACGTGTTCACCCAGGTGACCGAAGCGCGGGCTCGCGTTGGTTCGATTCAGGTGACCTCTGACGTGCTCAATAATCCTGAAGAATTCGCTAAATTCCAGGCCGCCCAGGGACAATTGACCTCGTCGCTCTCCCGACTGTTGGTCGTTTCGGAGAACTATCCGCAACTGAAGTCGGATGCGAACTTCCGGGACCTGCAGGCGCAACTTGAGGGTACGGAAAACCGGATCACCGTTGCCCGTAACCGGTATATCCAGGCGGTTCAGGCGTACAACGTCACAATCCGGTCGTTCCCATCCAATCTCACGGCGAAGGCGTTCGGCTATCAGGAAAAGCCCAACTTTTCGGTCGTCAACGAGCAGGAAATCGCCAAACCACCGCGCGTCGATTTCAGTGCAGCGCCGGATAAAGCGCAGCCACCGGCGGGAGCCACCAATTGAATGCGCTTAAAGTGTTTCTGGCGCTGGTCGCCGGCTTGGCGCTGTGCGGCTCCGAGGTTGCCATGGCGCAGGTTGCCGTGCCGCCTCTGACGGCCCGTGTCACCGATCAGACCGGTACGCTCACAGGTGACCAGGTAAGTGAGCTCGAGCAGACGCTGCAGGCGTTCGAGAGCAGAAAGGGTACCCAGATCGCCGTTCTGATCGTTCCCACCACCGCGCCGGAGACCATTGAGCAATATTCGATGCGCGTGGTTGAACAATGGAAGCTGGGACGCAAGCAGGTCGACGACGGCGCATTGCTCATTGTCGCGAAAAATGACCGTACGCTGCGCATCGAGGTCGGTTACGGCCTGGAGGGTGCGCTCACTGATGCAACCAGTAACCGGATCATCAACGAAATTATTGTGCCGCGGTTCCGGGACGGTGACTTCTTTGGCGGGATTACCACAGGAATCGATCAGATGATCAGGGTGGCTGACGGGGAAGCATTGCCGCCTCCGCAGTCTCAAAAAGGAGAAGGTCCACCAGACATCTGGCGATTTGCGCCCGTTATTTTCATGCTGGCGATCGTCTTTGGCAGCGCCCTGCGTTCCATGTTCGGCCGATTGCCAGGAGCGGCCATCGCTGGCGGTGTGGTGGCAGTGGTTGCCTGGCTGCTGGCCGTTGGCCTCGCGGCAACGATTGTCGCAGGTGTGATCGCCTTCGTCTTCACACTGATCGGCGGCGGGATGGGAGGCTACATTGGAACCTACGGCCTCGGGCGTCGTGGCGGGGGATCTGGACGCGGCGGGCGCGGTGGCGGATTCGGTGGTGGCGGTGGCGGCTTCGGTGGCGGTGGCGCGTCAGGCAGGTGGTGAGATGAATATCAAGCGTATTGTTGGACATCTCTTCACCACTCGTGGAAAGGTCAACAGAGCGTTTCCGCGTGACACCCTGATCGCGATCGAGCAGGCAATCAGGATTTGCGATGCGGAGCACGTCGGTGAGGTCTGTTTCGCAATCGAAGGTGCGCTCCACAGCACGGCACTCTTTAACGGGCAGTCGGCGCGAGAGCGCGCTGTCGATGTTTTCTCGCAATTGCGGGTATGGGATACCGAGCACAACAACGGCGTGCTGATTTACGTGTTGCTTGCCGATAGAGACGTCGAGATCGTCGCCGATCGGGGCGTGCACGCGAGGGTCGGGGCGCAGGAATGGCAAACGATATGCCATACGATGGAAGAGGCTTTTCGACAGGGTACGTACCGCGAGGGTGCGATCAGCGGGGTTCAGGCGGTCGCCCAGCTCCTGAAGCGGCACTTTCCCGCGTGCCGGGACTCCGCAAACGAATTGCCGGACAGCCCTGCAATACTGTGATCCAGGCCGCCCGGGTCGCGCAGAGACGCGGCTCACAGCATGAGCAGCGAGTGAAGAGACCGGCCAATGATGGTCGCGCAACCGGGCAACGCCCCGGATGGGTCATAGCGCGTGTTTGCTCTTGACATAACCCTTGGCGACGCCATTCGATGCACTGGGTACGTGCTGTCGATGACGAATGCGCAGGTCAGCGCTGCGAGTTTTCCGGCCACCCATCGCGGTCACCCTTTCGCTTGAGAATGTCCTGCGCACCATGACGGTTGATCTGAATCAAGAGTGTTTTTTCACCGGAGCATAGTCTGGGCTCACTACATTCGTTGCCCTGCGACTGCGGAGGTCGAGATGGAACATGGAAATCATGATCGCAAGGCGGGCAGCTTCTCCGTCTCGCGTGCCAACCTTGTACTGATTGGCTTTCTGGTCATCGGCGGGTTTTATCTGGTGACCGAGCACCGGGCACATCTGTACGGCTGGTGGCCCTTCCTGTTCATCCTCGCGTGTCCGCTGATGCATCTTTTCATGCACCACGGTCACGGTGGACATGACGAAAGCGAACACTCCGGGGACGGGGACCCGGATCGCCCGGGGAACACCCCCCCGCACCAGCACTGATTGCCGGCATCTGCCAGGAGCCTGTCATGCATGACAATCCGCCCGCTTACGGTTTGTGGTTGCTGGTCGTGGTCAACTCGGCCATCTTTATCCTCTTTGCGTTCACCTTCTTCAAGCCGAAGACGAAGCGGGACTGGCGCTCCTTCAGCGCGTTCAGCGCTTTCCTTATTGCGCTGTTCACGGAAATGTATGGTTTTCCGCTGACGATCTATCTGCTCTCGGGCTGGCTTCAAAGCCACTACCCGCAGGTGGACTGGTTTTCGCACGATGGCGGCCATTTGCTGGAGGAACTGTTCGGCTGGAAGGCGAACCCGCATTTCGGTCCATTCCATCTGCTCAGCTTCGTTTTCATCGGTGGCGGCTTCTGGCTTATTTCTGCGGGCTGGCAGGTCCTTTACGCCGCGCAGCGTCGCCACGCGCTCGCAACGACCGGCGTCTATGCATATGTGCGTCATCCGCAATATGACGGCTTCGTGCTGGTCATGTTTGGTTTCCTGCTGCAATGGCCGACGCTGCTGACCCTGGCGATGTTTCCCGTGCTCGTCTTCATGTACACACGACTTGCACGCATCGAGGAACGGGAATCGATGGCGGAGTTCGGGCCGGCGTATCACCAGTACATGGGCGATGTGCCGGCGTTTATGCCGCGCCTCGGCGCGCTTCGCGGCGGCTCGACGCATGGCCCGGCGGGACGGCACTGATCAGGGCGGGTCATGGAAATCAAGCGCGAGCATCAGATCAACGTCCTGTATATCGTCGCCGCGTTCCTGACGGTATTGATGATTCAAAGCCTTTTCACCAAACCGGATCACATCAAGACGATTGCCTACAGCGAATTCCAGCAGCTGGTGAGCCAGGGCAAGGTCACGGATCTCGTGATTGGGCCGACTCAGATTACCGGCACCTACAAGGACGTGACGGCGAAGGACGTGGAGGCGGGCAAGCCGCAGCATTTTTCGACGCTTCGGGTCGAACCGGGGCTTGCGCAGGAGCTCGCCAGGGCGAATCTGGCGTTTTCAGGCGAACCCTCGCCCGGCTTGCTTCCGACGATCCTGGGCTGGCTGATGCCAGCTATCGGTTTTGCTCTTGTCTGGATGTTCCTGATCCGTCCGATGGCCATGGGAGGCGGGGCGGGCGGCATGATGGCGATCGGCAAGAGCAAGGCGAAGATCTATGTCGAGAAGGACACCAAGGTCACGTTTGCCGACGTGGCGGGGGTTGATGAAGCCAAGGATGAGCTGAAGGAAGTGGTGTCCTTCCTGAAGGATCCACGCAGTTACGGCAGGCTCGGCGCGCACGTGCCGAAGGGGGTTCTGCTGGTCGGGCCGCCCGGTACAGGCAAGACGTTATTGGCCCGGGCCGTCGCCGGCGAGGCGGGTGTGGCGTTCTTTTCGATCTCGGGCTCGGAATTTGTCGAGATGTTCGTCGGCGTCGGTGCCGCGCGCGTGCGCGATCTCTTTGAGCAGGCACGCCAGCACGCACCAGCCATCGTGTTCATCGACGAGCTGGACTCACTCGGCCGGGCGCGGGGCAGTGCTCTGCCCGGTGGCGGCGGTCATGACGAGAAAGAACAAACGCTCAACCAGTTGTTGAGTGAGCTCGACGGCTTTGATACCTCGATCGGCGTGGTGCTCCTTGCCGCGACCAACCGTCCCGAGATTCTCGACCCGGCGCTGCTGCGGGCGGGACGCTTCGACCGGCAGGTGCTGGTGGACCGGCCGGACAAGAGAGGACGTTGTGAAATCCTCGAGGTCCACCTGAAGAAAATCAGGCTGGCTTCTGGCGTTCCGGTTGCGGACATCGCGGCGCTAACCCCCGGTTTTTCCGGCGCGGATCTGGCGAACCTGGTCAACGAGGCCGCGCTGCTTGCAACGCGCCGCAATGCAGAGGACGTCACACTGGACGATTTCACGCAGGCAATCGAGCGGATCGTGGCCGGGCTCGAGAAGCGCAACCGTCTGCTCAATCCGCATGAGCGGGAGGTCGTGGCCCATCATGAGATGGGGCATGCGCTGGTGGCGATGGCGCTACCAGGCGTCGACCCCGTGCAGAAAATATCGATCATTCCCCGGGGTATCGCCGCCCTTGGCTACACGATTCAACGCCCCATCGAAGACCGCTTCCTGATGGACCAGGGGGAGTTGATGAACCGGATGGCGGTACTGCTTGGCGGTCGTGCGGCCGAACGCCTCATCTTCGAAGAAGTGTCCACAGGCGCGGCCGATGATCTGGCCAAAGCCAGCGACATTGCCCGCAGCATGGTCGTGCGCTTCGGCATGGACTCAAGGCTCGGGCAGGTCGCCTATGAGCCGGAAAGCGTCTCCACATTGGGCATGCCAGCCGGCGCCGATTGGCGCCCGCGGCAATACGGCGAAGCGACGGCGACCGCCATCGACGCGGCGGTGCGTGAACTGATTGACGCGGCGTTCCAGAGAAGGCCTGTTCAATTCTGACGGCAAACCGCACGTTGCTCATCCAGGCTGCGGGCAATTTGCTGGTGAAGGAAACGATGTCCGGAGAGGATTTACAGGCAGTCGCAAGGCGAATCGCCAGCGATGGCGTGACTGCGACCGGACTTCGCGACATGCCGGCAGCATCACCTGTCGCGGCAAGCCGCTGAGCGGGAGCCGGGGACAGGAATCGAGCCGTATTGCGGCTGTGAAGCACGAGTGCATGTCTGGTAATGGAGCCCAGCTCATCTGACTGACCGCATGACGGGAGGGGGCAACACCATGTCGCTGGTCGATGCAGCCAAACGGAAGGTACACGACGTAATGGCATGCCCGCGAGTGGGCGCATTGTCTCTCCTGTTGAGCGCGCAGTTCGCCGCCCCAGCGACGTCCGGACAGTTAGTCGTGGTGGCAGTTATCGCTCAAGCCGTGAATCATTCGCGATTCATCGGAAGTGCACCCCCGTGTGGAATCCGGAGTGTTACAACCCGGCGTCGGACAAGGGGCGCATCGTGAGTCTGCAAGCTGTCATCCAACCGCTGTCGTGGCGTCGGTTTTGCCCGTTACTGCTGGCCATGTTCGCGATCGCCGTTGGGTATGGCTTTCTGTTGCCGATTCTGCCCCGCATGCTTGCGCCGATCCTCCCAACGACAGATCCGGCCGCTTTCTCCAGGCACACGGGCTTGCTGACCGGAACCTACGCACTGGCTCTCTTTCTGTTTGCGCCGCTGTGGGGGCAGTTTGCAGACCGACGGGGGCGACGTCCAGCGATCTTGCTGGGGCTGGTGGGGTTTGCCGCCACACTTGCCCTGTTTGCTGTCGTTCGTAGTCTTCCCCTGCTTTACGCTGAACGCGCGCTGGGCGGCCTGTTTGCATCGTCGGTCGCGCCGGCCACCTACGCACTTGTGGGCGACCACGCTCCATCCAAAGAATGGCGTGCTCACCGCTTCGCGCTTCTCAACATCGCCAGCGCGACGGGGTTCGTGGTCGGTCCAATGCTGGGCAGCCTGACGATGCATGCCGCGCGCCGCCTCTTGCCGCGTGTGGGCGCGACCGACGCTTACTGGCCCCCGTTTCTTGTGACCTCCGGCCTCGCCGTCGCCGTCGCGCTGGCCGTCTGGGCGTTTGTGCCGGGCGTGAACCGGCGCGAGGGCGATCTGCACGTAACGGACGGTCCCGCGAAGGGCTACACTCCCCTAATCCGGCTTCTCGCCATTTCTCTGGTGACAGCCGCGGCAGTCGGAGCGTTCGAAGTCGGCCTGTCATTGCGCGATACGCAAATTCTCGGCATGACAACGGCCTCGATTGGCCTGATGTTTACCGAGTGCAGTCTCGTCATGTTGATTGCCCAATCGCTGGTATTTTCCCCGCTCGTCAAGCCTGAGGCCACACGCTGGTTCCTCACGCCGGCGCTGATCATCCTCGCCGCGAGTCTGGCAGCCGTCCCCTATGCAGCCAGCGGCGTTGCCATGGCAGTCGTCGTCGCGCTTGTTGCAGGCAGCGCCGGGATCATTTCCCCTATCGCCACGTACTGGATCTCACTAAGCGCCGGCGAGAGGCAGGGTACCGCGCTGGGCTGGCAGACTTCGGCTGCGAGTCTCGGCCAGTCGGTTGGCTCGGCGATCGCAGGGATCCTGTTCAGCGTTGCCTTCATCCCCAACGCGTCTTTCACGCTGACCGCCGTAGTCGTTCTCGCTGGCCTTTTCGCAAGCGCACGCGTGCCACGTCTTCTTGCGCCGGAAATGTTCAGAAGTCGGGGCAAAGCGGATAACGCACCGTTTGCGAAAGGTGTACTGTCTCACGCGCCACGCGTAAAGGACAGGAAGCAGGTGGAGTAGGCATCGCGGCGTAACTCATGTGTCTGCGGCAGCGGACATCGTTTTCTACTGAACAGGAGGATATCGATATGCAAGTCACCGACCCGGTTTGCGGCATGCCGCTGGAAAGCGGCGACGCTGCGGCGAACGAGACATGGCAGGGCCGCACGTATTATTTTTGCTCCGCTTCCTGCCACGGCAAATTCCGGGCCGCGCCCGGTCAATACGCAGGCAAGACCAGCGACGGAGGGCCGCCGGCCGGGTCGAGCCGACGCTGACCCATCCGCTTGATCCACTGTGCCGCACAAGGGGGAGGCCCGTCGAACGCCGGTATGAACACCCGATTGACCTGTCCGGACGTTGGCACCTCAGGCTATTGAAAACTTGTAGGGCCGGCTCGCGAAGAGCGGGTTGCTGCCGGTTTCATGGGCACCGGGATATGGCTTGATGTGAGTCAAGCTGAAGGGGTAATTGGGGCCGACAATGCATAAGCGTGTCTTGCACATTGATCGCAGCACCTGGATTCAGCGCATGCCAACGTTGCTCTTGGGGGGTGTCGCCTGCCGCCATGGCAGGGCACAGTTCGGGCAAGCATGGCCAGGTTGGGAGAGAGGGGCACGCTGCATCCGGCCGCCCGCCAGCCCGGTTGAGGTAGCCTGTGATGCACGCGCAGTGACCTTTGAGTGGAGTTCCCATGCAAGACGAACACATTGTCCATCACTCCCACCCGGAAACACTTGCCGGAGACGCTGCAGATGCTGCGAAGGGCGATGTCCGGGACCCTGTTTGCGGAATGCGCATTAATTCAGCCACCGCGCGTTCTACCGAATTCGACGGGACGACCTACTATTTTTGCAGTACAAAGTGCAGCGATGCCTTCAGGGCGGAGCCGGCGAAATATGTCCATGTGTCGGATCATCGCCAACCGGTGGTTCAGTCGGCGATCGAAAGGAAAGCCGGTGTCGTTTATACCTGTCCGATGCACCCGCAGGTGCGCCAACCGGCACCGGGTAACTGCCCGATCTGCGGGATGACGCTCGAACCCGTCATGCCGGCGGCGACGGAGGAGCGCAATCCCGAACTGGAATCGATGACCCACCGGTTCTGGGTCGCGCTGGTGCTGTCGATCCCGCTTCTGTGGATCACTACGGGGGCAATGCTGCCCTCGCTTGACCTTGGCGCACTTATCAATCGCCTTGGTGCCAATCTGGCGTGGCCGCATCTGATGTCGGTGACGTGGTCGGAGTGTGCCCAGGCGTTGCTGGCGACGCCCGTTGTGCTATGGGCGGGCTGGCCGTTTCTGGAACGCGGCTGGCGCTCGTTCGTCACCTGGCAACTCAACATGTTCAGCCTGATCGGGTTGGGTGTCGCGGTTGCCTATGTTTTCAGTCTCTTCGCCTTATTCTTTCCTGCGCAATTGCCGCAGGCTTTCCGGCAGGGAAACGACCTTCCGCTCTATTTCGAAGCGGCGTCGGTGATCGTCACGCTGATTCTGCTTGGTCAGGTGCTCGAGTTACGCGCGCGGTCACGGACTTCGAGCGCGATCCGCGATCTGATCAGTCTTGCACCGAACACGGCATTCCGGGTCAAGGCGGACGGCACCGAAGAGGAAGTGGGACTTGATGTCGTGGTGGTCGGCGATGTGCTGCGCGTGAAACCCGGATCGAAGGTGCCGGTTGACGGCGTGGTCATCGAAGGGCAATCGATCATCGACGAGTCGATGATTACCGGTGAGTCGATACCTGCCGAGAAGGGGGCCGGTAGCAAGGTCACTGGTGCCACCGTGAACCAGACTGGAGCATTCCTGATGCGCGCGGAAAAGGTTGGCAGCGAAACGCTGCTCGCGCGGATCGTCCAGATGGTCGCCGATGCGGGCCGCTCGCGCGCCCCGATCCAGAAGCTGGCCGATAAGGTATCCGGATGGTTCGTGCTCGCTGTCCTGGGAATCGCTGCGTTGTCATTCGCGGTATGGGGACTTGTTGGGCCGGCGCCGGCGCTTGCGCATGCACTGGTGGTCGCGATCAGCGTGCTGATTATCGCGTGTCCCTGTGCGCTTGGGCTGGCGACACCCGTTTCGATCATCGTTGGTGTCGGCCGGGGCGCGAAGGAGGGCGTGCTGATCAAGGATGCGGAGGCGCTCGAAATGATGGAAAAAATCGACACACTGGTGGTCGACAAGACTGGCACGTTGACCGAAGGCAAACCGCAGGTGCAGGCTGTCGAAGTGCTTGGCGGCATATCGGAGGCCGATGTGCTGTCTTACTCGGCGAGTCTCGAAGGGCTGAGCGAGCATCCGCTTGCACAGGCGATTATCGCCCGGGCGAAGGCCACCGATGCGGCGATCCAGGAAGTGAAGGATTTCGGCGCAGTACCCGGCAAAGGTGTCGCGGGCACCCTCGACGGTCATGCAGTGTTGCTTGGGAATGCCCGTCTGATGGAGGATAACCACGTCGACCTGGCGGCGCTGAACGAACGGGCGGAAAAGCTGCGCGAGCAAGGGCAGACCGTAATGTACCTGTCGATCGACGGAAAGCTGGCAGGCTGCATCGGGGTTGCCGATTCGGTCAAGAGCACAACGCCCGAAGCGATCCGGCTGCTGCGCGAATCCGGCGTGAAAATCATCATGCTCACCGGTGATAATCCGGTAACTGCCAATGCGGTCGCAAAGGCACTCGCTCTCGACGGCGTCGAAGCGGGCGTGTTGCCGCAGGACAAATACAGGCACGTTCAGGAACTGCAGAGTCAGGGGCGCATCGTCGCAATGGCAGGCGATGGCGTCAACGATGCACCTGCCCTTGCGCAAGCCAATGTCGGGATTGCGATGGGAACCGGGACGGATGTCGCAATGAGCAGCGCGCGCGTGGTGCTCGTGAAGGGCGACCTGCGCGGCATAGCGAAGGCGCGTGCGCTGAGTGTGGGTACGATGAAAAATATCCGGCAGAACCTGTTCTTCGCGTTCGCCTACAACGTGATCGGCATCCCGATCGCGGCCGGTGTACTTTACCCGTGGCTGGGTATCCTTCTCAGCCCCATTATCGCGAGCGCAGCGATGGCATTGAGTTCCGTTTCGGTGATCGGGAATGCGCTACGGTTGAGGGCGGCGAAAGTCTAGGTATCTCAAGTCGAGTGCATGCAGTTTGCCATGTGAGCCTCGCGATAGAAACAGCAGTTTCATGGTCGACGGACCCGCTTACTGCTTGCGGAACGGCAGAGCCCGTTCCCCCCGGGTAGAAGCCAGTCGCGTGATCCTGCGCCGCCGGCCGGAAACAGGCTGATCGCTCGGGTTGCGGTCACCGCGTCATCTGTCGTCAGGCTTAGTTCGGTAGTGCTCGACCATCGGGTGCGATTGTCTTTCGCGCACGCACCACCTGTCGCGCATCCTTGCACACCAATTCAGGCAATCCGGTCATCAGCGGGCGAATAGCGCCTGATTACGAAAGAGGCATTCCGTTGTCATCCGGAGTCCCGTAAACTGGCCCGTCGTACCGCTACCCTTTCTTTGAGGATTCAGGATGCGCCTCACCCTACGGCGAGCTTTCGCTTCCGTCTTTCTGTTTGTTGTTACCCAGGCCGTTCCTGCTCAGACACCGAAAACCGTTCAGCTGGAGGATCTCACCTGGACCGAGTTGCGCGATCAGATTCACGCGGGCAAGACGACCATCATCATCCCGATCGGGGGCACTGAACAAAGTGGGCCGTACGTCGCGCTCGGCAAGCACAACGTGCGGGTGAAGATTCTCTCCCAGCGCATTGCCGAAGGCCTGGGCAACGCGCTCGTTGCGCCCGTCATTGCCTATGTACCCGAGGGAGGCTACGCACCACCTACCTCGCATATGCGCTTTCCCGGCACGATTACCGTGCCTGACGACGTATTCGAAAAAACACTGGAAGCTGCCGCCAACAGCTTCAAGGTTCACGGTTTCAGGGACATCGTCTTTCTTGGCGATCATGGGGGCTATCAGAACGACGTCAGGCGGGTGGTCGTCCAGCTCAACAAGGCATGGGCAGGGTCTAATGCGCGGGCATTTGTGCCGCCCGAGTACTACGGCGTGAGTTCGGACGGCTACGCGCAGATTTTGCGGCAGCACGGGTATCGCGACAGCGAGATCGGTACCCACGCAGGACTCGCGGATACGTCGCTGCTGCTGGCGGTCGCGCCCCAGATGGTGCGGCTCGAACATCTGCGAAGTGGTCCGAAACCTGGGCCTGCCGATGGCGTCTACGGTGGCGACCCGCGTCGCTCAAGCGCAGAGATCGGCCAGTTGGGCATCGATGCGATCGTGTCGCAGACAATCGCCGCCGTCAGGAAAGAGACCGCTGGTCGCTAAGGGGGGGCTGACGTTCATTCATTTTTAATGATCACTGTCTCGATAACGGAAGTCGACATGCATCTGTATTCCCGTCGTTTGTCACGCTTTGCCCCGTCAATCAGTGCCGCTTTGGCCGGCTTATGTCTGGCCGGTGCTGTGTGCGCCGCACCGGCAGTTGCCACGGTAGCTGGCATGCCGCCCGTGGTGAATGCCAGCAATCTCTACAGCGAGGCGGGCGCTGCCCATCTCAGCCCGGCGGTGGCTGGGGCCTTGCCTCGCGTGTATGTGCCGAATCTACGCTCGAACGACGTCTATGTGATCGATCCGGCAACGTTCAAGGTGGTCGACAGGTTTCGTGTCGGCTACAGCCCGCAGCACGTCGTCCCGTCGTGGGATCTGCAGACGTTGTGGGTGGCCAACAATGCGGAAGGTCGACCCGATGGCAGCCTGACGCCGATCGATCCGAAGACCGGAAAGCCTGGAAAGGCAGTGATGGTCGATGATCCCTACAACATGTACTTCACTCCGGACGGCAAGGAAGCGATCGTGGTGGCAGAAGCGCACGCGCGGCTGGACTTTCGCGATCCGCACACCATGGCGCTGAAATCGAGCCTCGAGGTGCCGCAGTGCAAGGGAATCAATCACGCGGATTTTTCGATTGACGGCAAGTACGCCCTGTTCACCTGTGAATTCGGCGGAAAGCTTGCCAAGATTGATCTTGTTGACCGCAAGGTAGTCGGCTACCTCGAACTCGACAGGAAGGGTATGCCACAGGACATTCGCGTGTCCCCGGACGGCAAGGTATTTTACGTTGCCGACATGATGGCCAATGGCGTCTACGTGGTTGACGGCGACAGCTTCACGAAGACTGGCTTCATCAACACAGGGGTCGGCACGCACGGCCTGTATCCGAGCCGCGACGGCACGAAACTCTATGTGGCCAATCGCGGCTCCAATCTGATCCACGGACCGCGCCGCGGCAAGGGAAGTGTGTCGGTAATCGACTTCGCTACGCGCAAGGTCGTCGCAAACTGGCCCATTCCAGGCGGTGGCAGTCCCGATATGGGCAATGTCAGCGCGGATGGCAAGACGTTATGGCTGTCCGGCCGGTTCGATGACATGGTCTACGCGATCGACACGACCACCGGCGCGGTCAGGTCCATTCCTGTTGGCGCGGAACCCCACGGCCTCACCGTCTGGCCGCAGCCGGGGCGTTATTCGCTGGGCCACACAGGCAATATGCGTTAGCCTGCATCAGGACTGCACTCAGTCGTAGTTTGTCCGACAGGCGCGCTGCAAAGGCGCGCTTTCAAAGCGTTCGGTCGCGAGCGCGAATTACCCAGGACAATCAATCATGCGAGGTGGCATTGCGATACCAATCTGGCGTCGTCAGCGCAATTGCAGGCCACGTCAAGATCAGGGGTTGCCGCCAGCGGGGGCTGGCGGCTTCGCTGCGCTCAGGCGTTATACGCGAAGGTTGCCATCATGCCCGTCGCCATGTGGTACAGGTGATGACAGTGAAATGCCCACTGTCCGGGGTTGTTTGCATCAACGGCGATGGTGACCGAGCGCCCTGGCGGCACCAGCACGGTGTCCCGGATTGCGCCTGGGAAACGCCGGCCATCGATCGCGACGACCTGGAAATGATGCCCGTGCAGATGCATCGGGTGAGCCATCATGCTCGTGTTGCGCAGTGTCACCTCGGCCCGGTCTCCACGATCGACGGCGATGCGCGGACTCGCTTCGAGGCCCCATCGGTAGGCGGTCATGTCACCGGTGAGCGCCATGTCGAACGACTTGTTGGGGCGCCTCGATACGAGCGGCCTGGCTGCCCGCAGCTGTGTTTCGATGGCAAGATCGAGAACCGGTCCGCGCGTGCTCCCCGTGGTGGCGAGCCTGGCGACCCGCGCGCCTTTGGCCTGAAGGACGATGCCAGCGCGCTCCCTGCCACCTTCGCGTAGCGCCAGAATCGGAAACGCACGTGGCTCGCGGGGCAACTGCAGGCGGACATCAATGCGTTGGCCCATGCTCAACGGGAATCGCCGGCCCTTTACAGGCTGGACAGGCTGACCGTCAACCGCGATCAGCGTACCTTCGAGTTCACCGAAATCGACGGTGAAGGCCGTAGCAGTCGCGCCGTTAATTACGCGCACGCGGAGCCGCCCGCTGCTCTCTACCTGCACGATCTCCGGATCGTTGAGCGTGCGATCATTGGCAAGGTAAGCGTCGTAATCGATGTCGTTCAGATCCATCGGCATCGCAGAACCTCGCATCTGCATTCCGTCCGCCGAGCCCTGCCCGGTTCCGGATTCCGGCATCTCCATGCCGGACATACTGGCGTCGTCCATGGTCATAACGTCGTGACTCATCTGGCCGGCTGAGCGGGCAACCGGTCTACTCATGGCGTGTGCCGAAGCCGTGGTGGAGCGGTTCTGCGTCAGCCGCGCCAGTAGCTCCTGAGGGGTGGTGAAGGAGAAGTCATGCAGAAGAACAACGATCTCCTGCTCGTCGCGCTTCGCCTGGTCCGCGTCGGCCACAATGAGCGGCGCAGCCAGGAGCTGCTGTTCCTGTAGCGTGTGCGCATGCATCCAGTAGGTACCCGGATCATCGACCGGAAAGTTGAATGCGCGTTGGCTGCCAGCGGCAATGGGCGGCAGCGGGGCATCGGGGACACCGTCACTCGGCCATGGGGGTGTCAAACCATGCCAGTGCACACTGGTGGGTTCTGCGGTTTCATTACGCAGGACGACGTTGAACGAGTCGCCCGCGCGCAGCGTGAGACCCGGTGTACCGTCTTGCTGCTGAATACCATATACGCTGGCCGCACGACCATTCACTTCGATGGTCCGTCGTACGACGGCGAGTTGCGCAGGTGCGAGGCCCGCGGCAGATAACTCCCCAGCCCGAGCGGGCTCGACCAGCACAGGCCGCAGCGCCATCGCGGCGGCACCCGAAAGGGCGCTTTTGAGAAATCCGCGGCGACTTGTCGTCCAGGTGCTTGATAGCGCTGCAAAAGGTGCATCAATGAAGTTTTTCATCTTGATTTCCTCAACATAGGTTTGACCAGGCGGCCCCAATGAGGCTGCCAGGATGTGTCTGGACCGTACCGGTGGTACGGTCGGATCACTTATGCGAGGAAAAGTCGCGGCGGCCGCTCAATGCCGCCCGTCAGGAAGCGGGTGGCGGCGTCGGAAGCTGGATACCCGACATGCAGGATGGCAATTTCACGACCGGGCATGGTTGGGGAAGATGCCAACGCAACCGCACTGACGCAGCATGGAGCGGACATGCCGCACTGCCTGACTCCGTGGCCGCCATGCATTGAGCCGTCGTGGTGATACTGTGGCTGACGCTCGCCCATCACGTCTGGAAGATAGCGCGAGGCGTCGCCGTACTGAAGATCTGCGAAGCGCATATCACGCGTGGACAGCGACGCACTCATGCCCGACTGGAATTCGCAAGGCATTTGCGTTGCCGCTGTCGACTGAATCGGCAGACTCACAATCATCAGCAGGACGAGAAAAAGCGCGTGCCAGCGAGGCATGACTATCTTGATGGGCAAGGTTAAAGGCGAATTTTTTATCGACGACAGTGCGATGCAAATTCCCGGTCGATCCCAGAAGAAGCATCGGTGTATCGGCAGCGTCTGCTGTTGCGTTTTCGGACTCCGGGCGCTGCGCGCGCAATGGCGGCTAGTTGGTCAAGATGCTAACACCGCAGCATGCCGTTGCAGCGGCTGCGACGATTGGACGCGACGAACTTTGTCCCAGAGTGGGGCGATCCTGCAAGTCTGGTCGCCGGCGGTCTGTGCGAACGGAAAGTGCTGGAAGCTCAGGGGGAGGTCACGAGCCTGCTATCGATACGCCAAAATTGCCTGGACAGCGGCCGGACGTGGAAAACAACAGGGTGAAGGTCGTCGACTCACCGAAGCTCTCGACCTCAACCGTACCCGGTGTAGGTCGATGATAGATTTCACGATAGCAAGGCCGGGCCCGGTATTCCTGGCAGAGCCGTGTCGCGAGGTATCCACCCGATTGAATCGCTCAACAATTCTGTCGATATGTTCAGGGGCGATCGTCGTTCCCTGATTGGTCACGTTGATAACGTGCATCCGGGTGATTCAATCGGGGAAAGTACAACGGAAAATCCAGGGACTGCATGCTCAAGCGCATTCGATATCAAATCTCCGGCCGTCAGCAGCAGTACCGGAATCCGCTTTTGTACCTTTGAGCTTGTATTCGGCGAGCCGCTGCGTCCCTGGAGAGCATGCATTATGCCGTGATATATTCCGGACCTTACAGGCTGCTTAATCTGCGTGTTAGACTTCGTAACCATGTCGTACTGGCGCAAACTTCTCGTCATCGTGCTGCTGATATTGAGCCTTCCGGTTCAGTCGTTCGCGGCCGTCTCCATGAAATGCGAGTCCTCGCATTTCATGGGCGAAGTGACGTCCACGCAGTACGTACGTGAGCCTGAACCGATTAGTGGTCGTGATATGCGCGGTATGGTGACTGCTGACGTTTCTCACCATACCCATCAGCATGGAGACGCGCATCATGCGCACTCCTGCGCGACGTGTGCGTCCTGTTGCTTCGGCGTAGCATTGCCTGCAATCCCTACGGTGGCAACGCCTGCCGGCATGGCTCACTTTGCGATTCCGCTCCCACCCCCGGTCAATGTCACATCGTTTCTGACGGGTGGCATCGAGCGCCCCCCTAAAACTTCTCTCGTCTAGCCCTTTGTCGCGGCCTCCGGCTGCGATGCACAATTTTGCCTGGATGGCCGCGTGTCGGCCATCCAGGTGACTGACGACGAGAAGAATCCATGCGAATGTCTATCGCGGCGCTGCTGGGCGCGGCGGCATTGCTGCCGGCGCTCGTGCACGCCACCACACTTCCTGACCCGGCCGACGCCGCCGCATCGGTTCCGGCGATCAGCGTGCCGTCCGCCTTCGCGGACTACCAGCCATACCGGGACCAGAAGGCGCCCACCTGGCAGGAGCTCAATCGGGCCGTGACGAGCTCATCGGGAAGGAAAGGGATGAGCCACGGCGCGATGCCGGCTGACAGCACCGACGCTAAAAACAACGAACACAGATCAAAACACGGGGGACCGGCGAAATGACTTCGCATTTCTTTTCGGGCGGCCGCATCGTTGCTGTTGCCAGCGCGCTGGTGTTTCTCGCCGGCTGCACGACCTTTTCGAAGGACGGCGGTTTCAATACCGTTTCGACCACCGCTTCCGGGCGTCTCGGGAAAGACGCCGTACTGGTGAAGACCGACGAAGACCGGGACGCTGTCGCAAAGCGAACGCAGCAATTGCTTTCCAAGCCTTTGAGCATGGATGACGCAGTCCAGATTGCACTGCTGAACAACCGGGGCCTGCAGGCCTCGTACGGCGAGCTCGGCATTTCCGAGGCGGACCTGGTTCAGGCCGGACGGCTCCCGAATCCCGGCTTCAGTTTTAGTCGTACCCATGGGGGCAACGACCTGAGCATCGACCGCACATTCACGCTCGGATTGTTGAACGTGCTCACACTGCCGCTGGCGACCCGCATCGAGAGCCGCCGTTTCGAGCAGACCAAGCTCCTGGCGGCGGATGCGATGCTCAGGGTGGCCGCTGACGCACGACGGGCCTATGTCAACGCGGTGGCCGCCGGGCAGGCTGCGGCATATGCCGCGCAGGTGAAGGATTCGGCGGAGGCCGGTGCCGAACTGGCGTTGCGGATGCAACAGGCCGGCAACTTCAGCAAGCTCGACTACGCGCGTGAGCAGGCTTTCTATGCAGACGCAGTCGCTCAACTGGCGAAAACGCGGCAGCAGTCTGTGTCCGCGCGGGAAAAGCTTACGCGGACGATGGGCCTGTGGGGTGCCGGGACGCAGTACACGCTTTCTGACCGCCTGCCTGACCTTCCCAGGACCCGGCCTGAGCTGAGCGATCTCGAGAGCTTCGCGATGCAGAACCGGCTGGACATCCAGGCGGCGAAGCTGCAGACGCAGAGTGTTGCGTCTTCGTTGGGGCTCATCAAGGCGACGCGCTTTATCAACGCGCTTGACGTCGGATATCAGAACAATTTCACGACCTCCGATGGCCATGAGCAGGGCTACGAAATCAGCGTCGAGATTCCTGTCTTCGACTGGGGTGGCTCGAAGGTTGCGCGCGCCGAAGCGATTTACATGCAGTCGGTCAACCGTGTCGCCGAAGCCGCGATTAACGCACGCTCTGAAGTCCGGGAGTCTTACTCGGCCTATGTAACCGACTATGACGTCGCGAAGCACTACCGCGATGAAGTTGTGCCAATCCGGAAAACCATTTCCGACGAACTGCTGCTTCGCTACAACGGCATGCTCGCAAGCGTGTTCGAACTGCTGTCGGATTCACGCGAGCAGGTCGGCGCGGTGAACAGCTATATCGACGCGCTGAAGGACTACTGGCTTGCGGAGACCGACCTTCAGCAGGCGGTCGGTGGCCGTCTGCCGCCGCTCGCAACGGCATCGACGCCATCCGCACCCGCGACGCAACCTGCGTCGCCCACAGAATCCGAAGGTAAATGAAATGGTGTCACGTCGAAAATTTCTCGGCGGCTCGGGGGCCGCGCTGCTCGGAGCAGCATTGGTGAGCAAGGCTGGTGCCGCGTCGTTGCCTGAGGCGCCCACGATGGCCAAAGCCACCATGCAACCGCCCCTCACGCCTCCCAATGGCCGTCCGTACGCGCCCGTTGCCACGCTGAACGGCTGGTCGCTGCCGTGGCGCATGAAGAGCGGCTGGAAAGAATTCCATCTGATTGCCGAGCCTGTCGTGCGGGAAATGGCGTCGGGTATGAACGCGAACCTGTGGGGCTACAACGGACAGGCCCCAGGCCCAACAATCGAGGCTGTGGAAGGCGACAAGGTCCGCATCTTCGTCACCAACAAGCTGCCGGAGCACACCACCGTTCACTGGCACGGAATGCTGTTGCCGTCAGGCATGGACGGTGTGGGTGGCCTCACGCAGCCGCACATTCCGCCGGGCAAGACGTTCGTCTACGAGTTCGAGCTCGAGAAGCACGGTACCTTCATGTATCACCCGCACGCGGACGAGATGGTGCAGATGGCAATGGGGATGATGGGGACATTCATCGTCCATCCGAAAGACCCCGGTGTCATGCAGGTCGACCGTGACTTCGTGTTCATCATGTCCGCGTACGACATCGACCCGGGCAGTTTCACGCCACGCGTCAATGAGATGACTGACTTCAACATGTGGACGTGGAATTCGCGTGTCTTTCCGGGCATTGACCCGTTGCCGGTACGTGCCGGGGACCGCGTGCGTATCCGGTTCGGCAATCTGACGATGACCAATCACCCCATCCATCTGCACGGTTATCACTTCGAGGTCGCAGGCACGGACGGCGGCTGGATTCCTCCGGCCGCGCGCTGGCCAGAAGTCACGGCGGATGTGGCGGTGGGTCAGATGCGCGCCATCGAATTCACGGCGAACCGGCCCGGCGACTGGGCATTCCACTGCCACAAGTCTCATCACACGATGAATGCGATGGGGCACCAGGTCCCAAATCTGATCGGTGTGCCGCAGAAGGACCTTGCCAAACGCATCAACAGGCTGGTGCCGGACTACATGGCAATGGGCAGCACGGGCGGTGCGATGGACGAGATGGAAATGCCACTGCCCGATAACACGCTACCGATGATGACTGGGGCCGGCCCATTCGGTCCACTGGAAATGGGCGGCATGTTCACCGTTGTGAAGGTTCGCGAGGGACTGGGACGCAAGGACTACCGCGACCCGGGTTGGTTCAAACACCCCAAAGGGACGGTTGCCTACGAATACACCGGCGAGTTGCCGGACAGCTAGTTTTGGTTGCGCCGGACACGGTGCCCGGCTCGTTTTTATCCTTTAAACACTGGAGAAAGCATGATGAAGAATGTAATTGCATCGATTGCAATCGGTTGCGCATTGGCGGTTTCAGCATCGGCCCATGCCGCTGGCGAAATGGGCAACATGGACATGGGTGGTAGCGGCGCACAGCAGGCTGGCGAGGCAAAGAGCGGCATGTCGCATGGGGAAATCAGGAAAATCGACGCGGCGGCCGGAAAGTTGACGATCAAGCACGGCCCGCTGGAAAACCTGGGCATGGACGCCATGACGATGGTGTTCAAGGTCAAGGACCCCGCAATGATTTCGCAGGTCAAGGTCGGCGACAAGATTGATTTCGTCGCTGAGGAGGTCGACGGTGCACTGACGGTGACGAAGCTGCAGAAGAAGTAAGAATCCTCGGGGTGTTGTGACCGTACGTGACCGAACGCACGCAACACCCACTTTGACTATTCAGGATGCGCAAGAACATGAAAACATTCACTCGCAGGCAACTGACGGGGCTGACTACGGCTGCCGTCATCGCATTCGTGCCGGCTGCTGCGTTCGCGCACGGCAAGCTCGAAGGTGCCATCCCGGCTTCTGGCAGCACCGTTGACGTGGCACCCAACGCGCTAAGGCTTACTTTCAACGAAGACCTGGAGTCAACTTTCAGCACGGTGAAAGTCTCTGATTCGACCGGTGCTGCCGTAACCACAGAAAAGGCCCAGGTCGACGCTTCGAATTCACGCGTGCTGATAATTGCGCTTCCGAAGCTCTCGTCGGGCTCTTACTCTGTGCAATGGGCTGTGATGACACATGATGCACACAGGACCAGGGGCACATACACTTTCCAGGTGAAGTGATGAATGACGGTCTCCTTGGCATCCTCCGGCTTGCATTCGTTGCCCTGCAAAACCTTGGCTTTGCGGTGGCCGTAGGTGTACTGCTCAGTGACCGCTGGCTCGCGCGGCGGTCGTCGTCCTGGCAGGCGAGCGTTAGCAGACGGCTTGTTAGCACCCTCCGTATTGCATCTGTCGGCGCACTGCTGTCGAGCACATTTGCCTTCTGGATTCATTGTGCGTTGATGAGCGAGTCCACGCTTCTGGGGGCAGGACCTGCGATCGGCTCGATGCTGGCGGAGACCAGCTTTGGTCACGCCTGGCTGATTGGCGCCGGATTGATGCTATGCGTGGTCATTCTTTCCTTTATCCAGGCCGGGAAATCAATCCGGTTTTCTGTGGTTATCTGGTTGGCTCTGGGTGGTGTCGCCTTAGCGCGCAGCAATGGAGGACATCCGGTCGATGCCGGCCTGTTCAGCCTGCCCGTATGGGCGGACTGGGTACATCTGCTCGCCATCAGTGCGTGGGTGGGCCTCGTGCTGGTTACCACGTACGTTGTTGCGCCACGTTTTCTCAACGCTCCGGGTAGCGAGCGCGTAAATAGCGCAGCGTATATCCAGTCCCTATCGGATGCAGCAACGCTTGCGCTGGTTATACTTTTTGCCACAGGCGCCTATAGCGGCTGGCGCGGTGTCAGGTCGCCAGGCGACCTTCTGGAATCGGACTACGGACAGATTCTGTTGTTGAAACTCGCGCTGGTGTTCGTGGCTGCAGTCCTCGGAGGACACAACCGCTTCTTCGAGATGCCCAAGCTGCTCGCATCGTTGAAGAACGCCTCCCCGACGTCCCCCCTGAAGCCTCTAAAGCGCTTTGCCGCAGTACTGCATGTCGAATCGGTAGTACTGGCAGGGGTGCTGGTCGCCGCTGCGGTGCTTGTCTCCAGTCCACTGCCCGGCACGTTGTAGTCCGTTGTCCACCGTCTGTTTCTCACGCCCACGCAGATGGTCACCGCCGAGGGGGGGATTCAAGGCGGCATCCCGCCAGATTCACTTCAGGCAAAGGTCATCTTTTACAGGACCTGTCAGCGCGTCAGGTCTTTTTTTGTGCTCGATTAGCATAATTCGCGTTCTCGCTTCCCAAGCGGGATTCAACGTGGATAGCTTCGATTGTGTCATTCGGGTGGCCGACCGATTCATAGGCTTTCAGATACACCTCTTCATATTTCACGCTTCGCCACATGCGCTCGACGAACACGTTGTCTCGCCAGGCACCTTTACCGTCCATGGATAAGCGGATGCCCCGGCTGAGCACGGCCTCGGTGAACACTGTCGCGGTGAACTGGCTGCCCTGGCCGGTATTGACGATCTCAGGTTGCCCGTACTTCGCGAACGCCTCTTCCAACGCCTCGACAGCGTGCATCGCCTCCATCGTGATCGCTACGCGGTGGGCCAGTACCTTCCGGCTGGCCCAGTCCACCACGGCGGTCAGATACACGAAGCCGCGCGCCTGAACTATATCCAGCCGGGCAAGCCGCAGCAGAACGCCTACGTGAAACGCTTCAACCGCACGGTACGTTATGAATGGCTGTCGCAGTACTACCGGGATGACCTGGCGCACGTCCAGCAGTTCGCAACGGAATGGATGTGGCAATACAATCACGAGCGCCCCAACATGGGCCTTGGCGGGGTAACACCTAAACAGCGGCTGATGGCCGCCGCATAGCCTCTACTTCTGAACCGCGTCAAAAGTGGAGGGATTACCTCGAGTACGACATTGACGCCACGGCGCAGCGTGACATTACGGACGGAAATCATAAGGAGCTACTTCGGAGAGGAAGGGCATGATGGCCGGCCGGACGTACATACGGGACAGCCTCTGTCGTTTCAGGCAACCGGTTTGCGCCACACGCTGGCCAGCCACGGCTGCCGCTCACGCGGCAAGCCGGCGGGCCGGTAATAGTGCTCGATTTCGACGAATCCCGCGCCCGCCATATATCGGCGCCATGCTTCGAGATCATGGAATACGCCGTAGCGGTCGTGGCTCCACCCTTCTTGATTCGTGCCGCGCGGGTTGGAGCTGAAAAGCACGCCGCCGGGCTTCAGTGTCGTGTGCAATTGTCGTAACACGCGCGGTAATGCCTGACTCGGGACATGGAACAGCGTGGCGTTGGCGAAAATGCCGTCAAAGTGCGAGGCCGGCAAATCGAGATGCAGGAAGTCCTGCTGCCAGACGTCGAAGCCAGTCGCGTCACGCGCCATTGCAGCGAAGCGCCCTGCGCCATCGAGGCCGACCGCGCAATGGCCGAGTGTAGTGAAGGCCTTGAGATCGCGCCCCGGCCCGCAGCCGAAATCCAGGATCGTAAGAGGAGGCTTGACTTCGATATGGCGCAGCAGCGCCGCGATGTTCTGCGTGACGTCGTGGTAGGACGTGCCGTCGCGGAAATCTTCCGCGTGCGCGTCGTAGTGCTGCAACGTGACGGCACTGATTGTATCGAGGTCGTGGGGGGCGAGCTTCATGGAGGAAGTATATCTCGGGACATTTCCCGTACGACTACGTCGTACCTCCGGTGTCATCGGTTGTGGTCGGGTGCCCAAAACCGGCGCTAGCCTATCCTGCAATACCGTGTTTTCCGTGCGCTTTTTGTCGCCCGGCGTAAACGTTTTGCGCAGGGGTTTCCGCCACGGCGTAAACCTTCTGTTCAGGCCCTGAAGCATCGCGTGCGAACGACGTGAGCAGGACGTACGTACCGGGGTGCGCAGACGTGTCACTCGCGGCGCGAAGCAGATGCGTATGGCGGTGCGTGAACGACTACGCGAGCGATGCGCGAACGGCGTGCAAAGCGGTGCGAAGGGTCGTCCCATGCAGTGTTGCATCCTGTGCGCACCGGATGCGTACTGCTGCACGTATGCGCTCGCACTGACAGGTGAATGCAGCGCACAACGTCAGACGGACGCTAGGCGTTGTCACGCAGCAGACGATGCGCGCGGCAGTCGTGATGGATGGTCAATGTAAGGGGCAGCGACGTGCGTTGATAGTGTGCAGTCGGGTGTCGCGCACGGCAAACCGGCGGACGATGTCCGTGCGTAACACGCGTGCAAGGCGGTGCGAACGCGAGGCGTACGGCGTGCGTAGTGGGGTGCGTAACGGTGGTGTGTGGGGGTGGTGTGTCGGTGGGTGTGTCGCGTGCGCACGACAGGCGTAAAAAAGTGCGTTGTTCCCATGACGTCCCATCGCATCCCAGGCGTTCCCGTGTGCGTTTGTCACGTGGAAAAAGGCCGTTGACGCGTGCGCGTGCAATGCGCAGGATGGTGAGAACGCCGTGCGCAGCAACGGTTGCGAAGCGGCTGGTGCGAAGGCAGATGTCAGCGTGTGCGCAGGAGGGTGACCATGCCTGTCGCGAAGGTCTATGCAAAGTCGCAGTGGGAGGCGTTCGGGCGCGCACTCGATGCGCTTCCGGAAAAACCGGATACCGAACGCGGAGTGACGGTTCGCGACGCGATGAAGGAGATGCGCGCGCGCGTGCGCGCGGCACAGGCGAAGGGCTATACGCTGGAGCAGATCGCGGAGGCGGCGAAATCGCACGGCATCGAGATCACGGCAGGCGCGCTGCGCTATGGGCTGCGCGCGGCCGCGAAGGGCGGTGCGAGCGGCGCACGCGCACCATCGGGCACGAGAGCGTCAGGGCCGGCCGCGACATCAGCGACACGTGCGCCTGACAATCCGGCGCGCACAAATCCGGTTCGCCGGGATGGGGGAAAGACCGTAACGAAACAATCCATGCCGGTACAGGGCACACTCGGATTTGCGATCCGGCCCGACACCGACGACCTGTAGGGAGTCGCGATGAACACGACAGCGGACACGGCAGTCAATCCGATCTACCTCGTTGGCGGCGGCAAGGGCGGCGTCGGCAAGAGCGTGGTTGCGCTCGCCCTGGTCGATCACCTGCAACGCAGGGGTGTGAACGTGGTGCTGGTGGAAAACGACACGTCGAACCCGGACGTGATGCGCGCCGTCCACGACGAGATCGGGTGTGCGTCGTTCGATCTGGATACGGCGGGCGGCTGGATCGACGTGGTGAACTACTGCGATGCGCATCGCGATGCCGCCGTGGTGGTCAGTACGGCGGCGCGTAACCAGGACGGGGTCAGCCGCTACGGCGCGACGCTGGGCAGTACGCTCGGTGAACTCGGGCGGCGGCTCGTCGTGCTGTGGGTCATCAACCGGCAGCGCGACAGTCTGGAACTGCTGCGCCAGTTCAGCGAAACGTTCCCGGATGCGACGGTGCATGTCGTGCGCAATGGCCTGTACGGTGCGCCCGAACGCTTCGTGCTGTACCACGACTCGAAGTTGCGCAAGGCCATTGAGGCGAAGGGCCGGTCACTGGATTTTCCGGAACTGGCGGACCGGGTGGCGGATGACCTGCGCAGTCAGCGGCTCTCGGTGCGCAAGGCGGTAGAGACGCTGCCCATCGGGCAGCGGGCGGAACTGCTGCGCTGGCGGGCGTGCTATGACGCGATGTTCGCGCAGGTGACGGGCCATGCGTGAGCGGCGTTCGCGGCGCACGCGGCCCGCCGATCCGCTCGCGCGGCTTTTTCTCGAAATCAGTGGCGCGCTGCCCGACGACGGGAGCCTGCTGCGTATGCGTCGCGTGTCGGCCGCGCTGAACCTGCGCGACAACGATGCGCTGTGGTCGGTCCTGGCGGTGCTCGAATACTACGTGCGGCTCTACGAAGCGATACCGGAGCGCATCCGCCAGGCGGGTGCGGGCGGTGTCGATGTCGCGCGTGCCGAAGCGCACGCAGCGACGCAGGCGCTCATGGCGCAGCATCGTGAGGCGCTCGAGCGCTGCAAGGAAACGATCGCCATTGCGGAGGCGATGACCGTCGAGCATCAGGCGCGCCATCGCGCGGCGCTTGCGGCACTGAATCGCGATGCCCTGGCGGCGCTCACGGCGCACGCGGCGGACCGGATTGCGCAGGCGGCGGGAAACCGGCTGGTGGGCGCGACGGTGATCGCGGCCCGCGAGCAGCGTCAGCGGATCGACGCGGCGCTCGGCGCATTCGAGGGCATCGCGATGCGGCGGCTGGTGCGCGTGGGCTACGCGCTGGCGGCAGGTGCCCTGGTCATGACGCTGATGGCGGCGGGCGCGGGCGGCGCGGCAGGGTGGTGGGCAGGCATGCACTGGGCGCGGGCGGCTTACCCGACGCCAGTATCGTCGCCGACACAGCGGCGGTGAAGCACGCAACGGCGTCGGCTTTACCCTCGCTATCGTCGTGCCGTGGACGGCCCGGTTCCCTGTATCGCGTGGGGACCATCCTAGCGGGTGTGCTTTTCTGCATATGCGGCACCCGCAAGCCATGCGGCTTCGAGTGCTTCCCTGATGCACCAGACTGCGGTGTCATGGAAGTCGAGGCGGTCGGCGTACCGGGTTTCAAGGGTTTCGAGACCGAGGGTCGTCGCGGCGATTTCGGCTAGCTGCTGGTTTGCAGCGGCGGGCAGGGTGGACGGGTTCACGGGCGTCTCCGGTCAGGTCGTCGGGACATATCATGCGCACCATTCACGCGCGGTTTCACGGGAACAGCAAGTGTTTTGTGCGCGGCTTTCGCACGGATCGGCAGCGCCTGGCCGGACTGGCTGCGGTTGCGGCTGCTGCTGTGGCAGGCAGACGGCGGCCCCCCGTTCGCCACCGTCTGGCTGACGGGTCAGGCGACGGGAGCATCGCCTTCGATGAACGCAGCGGCGTTGCGGAGCATGCCGGCTGCGGCGTCGAACTGGTCGAAGGCGACCATCGGGCTGCCGTACCCTTCCTCGCGGGCGCGCAGCAATGCCATGTCGTAGTGGCGACCGTGCTGATACTGCGTGTCGGTTGCCTCGACGGCGGTAAGAAAGAGGTCGGGTGAGCCTGATGCGTTGGCCGCGACCACGACCATGCGGATACGCCTGAACATGATGGATTCTCCGGTTCGGGTGGAGACGCGCAGACGGCGGGGCGTGATGCGGATGCCCTTTCGTCTGCGCGGCCCTGTGGCGGAACGGTGGTGGTCCGATGGGCTGCCGTCAGGCGGCGAGCGGACCGGACTGTTCCGTGCTCGCGGCACCTACGCTGTCAGCGGTCGGGAAGGGCCACGGTGACGGCGTGCTGGCGGCGGCAGGCGTGTCCTGCGCATCGGGCGGCGTATCGTTGACGTGTTCCAGTCCGTTGCCGTTGCTCACGTCGGCATCCGCGACGGGTTCGCCATCGGCATCGTCACCTTCCGACGCTTGAGTGCTGCCTGCGGGATCGCCGTGATCGCTGTCGTCGTCACCCTCGGCGTGCGCAGCGTCGTCCCCTTCTTCGTCCGCATCGTCGCTGTACCGTCCGCCCCATGAGCGGGCGGCGGGAACTTCCCGGTCGGTGAAGACTTCCGGCACCCAGGCGACTTTCGCGAGCCGCAGTTCGGCAGCGGCTGCCGCGTCGGCCTTTTTCATCTTTTCCAGGTCGGTGGCGGCTTTCGGCGAGACGGCGGCGGCGACGACTTCGGCGATGCGGGTCTTGCTCACATGATCGAAGTACGTGGCGCGGGTCGGCTTCCAGTACCGCGTCATGTCGAGGTTCAACGCACCGGCGAGGGCGTTGATCGCATGGGGCTTTTCCTCTCCCGCGATGCCGTCCAGCAGGGTGCCGGTACAGAAGGCGAGCAGGTCGAGCAGCGTCGTGCCGGGGTCCTGCTGAACGAGCCACGGCAGCAGGTCGGCACGTTTCGCGGGCAGTGCCGCGAGCCACCGTTCGCGTTGCGACTCGATCGCACTCCACGCGGCACTGGTGCCGAGGTCGTCTGCGGCGCGCAGCAGACTGTCCTGATTGTTCGTGCCGGTCAGTGCGAGGAAGTCAGGTGCAGCCGTGTGACCGAAGTGGTCGGGGAATGCCTTCGGCACCAGTTGATGCAGCAGGGCGGCGAGTGCCACAGAGGGCTGCGCGACGAGTTCGGCCTGCACGGCGGCCGTACGGTGGGCGGTGAGGCGCTGGCAGAGTTTCGCGCTGTGAACCGGGCGGATTTTCGGCGCTTTTGCCGACACCGTTTCGTCCGCTTCCGCCTCGGGGGTGCCGGAGACTTCCGCGCCCGCCGCTTCCAGCGTGCTGGCGTTTTCCCGGCGCACAAGGCCGCGCTCGATGACGAGTTCGCCCTGCTGGCCGACGATCACGAATGCGCCCGCTTCGGCCATCTGCTGGTCGTCCCATACGAGTGCAACGCTTTCGAGCGCGATGAGCGCTGCATTGACGCGTTCGATTTCCTCGTTGAGCCGGTCGGCTTCCTCGTAGGCGTTTTCGTCGTCCTCCGGGAGGGCTTCGAGCTTTTCCGCGAGTTCGTCCTGCTGCGCGGTGAGGGCGTCCATCTGCTGCTGTTCGTCGTCGGTGTATGGGCGCTGCACCGGGCGCAGCCTGCCGTAGCGGTTCAGTTCCAGATAGTCGCGCTCGGCGCGCGTCTCGACCCAGCCCCAGCCTTCCGCACGCACTTCCCCGGCGGCGGCGTTGAGCTTCTGCGCGACGAGCTTCTGCAACAGTTCCGCGTCGGCAATGTACCCGGCATTTTCGTCGTCGCTGAACAGGTCGCGCCTCACATACCCGCCCGCCGCTTCATAGGCCGCGAGGCCGACAAAACGTACCAGGCGGCTGCGGCTCGCGTCGATTTCGGCGCGCGTAATCGCCTGGCGCAGATAGTTGGGCTGGCGCTGCCAGTCGTTCGAGTCGAACCAGATGTGTTCCTGCGTCTCATGGTCGTCTGCGAGCGCGAGGGCGGCAAGCTGATCAAGCGTGATGGCGTCCTCCCGCAGCAGCGCGAGCAGCTTCGGTGACACGTTCGCGAGTTTCATGCGCCGCCTGACCGTGAGCGGGGAGGCCGAGAAAAGTGCCGCGATGTAATCGACGCTGCGCCCTTCCTCGGCCAGCATCCGGTACGCGCGCAGCACGTCGAACGGGTCGAGTCCTTCGCGTTCGCTGTTCTCGATCAGCGAAATCGCGAGGGCTTCGCCTTCGCTGACGATGCGCACCGGCACCGGGTAATCGGCGGCGATGTCTTTCTGCCCGAACAGCAGGTCGAGCGCCGCCTCGCGCCGACGGCCCGCGCAGACGCCGTAGCTCGGCCGCTTGCCGCGCGAGCCCTTCATTTCGTGGACGATGAGGTTTTGCAGCAGCCCCTTGGCGTGGATGCTCGTGGCGAGCGCCTCGATACCCGCGAGGGGTTTCGTGCGGACATTGAGCGGCGAGGGGCGCAGCGCAGAATACGGCACGGTGACGACCGGCTGTTCGTTGCCGAAACTGGTTTCGAGCGGCGAGGCGGCGGCGCCGGTGTCTGCCGTGGTGGTTTGCACTTTCGCTTGCATGACTGACTCCAGAAGGTTGAAAAGAAATTGCCGGGTCCGGGTGGCGGAAATGTTCAGGGCTTGACCCGGAGAGGAGTCCTGAACAAGGGAAACGGTGGGCGGCGGTTCTCGCCGCCCGGTGCGGCTTACGCCTTCAACTGGCGCATGGATTCAGCGAGCATCCACAGCGCGCGGTTGAGCTTCACGTTCTGGTCGATGCCGGTGACCGGACGCGTGGACATGGCGCGGCCACTGCGCGAACGGCCGTGCAGACCGCCTTTGGTCATGTTTTCCTGGACCCGGTTGAACACCGTCCAGAGGTCGTCGCGGCGGTCCTCGAAGCGGCGCGGCGCGAGCAACTGACTTTCCGTGACAGGGGCGGGTGCCTCGGCGTCGGTCGGGTCGTAGCGCAGCGTGAGCGCGGAGCGGGCAAAGGCATGCTGTTCGTCGCGGTCGAGCGTGACTGCACGCATGCCGTCCTTCTGCTCGCGGATCAGTTCGAAACCGTCGAGCACGTCGAACGCGCCGTTGATGACGTTCTGGACGATGTTGCCCTTGTGCGGGACGCGGATATCGCGCACGTTGTCGCCAACGACCATGCCGTTGTGGCAGACAAAGCGGAATGCACCAGCCATCATCTGGTAGCTGCTCGTGCCGTCGTGTGAGTTGAGCAGGATGATTTCGTTGACGTCCTCGCCGGTGATTTCGCTGCCAGGGCGAAGACGCAGCATGTGCTTGGTGAATTCGCGGCGGTCGTCGTGACGCACGCGCGTCTGGCAGACCATGAAAGGCTGGAAGCCTTCGTTGCGCAGGCCGCGCAGCACGTCGATGGTCGGGATGTAGGTGTAGCGCTCGGAGCGGCTTTCGTGCTTGCCGTCCGCGAAGATCGACGGCGCGACGCGGCGGATCTGGTCGTCCGACAGCGGCGCGTCGGAGCGGAGCATCGGGGAACCGTAACGGAAGGAGGAAGCGAGTTGCATGACACTCTCCACAGAAAAAAGGTTGAGGGGTGTTGCGCTGACCGGGCCCCAAGATTCCGCCCGCCTCGTAGGGGTTGGGCTCGTCCCGGTGGAACCCGGGGTTGGCAGTGCTGCCGCCAGTCCCCTGAGTTCGCGCCCGTGCGACTCAAGGAGCCGATGGCCGCCCGGCGTCAAGGAAAAAGGCGAGGGAGGGGTGCGGGCAACACGGTCCCTCGCCCCTTGACGCCGGGCGGCCATCGGCTACGGTCGCGGGTGTCGGGCGGGAACTCAGGGGGCAGGCGGCTGCGAAGCTCCGGGTTTGACCGGGATGAGCCGCCGCGCGGCGAGCGCGATCGTGGGGGCCGCGTGTGCGGCCTCCACCTGACCCGGCTGTTCAGGGGTCAAGGGGTTGCGTCAGGGATTGATGCCCGTCAGGGGCGAGACGCGGTACGCGGCTCGACGCGCAGCGCGAAAGCCCGGCCCGCAACGTGAGTGGAGGGAGACGTCCGATGCTGCGGGGCCGGTAATGTGCAGCGTTGCTTCAGCAGATACCGGGCACGTGACTTCCGGCGGGACCGGGTGACTCGACGGCGATCGCTATCGCTATCGATACGAGGGCCAGGATGAGGGCGGAAGCGAAGCCGGCGAGCTCGCCTACCTTGCCCGTGCCAAAGCTGAAAGCACGCTCGGCCGAGTGCCGCCTGGCGTAGGCGTAAGCTCCTGCGGCAGTCCCGAGCGCGCCCGCATGCGTTGCCATGTGGAAACCATCGGCAAGCAGCGCCATCGAGCCCGTCAGGTAACCGGCAACGATCTCTCCAACCATCATGATGAACGTAAGCGCGACGACTGATTGAGTTCGTCGCGCGTTTTCGTCATGGGCGCTACCTGGGAATGAACCGTTGCGTTTGCAAGGTGAAGTAGAGAGGCGGGTGTTCATAGACACTATTTTGAACGGTGCGAGCCGGGCGTAGAACCCGCCGTTGCACCGGTCGAAGCTGCAATTAAAGATTGCGTATCAGGCTAAGCGATCCCGCTCGAGGCATCGACTTTATTCATCGTCGACGTCGGCTAACTGTTTCGCGATTTGACTGGCCATATCGGCGGCGATGTCGAGTGCTTCGTCGGCGGGGGCGGCGTCGCAACTGCCTTTGTAGACGACGGTATCAGAGCCGGGTTTTGATGGATTGGGAGAGGACACCGAGACGACCCAAAGATAATGTCCATCACCGTCGCGCTCGACCGACGGGCGCAATAGTTTCCCTCCGGAAAGGATTGATTCAATTCTCATTAGTTCCACCTGCTGGGTATTCGCATTCTGGAGGCAATCGGTGACTGAGGCCTGCTCGTCGCGAGGTGGCAGACGGCACCCGCATTATGGAAACGGCCAGCGTTTGCCCTTGTCAGACGGCAGTGATTGCGCGTCGATGAAACGTCGATGGACGGCGCAGAAAGCGCGATAGTTCAGTCAGAGCAGCCATGTACACTCCCCTCTTGAACTCGACGACGCAGTCCACAGGCGACCAGTATTTTCTCCAGCTCCATCCGTCGAACTCGGCGTGATCGGTATTCCGTAGACAGATGTCGCCATCACTGCCGACCATACGCAGCAGAAACCAGATCTGTTTCTGGCCACGAAAATTGCCACGGTCGCCGCGCCGGAGGAACGACTCAGGGACTTCATAGCGTAGCCAGTCCCGCGTTCGGCCAATTATCTTGACGTGAGTGGGAAGAAGGCCAATCTCTTCATAAAGCTCCCTGTACATGGCTTCGACGGGTGTCTCTCCTCGGTCTATGCCACCTTGCGGGAATTGCCACTTGTGGTCGCGCACCCGCCGCCCGAGGAAGACGTCGTTGCGGGCGTTGACGAGCACAATGCCCACGTTTGGGCGAAAGCCCTCACGGTCAACCATAGGATCACCGGTATCACGGCAGGCCGTGAGACACGAAATTTCGTCACCGCAACGATTATCGTCCGGGCGAACACAACCGCGGCACGCAGCGTGTGTGCCGAAGATTGGGGCGCGTGTATAAAAGCCAGTCATCGGCCTGGCTAGGCACGTGCCATGCAATGAAGATTCGTGCGCTCGAAAGAGTTGGAACTCTGGCCTGAAGAACTCAAACCTTGAGGGAGGAAAAACGCAGCACGCAATGCCTTCCGTCCTTCTTCCCGCAAGGACCCACAGGCATCATCAGCTGACTTGCGTCAGCAGTTATCGGAGGCATGCCATCTCCCAGACACGCTAGTTTAGATCAAGGAGGTCGCGTGCGGCAAGTTGTCCGGAAAGGCGAAAGAACGGGGTTTCCAGGCGATTGGCGGGGCGATACGGCGCGCGGTCATAAGGTGGGCGGTTGTTTCCCGAGGACACGCATCGCACCGGCCAGCTTTTTGCTCCAGCACTGATCAAGCGCAGATGTTTGACACTTTCCTGCAGGAGGGAGCCATGGGTTACAAGGACATTCTGGTATTTCTCGATCCGGGTCGGGACACGGATCATCGCCTCGAGCTGGCGGCCACGCTTTGTCGCCGGTTTGACGCACGCCTGATCGGCGTTGACGTGTCGGCACAGGAGGCATTCAGTAACGAATTTGCAGAGCGCGCCTTGCGCCTTCAGGAGGTGTTCGAAGAGAAGCTGCATTCAGCATCCTTGGCAGGCGAATACCGCGTCGCTGAAAAGCGGACAACAAGCTGGAAGGACTTCTACGCGCATTACGCGGATCTTGTCGTCGCGTCGCAGCGCGGAACGAACGCTGCGGATACGACTGTAAGTGCTATCCCCGACGAAATTGTTGCGAACGCGGGTGTGCCCGTGCTGGTACTGCCGGTCAACTGGACGCCGGTCCCGGTCGGACAGAGCGTGGTTATCGCATGGAACTCCAGCAGGGAGTCCACGCGCGCGTTGCACGATGCCCTCCCGATGCTTCTTCACGCCACTCAGGTAACGGTATTCGAATACGCACCGCCATCTGATCATATCGACTCTGCGCCGCAACGCGTTCAGCAGTGGCTAGACCGGCACGGAATAGGTTCGGAGATTTTCACGTGGCCGGATGTCGACGACGCGAACGTCACCGACACCCTCTTCACGTGTATTGACCGGCAGCGGGCGGACCTGGTTGTCGCCGGCGCTTTCGGCCATTCGTCGTTTGCCGAACGCTTCTTCGGCAGTGTGAGCCAGGATCTGCTGCACAACTGGTCGATACCTGTACTGATGTCTCATTGAAGCGCGCAAATGCCGGTGAACGTTTCCGGCCGCTCGTGTTGCGTGTAGAGTTTGCGACGTCGCTCCTGTCTTGTTGTAAGCCGGAGTCCGTCAGCGTAAACTGTCTGCACAGCTGGAGATGGCATTCCTCCAAAACCGCCCTTCGGGGCTAATGATGCCTACAGGCCTGGGAACGGGTGCTGTAGGTGTGCGCGAAAAATCGCGTTTCCCCTTCGTGTGCCTGCGCCGCGTCCGCGGTGTTCCCGGTTCTCTGTTCGCCCAGCCTGGCTTCCTGTAAAAAGGGCCCGGCTGGCTGCGTGCGCTATGGCGTGCGCGATGAGCGCAGGGGGAAAGACAGTGGCATTCCACAGCATTCTCTTCGAGACGCCAGAGGATGGTCCTCCGTCCGGCGAGGTCGATCAGCCGGAATTTTTTGGTGACCTGAATCTGGACCAGTTTGTGCACGAGGCCACGCGGGGCTACGACGAGTACAAGCTGGTGCCGTTCTTCCGCACGGAGCTCACGCGCGAAGACGCGATTATCTTTCGGCACGAGGTCATGCGGGACCTTGACAACACCAACGTGTTCCTATCGATTCAGGCATTTGCTCTTGCCATGCGCAAGATGAGGGCAAGCCTTGAACAGGCCGAAAAGCTGTACTACCGGCGACAGAAGGAGTGGTGGTTCCATGAGGCGGCGACGCAGTACAGCCAGGCTGTCAGGGCATTCTCTGCCGGCTTGCGCGACGGGCGTCCCGCATCAAGGGGCCTGCATGCGTTCGATGCCTGGCTTCAGTCATACATTGGCTCGGAGGTGTTCACCGGACTCGAACGTGATCTCGAAGAGGTACGTACGGCGCTTGCCGGCGTGCGCTACTGCATACACATCAATGGTAATGCCATCACGGTCCTGAATTACGACGGCGAGTCGGACTACAGTGCGTACGTGCTGGGCATTTTTGAACGGTTCAAGCAGGGCGAGGTCAAGGACCGCAGCGTCGCGCAGAAGGACTACCCGGAGATGAATCACGTCGAGGCGCAGATACTCGACTTCGTTGCCGAACTTCATCCCCAGTCATTCGCGCTACTTGAAGGCTTTCGCAGCCGGTATGCCGGGTATCTCGATCCGACGATCTCGGCCTTCGACCGTGAGATCCAGTTCTATCTTGCGTACCGTAGCTATATCCAGCCATGTCGTGATGCCGGCCTGCCATTCAGCTATCCGACGGTTTCATCGTCGACCAAGGCGGTGCAATGCGAAAACACGTTCGATGTTGTCCTGGCTCACAAGCTTTGTGCCGACAAGGTCGCGGTGGTCTGCAACGACATGCGCTTGGACGGTGCCGAGCGGATTTTTGTGGTATCCGGACCGAACAACGGAGGCAAGACAACCTTTGCTCGCACGTTTGGCCAGCTGCATTACCTGGCAAAACTGGGCTGTCCGGTGCCGGGCCGGAATTCCCGTCTGTACCTCTATGACAGGCTTTTTGCCCATTTCGAGCGTGAAGAAAACACGCTAGACCTGCGTGGCAAGCTTCAGGACGACCTGATGCGCATGCATGGGATCCTGCAGCGCGCTACGTCCGGCAGCATCATCCTGATGAACGAAATCTTCAGCTCGACAACGCTGGCCGACGCATTGTTCCTGTGCCGCCGCATCATTGGCGAAATCGTCAGGCTTGACGCGTTGTGCGTCTGTGTGACTTTCATCGAGGAACTGGCGACGCTCGGCCCGCAGACAGTCAGCATGGTGAGTGAGATCAATCCCGACAATCCGTCAGCGCGGACCTTTCGAGTAAGACGGCGCCTGGCGGATGGGCGCGCCTATGCCATTTCAGTTGCTGAGCAATATGGACTCACCTACGATCGCCTGAAGGAGCGCCTCGCATCATGAAAGCCTATCTGCTGCATGAGGGGAAAGACTTCGACTGGCGCAGGGAAGAGTTCTGGAACGAACGCACACTGGTCCAGGATCTGGAACTGAATACGCTCTATAAGGTCATGGCTGCTGGCGACGAGTATCTTTTCGATATCGCGAAGAAGGTGCTGCCACTTAGTCTGTCCGACGTGGACGAGATTCTTTACCGGCAGGCAGTGCTCGGTGACTGCATCGCACATGAGGACGTTGCAAGGCAGATCTATGCGATCGCGGTGGAAGCAATTGCAGCCGAACGAAAGAGCTTCTATTGGGGGGTGACATCCTCGCCGAGTGGCATCCTGCATGGTGCCCGAGATCTTGTGCAGACGTTTTCGGGGATCCTGGAACGGCTTCGCAGGCTGGCTGACGATAACGTGGGCCGCTTTGAGTCCCCGGGCTTCAGACGGTTTTTCGCCATGCTGCGGGAGGAACTGACGGACGATTACTTCATCACCATCACGCGATGCCTGAAGGAGATCAGATTCAGTGGCGGCGTGCTGATCAGCGCGCGACCCGGACGGGGGAACAAGGGTGAACATTATGTGCTGCGCAAGCCGCACGAAAAGGATCCGAACCTTTTCAGGAGGATGTTTGCAAAACGGCCGCCGTCCAGGACGTTCCGGATTGCGGACCGGGACGAGAATGGCGCACGCGCACTGGGCGAGCTTGAGGCGCGAGGCATAAACCACGTCGCGAACGCGCTCGCGCAGTCCGCGGACCACATCAAGAGCTTCTTCTCGATGCTGTCCCTGGAACTGGGTTTCTACCTGGGCTGCCTGAATCTGCGCAATGAACTGGTACGTCGCGGCATGCCTGTCTGCTTTCCGGTTCCTCATACAGTGGGCGAGCGCAGGCATCGATACCATGGGCTCTACGACGTTAACCTCGCGCTGAGAATGGAACAGGCACCGGTTGGCAACGATGCGGACGCCAATGGCAAGGATCTTGTTGTTGTGACCGGCGCAAACCAGGGCGGAAAGTCGACCTTCCTGCGTAGCATCGGGATCGCGCAGATCCTGCTGCAGGCAGGCGTGTTTGTGGGCGCCGGAGAATTCGAAGCCAACGCCGCGCAGGCCATCTTTACCCACTACAAGCGGGAAGAGGATTCGTCGATGCGTGGAGGGAAGTTCGACGAGGAACTCCGGCGCATGACCGAGATCGTGGACCACATGGTCGCGAATGCGCTTTTTCTTTCGAATGAATCTTTCGCGTCGACGAATGAGCGGGAAGGTTCGGACATCGGGAGGCAGATTCTGGATGCGTTACTTGAGCATCACGTGAAAATCTTCTTCGTCACGCACCTGTATTCGCTGGCCCATGAGCTGCACGAACACGAAAAATTTCCATCGATGTTCCTTAGGGCGGAACGCCGGGACGACGGAGTCCGCACTTTCCGGTTGATTGAGGCGGAGCCGCTGCAGACGAGTTTCGGTCAGGATCTCTACCTGCAGATATTTGGAGAGGACGCCGCGCCCGAACCGGGTGCTATTGCCCCCGTCCCAGGTTCGCCAGGCGCTGGCGTGCCGGAGGACGCGCCCGCCGTGCCTGGCGAAGAGCAAAGTGTCGACGGGCGTCGGTAGCGTCCGGTCCGATCGCTGCCGTCCAGCCGGGCGGACGACTGCACGCGCCTCCTGACAGCGGGCGATTCGTCGTTGGCTGGGCTGCACGGTACGTCAGTTGAACTCGGCTGAAAGCAGCCTGGCGATGTCGCGATGCAGCTGGGTGGCAGCCCGGAGTGTCTCGGGGTCGTCCCGCTTCCGTGCGGCCTGAATGCGGACGATATGTTCGTCAAGTGCCTTGGTAAGGCCGGCAAGCGAGCGTCGCATCCATGTGTCGAGCAGATCAAGATAGGACGACAGTGATCGCCGGATGACCTCGGTCGAAGCGTTGTGAAGCAGGCTGTTGCGCGCACTCAGATAGAAACCCCAGCGACCGATCACCCAGCCGAGCGAGCGGGGCAACAGCGTGGTCGGCAACGGGCGGTCGAATACAAAGGCTGGCGCGACGTAGGCACCCGGTGGCAGTCCCGGTAGAAGCCGTGCTGCCCCGAGCGTATCCGCCGCGTGATGCAACGCAATGTTCGCCCGCGCGTGGAGTGATTCGAGCGTTCGGGTCGCTGTGCCTGCCAGCGCGAGCGCCCGTGCATTGGTTGCCAGTTCGACCAGGCGCGTCGCATCGAACAGCATTTCATGCGTTTCAGACCATAGGGCGGCAGCGTTGTGCGCAATCTCGTTTGCGAGGCCGGCCATCGTCCGGTCGAGCAACATGGCGGAATGTCTGGGCGAAGGATCCGCCGCCTGGATCGCGGCACGAATCGCGCTCAATGCGCCGATGATTTCGTCTACCTGTTCGCAGTCGTGTGTGACTGGCGAGCGCCACAGGAGCCGTATCTGCAGTGCGTCGAGGACATTACTTCGCAACGCGGCAAGCTGTCGACTGCGCATGGCAAGACGCTGCTCGCGGCATTGCGCGAGCGTGTCAGCGAACGGGCCGTCCATCCAGGCGCGCCGCCAGGGCGGGTCGTCTTCACATGTACTGATCAGGTATACGGGGACGTCGAGGTGAGTGCTCTTCCAGAGACCACGTACGACGTGGTCATAGATACGCCACCGGTCGTCGGCTTCGACGAGATCAATCTTTGTTACCAGCACGGCAACGCGCGCGCCGCGATTGCTGAGCTGACGTACCAGTGCGGCTTCGCGCAATGTCAGCGGGGCGGTCGCCGATATGAGCACGACGGCCAGGTCGCACCAGGGGGCCGTCGTCGGGCCGCCCGGCGTTGAGTCCCATACGTCCCAGTCTACCCCGGGCGTATCGATGAGCGTGATTCCACTGGCCAGCAGTTCGGCAGGCGCTTCAAGCACGATGCGCGTGACATGGCGCGCGTTTGAATTGTTGTAGTGGTCGTCGACGAACTCGGCTATACGGCCCGGTTCGATGGGTTCTGGTTTTGCCGCGACAAATTCCACTGTGCCTTTCGCTGTGCGACCGCGACGGACTTCAACTGGTATCGTGGTTGTCGGCAATGCGGCCACCGGTAGCAACGCGCTGCCCAACAGGCTGTTTATCAGCGACGATTTGCCGGCACTGACCGCGCCGAAGAAGCCGACGACGATGTCTTCGGATGCCTGGTGATGCGAGAAATCGATCGTGCGCCGGTGGAGTTCACCCAAACCGTGTGTGGCTGTAATGCGCTCCAGCTCCATCACGAGAGCCGGGACGGACGCTGCTGCGTCGACCGGTTGCTGCGACATGGCTGGCACGCCGCCAGTCGGGGCCGATGATGCACCGGCGACGTCCCCCGCAAGCGACGCCTGTACGCTTTCGAGGAGCGCCATCAGGTGAGCCACGAGGCGGTTAGCTTCCTCTTCGAACTCATCGGGGAGGCCATGGGCAGTGAGGGTGGGAGAAAGACTGCCGATGCGAGGGTCGAGTTCAGACACCGAGAGTATCGCTTCGCTGATACGCAGCCGGCAGGCGTTGATGGCACCGGTTTCCGGAGCGGGGAGCGTGATGCCGTGACGCTCGACAATCGTACACATGGCTGCGCGTACCTGATTCAGTCCATCCAGCATCATCTGATGCTGGACCGGAACGCCGTCAGCGACTCGAGACGGAAATGGGGAGCGGTGCGCAACAGGATCGAGATAATGCAATGCATCGGTGAGGCAGGTGTCGATGCGGACGAATGCCTCACCGATCCGCCTGGCATAGTCGGACGGGAAGGCGGAATGCTTGTGGTCGCGTAGCATGGATGTCTCGTTGTCTAGCCGCCATCGAAGGTTGCGAGTATTTCGCGCCAGCCGCTGCACCAGCCGATTGCTGCCACGAGCGCGCCCCGGTCGGTGTCCGCATCGGTGCCGCGGCTGTCCCAGCGAAAGGCGTGTTCAAATTTCGCGAGGTGTGTGCAGATGCTTTCGACGGTATCCCGATGAAATTGCATCGGAATTGATCCGTCGTGTTCCAGCTCATGAAAGAGATGTGGCCGGCAACGTACGGGACTATCGGTGTCGGCGCATTGTCCGCAGACATGCGGCAGCCATCCGTCGCGATTGTCGGTCGCGAAGGCTCGCGCGTTGGCAAGGTCGCGGCCCTTTGCCAGCCGTTCGGGTGGGGCGTTTCCTGCCGAGTCCGGCCCATAGCCGAGCCCGCACATGTGGCATGGACCTGATGAACGCAGCCTGTGTCGCGCAAGCGCTGCTGGAACGAGCCTGTACAGGCCATCTCCGCCCAGCACCCGCGCGGCGCGGCGCAACAGTTCGGTGTACAGGATCGTGCTGCCGTGGATGAGATGCGGACGAAATGCCGCTTCGACGACAAAAAATGCCAGCGCATGTCGAGGGCACATTCCCCAATGGTCGTAAAGACGTGCCCGAACGTCGGCGTCCATGATGCTGCCCTGGATGAACCACCAGAGAAAATCGACCTCGCCGTCTGAGAGCATCAGTGCGGCGTGTGGTCCGGGCGCAGGATCATCGTGGCTGGCGCGTTGCACTGTCGTCGGGTACTGGAAAGACACAAGCCTGGACAGGCAACGGCATGACCCGCAGCTCCCTCCAGGAACTGTAGGCATCATCAGCCGCATGTGATATGCGGCGGTTCAGGGAGGTATGCCATCTCCCGAGGTGACGACTTCATTCTAACGACCGTGGCGGGCGTCGGCAACGCGTCCGGTATCCTGATAGCGAACGAAGAATTGCGTTTATGTGATTACTCTGATGAAGCAGATGCTTCGCGCCATTTCGCAATCGACTGCAGCAGTTCGCCGTTTGCATCCTCGACGGATCCCCAGTGCTCGAAACGGGACCAGCGGCCGGGTTCGAGCACCTTGTAATTCACGAAGAAATGGCGAAACTCGTGCAGCAGTGGTTCTGGCAGATCGTCGAGCGAGCGGCTTCTTGTGGTGGACGTGCACACGCGATCCACGGGTACGGCGATCACCTTGGTGTCCGGCCCGCGCTCGTCGGTCAGATGCATGGTGCCGAGCGCGCGCGCCTCGACCACCGCGCCGGGAACGATTGGGAACGGTGCAACAACCAGCGCGTCGAGCGGCCGTCCGTCCGGCGCAAGGGTGTCCGGAATAAAGCCGTAGTTCGCCGGATACCGCATGCTTGTCATCATGAACGTCTCTACCCGCAGGCGGCCGGATCTTGGGTCGGCCTCGTACTTGACTGGTTCACCGAACGCCGACATTTCGATGATCACGTTAAACGAAGCCGGAACATTGCTGCCCGCGCCGATACCGTCGTAGTCCATCTGGAAGCTCCCGTCAGCTACGCAACGTCGCGATGAGTCGTTTGGGATGCAGCAGCAGTCCGAGAGCGTCCACCGCGTGATGGACGACGACATCGGCCGCCTGCAGCGCGTCGCCGGCCAGACCCTCGGTACCCACTACGGCGATACCGAGCGCTGCCTGCCCGAGCATCAGGGCATCATTGCGCCCATTTCCGACAGCCACAACCTGTTGCGCGCCGAGTCGCAGCACGTACTCGCGTTTAGCCTGTGCCTGTCCGCTGGCTGGCAGACAGACTACCTCGGCCGGGCACCCGCGCAGATGCTCGCGGGCATCGCCGTATGTGTTTCCCGTCACGATGTGGAGGTCAACTGTTCGGATGAGGGCTATGAGCTGTGCTTCGACGCCGTCGAGCAGCCGGCCGTCGACCGCCAGCGTACCGTTGTAGTCGAGCACAAGATGCCGCAGGTTCAGCGTGTGGTAACCGGGAATCTCGATTGAGATCATTCGTCTCTCCTGTCAGCGGCACACAGAAAAATGCGCCGGCACGGGTCGAACGGGGGAGAGAACGCGCCCCACAGCGACCCGGGTGCCGGACAGCTGCAGGCATCATCAGCCGGGCGTCGCCGGCGGTTGGCGGAGAATGCCATCTCCGTAGATCAAACTGCTTTCACTGTAGCCAAACTACCGGTAATTCGCAACGCGGTTTTTGCGTGTGATCAAACCCCCGCGGCAGCAAGTTCTGGTGCGCCTGCGGCAGTAGTCGCCGCCTATGCAGCGTGCTAAGATAGAAAAAGGAGATGGCATTCTCCTTTAACTGCCCCATTGCGGGCTGATGATGCCTACCGGTTCCTGGGTCAGGACGGCGTAGGCATGTCAAGGCGTTCCGCCGCCCAGGTTTGTAAATTCACGAATCTGGTTTTCCAATGCGATCAGTTTTATTTCCCCGTCGGGCAATGCCTGACGTGCGTGCACGCATGTCTTCATCTGTCTGGACGCGCCGGTCGCGGATGCGGAGGTACGTATGAAAGGCAGTCAGCTTACCGTTTACGCGGCGAATCAGAGTCATCGCGTCGAGCACATGACAGTAGTCGAATGGCTGCTGGATGAGGCAAAGCAGATGGGCATAGTGGGTGCCACTGTCGTTGAAGTTGCCGAAGGAGTGGACGCCAAAGGTAAATTTCACGCAGCCCGATTCTTCGAACTGACGGACCAGCCGGTCGCGGTGATGGTGATTGCTGACGATGCGAAGATCGACGCGCTACTGGCAAAGCTGCGCGACGCCGGTATCCGTCTTTTCTATACTCGCGCACCCATCGAGTACGACACGCTCGGCGCAGAGGGAGGCCAGTGATGGATTTCAACGCCATTCCTGCGGGCGAAAACCTGCCGCTCGAAGTCAATGCAATCATCGAGATTCCTGCGCAGAGCGAACCGGTGAAGTATGAGGCCGACAAGCAGTTCGGAATCCTTAAGGTTGACCGGATCATGAGCGCAGGTATGCGTTATCCGGCCAGCTATGGCTTTATTCCACGCACGCTCGCGCGTGACGGGGATCCGATCGACATCATCGTGATCGCACCGTTTCCGTTGGAACGCCTGTCGCTGATTGCCTGCCGGCCAGTCGGTCTGATGAACATGACAGACCAGGCGGGGCCGGACGAGAAGGTGATCGCCGTGCCGGTCGACAGCGTCTGTCCCGCGACGCGCAATATCAAGGAGCTTGCAGACGTCGGCGAATATACGCTGAATCAGATCCAGTTCTTCTTCGAGAATTACAAGAAGCTCGAACCGGGGAAATGGGTGCAGTTCGACGGCTGGGCTGATATTGACGCGGCATACGAAGCCATTCGCAGCGCCGTGGCTGCCTTTCATGATGCCCATCCCTGAATTGAAATCCATTCCCGGAGTTGCAATGAGCAAACACGCGGTAATACAGGCCATCTCGGCCGACGAAATCCTTGACTCGCGAGGTAACCCTACGGTCGACGTCACTGTCACGTTGAGCAACGGCGTGACGGCTAGTGCCTCCGTACCTTCGGGAGCGTCGACGGGCGAGTTCGAGGCAGTCGAACTTCGCGACGGCGACCGGGCGCGGTACGGCGGTAAAGGTGTGCTGAAGGCCGTCAAGCATGTCAACGGCGAGATCGCATGGGCGCTGAACGGGATGCTGGTGAACGACCAGCGCCGTATCGACGAGAAGCTGATCGAGACGGACGGCTCGGACTCGAAGGGGGTGCTGGGTGCCAATGCGATCCTGGGTGCGTCGCTCGCATGCGCGAAGGCGGCGGCGCTCGAGACCGGGGAGCCACTGTTTCGCTATCTCGGCGGAGCCAATGCGCACGTGCTGCCGGTACCGATGTTCAACGTGCTTAACGGGGGAAAGCACGGCGACGATGGTCCGGACGTGCAGGAGTTCAAGCTGGTGCCGCTCGGCGCGCCGACGTTTCGGGAAGCTCTGCGCTATGGTGCCGAGACGTATCACGCGCTCGGAACGGTACTGGCAGAGGCTGGCGCGTCGACCAACGTGGGCGACGAGGGCGGTTACGTACCCCAGCTGCCATCTAACGCCGCAGCCATGGACCTCATCCTGAAAGCGATCGAGCGGGCAGGGTATCGGCCCGGCGAGGATATCTCGATCGGTCTCGATCCCGCTGCCAGTTCCTTCTACAAAGAAGGGCACTACATCCTGGCCCGCGATGGCAAGACGCTTACGTCGGAGCAGATGATTGCGTACTGGTCTGACTGGGTGAACCGCTATCCGCTGGTGTCGCTTGAAGATCCGCTGGCCGATAACGACTGGCATGGATTTGCGGCGTTGACGAAGTCGCTTGGGGGCCGGGTGCAGGTGGTGGGCGACGATCTTTTTGTGACTAACCGCAAATTCCTGCAACGCGGTATTGATGAGCACTGCTGCAACAGCATCCTCATCAAGCTTAACCAGATCGGCACCGTGACCGAGACACTCGATACGGCCCAGCTCGCGTTTTCGGCCGGCTATACCTGCCTTGTTTCACACCGTTCCGGAGAAACGGAAGACACCAGCATTGCGGATCTCGCCGTCGCGTTGGGCTGTGGCCAGATCAAGTCGGGGGCACCGGCGCGTGGCGAACGTGTCGCGAAGTACAACCGGCTGCTCGCGATCGAGCGCATGCTGGGAGACGATGCCCGCTTCGCCGGCCGCAGCGCGTTCCGGCAGCTCCCCCAGCAGGCCTGAACGTTGACGCCTGTCAGAAGGAGAATGGGGCGATGTCCAAATCCGCGTCGATCACGAGTGTGACGGGTGAAGAGGTACTGGACTCACGGGGCAATCCGACCGTTCAGGTTACCGTGGTCCTGAACGACGGGTCGCTCGCCAGTGCGGCCGTGCCTTCAGGTGCGTCGACCGGGAAGTCGGAGGCCCTGGAGCTGCGGGATGGCGATCCCGCCCGATACGGAGGAAAGGGCGTCCTGCGGGCCGTCCGGCACGTCAATGAGGTGATCGCATCTGCACTGGTCGGGCTACCCGCCGACGATCAGTGGCGCATCGACGCGACCCTGATCGAACTAGACAGCACGGACTTCAAGAGCCGCCTCGGGGCCAATGCCACGCTAGGCGTATCGGTTGCCTGTGCCCGGGTGGCGGCACAGGTGTGCCGTCTTCCGTTGTTCCGGTACCTTGGCGGCGATGAGGCACACGTGCTACCCGTGCCGATGCTGAATGTGCTCAACGGTGGTAGCCATGGGAACGGCGGTCCTGACATTCAGGAGTTCATGCTCGTGCCGCTCGGCGCACCGACGTTCCGGGAAGCCATCCGGTACGGCGTCGAGACGTATCATGCGCTCGAAGAACTGCTCGTGGAGCGCCACGCGGCAACGAACCTCGGCGACGAAGGCGGCTTCGTGCCGCAGTTGCCGTCCAACGCGGCGGCGCTCGATCTGCTGATGCAGGCCATCGAGCGTGCCGGCTACCGTCCGGACGAAGACATTGCGCTCGCGCTGGACCTTGCCGCCTCCGGCCTCTGGCAGGATGGCCGGTACCGCCTCGAACTGGAAGACCGTAGCCTGGACGCTGCGGAGATGATGGAGTTGTGTCGGGAGTGGTCGATGCGCTATCCGATCGTTTCAATCGAAGATCCGCTCGTGGATACGGACTGGGATGGCTACGCACAACTGACAGGCGAGCTCGGCGAACAGATCCAGATAGCAGGGGACGACCTCTTTGTCAGTAACCGCGCATTTCTGGTGCGTGGCATTGCGCGGCGGTGCTGTAACTGCGTGATCATCAAGCCCAACCAGGTGGGGACCGTCACGGAAACGCTGAACACTGCACGCATGGCGCTTTCTTCCGGCTATTCGTGCATGGTGGCGCACCGTTCGGGAGAGACGGAGGACACCAGCATCGCCGATCTCGCCGTTGCATTGAACTGCGGACAGATCAAGGCGGGTGCACCGGCGCGGGGAGAGCGGGTTGCAAAATACAACCGCCTGCTCACCATCGAGGGCGCGCTTGGCGAAGCGGCGGAGTATGCCGGGCGCGCCGCGTTCGATCGGCGACGATAGGCAGCGGGCCGGAAAAACTTCAGCGCGATGCGGTGTGCCGCTCCTGGCAGGAGAAGCAGATGGACAAGCAATCGAAGCCGATTCATGACCGGAGCCTGTTTGATGCCGTACTGCTCTGTCTGAAGGCGCTGGATGGCGACGCGCGGGAAGCGAATCTGTTTGGCTACCCGGCCGTGTTCCTCGGACGCCGTATTGTCCTTTGCGTTTACGGGAGGGGCATTGGAATCCGTTTGCCGCCACACTATGCTGCAGACCTCATTCAGAGTGGTCGGGCGTTTCCGTTCCAGCCGTACGGGCGTTCGGTCATGCAGGAGTGGGTCGAAATCCACGTGCCGCCCGAGCGCGTCGACGAGATGGTTCCGGTGTTCATCGAGGCGGCTCGCTTCGTCAGGGAAATTGATCCGGATAGCTGAGGGTGCGATCGAGAAGTTCGGGTATGAAGTTTGCTGCTGTGCGTCAACCACGGGACCGCGAACCGACTAATATTCAGATACGAGACGCGTCAGCCTGAGGGCCTGTCGTCTGTACGACGACGTCCTGGCGTCGCGAGAGGAGGCAAACATGAATGGCTATCAGCTTACGTTCTACACCGAGCAGAGCAGGCACCACGGTCACCATACGATCATCGAATGGCTCCTCCGGGAGGCAAAACAGCTGGGCATTCACGGGGCAACCGTGATCAACTGTGCGGAGGGAACCGGGCATGCCGGTGCGCACCACGCAGCCCACATGCTCAGTCTGGCGGAGCAGCCTGTCCAGGTCATTCTCGCCGTCAGCGAAGATGAGGCGGACAGGATGCTGGAGGCCGTGAAGGCGGAGCATATTCACGTTTTTTTCACCCGTTCGCCGATCGAGTTCGGCTTGCTCGGAGATGACATGGCAAAAGAGCCGGGGAAGCATTTTTCACTCCTCGGCCGGCGTACCCATTAGGCTGATTTTTCGGCCTTGCGCGTTGCGGCGGGTTTTGTATACTCACTGTTGACGCAAGCGGAGATGGCATTCTCCCTTAACCGCCGTATGTATTCCGTACGGCTGATGATGCCTGTCAGTCCCCAGGAAGCCGGGGCCGGCAGGCATTTTGTCGGCTCGTATTGATGAGCATCCCGGGCATGTTACTGCCAGAAAAAAGCGAACAACATGGGATGCAGTGGCGAGTCGCGACAGCCCGACCCCGATAGCCCCGATCACCCGAAACCTCCGCGACGCAGGTGCGTTCTGTCGGGAAGAGGCCTGTGGGCGCGCAGGCCCGGACCGATGGATACCGGTCAGGCGGGAGCGTGGCTATGACCGTGCGAGACATCGTGCTGCAGATCGCCCAGGTCATCACTGTGCTGGCGCTCTCCCCGCTCCTGCAGGGCGTGATCCTTCAGTGGGAGGAGCGCGTGCAGCGCGGCCGCGGTCCGGGGATCTTTCAGCCATACCGTGACCTGCGCAAGCTGTTCTGCAAGCAGATCGTTGTTCCGGACACCGCTTCCTGGATCTACTGGTGCGCGCCCGTGGTTGCGTTCACCTGCATGATGACGGTGCCGATCCTGATCCCGGTACTGACCGACTTTCCTTTGCCGCTTTCCGATATGGGCGACATTCTCGGGGGCGGTCTCATCCTGACACTCGGCTCGTTTGCAATCGTGCTGGCGGGCCTCGACTCGGGCAGTGCGTACGGCGGCATCGGTTCGAGCCGCTCGGTCATGCTTGGCATCCTTGCCGAGCCTACGCTGATTCTCGTACTCGTCGGGATCACTTTGCTCGCGAAGTCGATGTTGCCGTTCGTGGTCAACCATCTGCTGGTCCAGCAGCCATCGGTTTACTGGAGCCCGGCGCACCTCTTTCTCGTGTTCGCATTCTTCGTACTGTTGCTGGTCGAGACCGATCGCCTGCCGATTCATTCAAGCACGCATATCGAGGTCTACATGATCGAGGAGGCGCGCATTCTCGAGTATTCGGGGCCATTGCTTGCGCTGCTCAGATGGGCGTCGATGATGAAGCAGTTCATTCTCTACACAATCTTCTGCAACGTGCTGACGCTGCCCTGGGGGCTCTCACAGCACGGTACGCCGCTCGGCGTGCTGGGCGCGGCCGCGGGACTGTTCCTGCGGATGCTCATCGTCGCGCTCGTCGTCGTGCTGGTGGAAACCGCACAGTCGCGGTTGCGCTTTTTTCGTTATCAGGAGCCGCTTGCCGCTTCATTCATGCTCGCGGTGCTTGCCATTGCCGCCAACCAGCTACGGTGACACGATGCTCCTCGCCCATCTGAGCCCGCTTGCCGCGTCGCTTTTCAGCCTGCTCGCGATCGGCAGCCTGCTGTTCGCCTTCGTGATGCTCGGCTCACGCTGGCTGAAGGATTATCTGCTCGCCTTTACAGGAGAATCATGGCTGATAGCCGCATTGTCCGGTGCCGTCGGCTATTACGGCAACTATCACGAGCTGTATCTCGTGGCCATATTGACGGCTTTCTTCCGCGGGCTGGTCTTGCCATGGCTGATCTGGAGGATCATTTCGCGGCTGGCGGTCGAACGGGAACTGCACGTCTCGTTGCAGCCCAGTTCGTGTCTCGTACTCGGTGCGCTGCTGGTGCTCTTCGCGTTCGTCGTCTCGAACCATCTGGGCAACGCGCTCGGTCTGGGCGGCACGGTGGTGGTACTCGCGCTGACGGTCATGCTGTCCATGAAGCTCATCGGTTTTCTGATGCTGGCCGTGCGCCAGGAGGCGATCAGTCAGGTGCTCGGGCTGCTGGTGCTTGAGAACGGCATCTTTCTGGGGTCCCAGATTCTGGTGCCCGGCATGCCGCTGCTGATCGAGCTGGTTCTGCTGTTCGACCTGCTGGTGATCGTGGTCAGCTTCGGTGTGCTCGTCAGGTATCTCGTTGCACACGTGGGCAGCACGAGCAGCCGCGAACTCAGGCGACTGGTGGGGTGACCATGACCGAAGCCCTGCTCGCCCTCATCATATTGGCGCCGTTGCTTGCCGCTGTTGTTTCTGTCGTGAGCCAGCATGCACGGGTAGCGGAATTCGCGAACCTTATTGCGTCGCTCGTGTGCGTGGCCGTTGCGCTCTGGCTGGTCGCACACATCAACGGTACGCTGACTTTCGTGGATCGCTACGTGCTTTTTGACCCGCTTGGCGCGTGGACGCTGGTCTGCACATGCATCGTCTACGCGCTGGCTTCCATCTATGCGATCGGCTACATGCGCCTGCTCAAGGAAGAGCAGGCCCGCCTTCCGGGTTTCTACGCACTCTTTGCGCTTTTCGCCGCCACGATGATCTGCGGACCGCTGATGAACAACGTCGGCGTCTACTGGATTGCGATCGAGTTGACGACACTCGTCAGCACATTTCTGGTCGGATTCGAGCGTGGAAAGGAGTCGATCGAGGCGGCCTGGAAGTACATCATCGTCGTGTCAGCCGGCATCAGTCTGGCCCTGCTTGGGACCGTGCTGTTCTACTGGGCCGGCAGTCTCGTGCTGGGTCCCACCTACGACATGACCTGGGACACGTTGCGGCACGCGGCGCCGCGCATGAATCCGGTCCTCACGCAGACTGCATTTCTGCTGGTGCTGGTGGGCTACGGGACGAAGGCAGGGCTCGCCCCGATGCACACGTGGCTGCCCGACGCACACAGCGAAGGGCCGGCGCCGGTGTCGGCCATGCTGTCGGGTGCGCTGCTGAATACAGCGATGCTCGGCGTCGCCCGGTTTCTGACCGTCACCGATGCAGTGAATGGATCCCTTGTCCCGCGGACGGTACTCGTGGCGTTCGGCGCGTTTTCGCTCTTCGTCGCGGCGCTTTTCATCGTGCGCCAGCAGGGCATCAAGCGGCTGATGGCCTATTCGAGCGTCGAGCACATGGGCGTGCTGGCGCTCGGTCTGGGTTTCGGCGGACCGCTCGCGATTGCCGCTGTGCTCTACCACATGCTGAACCATTCGCTGAACAAGTCGCTGATGTTTTTCGGCGCCGGCAACGCGATGAGAATTTATGGCACCAAGGAGATCGACGCGATACGGGGCGTGTGGACGCGATTTCCGGTGACCGGCGCGCTGTGGCTGGCGGGGGCCGTTGCTATCACGGGGGCGCCGCCCTTCGGTCTGTTCCTCAGCGAGCTCACGCTCATGCGCGCGGGATTCGAGACCGCCAACGCGTGGGCGGTCATCGCGATGCTGATTCTGCTGATCGTGATTTTTATCGGCTTCCTGAACCATTTCCGGGCGATGTACTTCGATGCGCGCACGCCACCCCAGTCGCCGCTTGCGGCCGGCCACGACGCGAGGCTGAGCGCGTGGATGACAGTGCCGATGTGGCTTGCGCTCGTTCCGGTGTTCGTGCTCGGAATCTGGTGGCCGCAACCGCTGTGGCATTTTTTCGAGGCTGTCGCGACCGATCTCGGCGGAGGTGCCCGATGAAAAACTGCGAGTACCAGAAGGTGGAGGTCGCGGACCTGAAGGCTCGCACCGAGCGGCTGCTGGCTGATGGCGGCCGGATGCAGGGGCTGTACGCATGGTATCCGTCTGCGTCGCATCCCCAGCTTCGATATGTGGCGACCCTGCCGGGGCAGGCGCGATTTGTCGGATGGTCGGTTGACGTCGGTAGCGCCACGATTCCGAGCCTCGCAGCGGTATGTCCGTTGCTAGGCTGGCATGAGCGCGAGATTATGGAGATGAGTGGCGTGGCCTTTTCGGGACATCCGGAGCCCGAACGGCTCGTGACGGCATTCCTGCCACCCGGCGAACGCGGCCCGCTTGAACCGGAGGGCGCCACGCGGGAGAGCGCGGCAGCCGGTCTGCCAGCGCCGTCGTTGCCGGCGGTGTCGGGCAAGCATGTCCAGCTTCTGCCGTTCGGGCCGGTGCGCGCCGACGTGCTGGAGTCGGCCCAGTTCATCTTCCTGTATCTCGGCGAGGGCATTCTTCACTACCACCCGAACCTGTTTCTCAAGCATCGCGGCATGGAAAAGCAGTTCGAGGGCATGGAGCCGGCGTTGGGCGCGCTGGTAGCGGAACGGGTGGTCGGTATCGACACGGTGGCGCATTCGTTAGCCTATGCACAGGCGGTCGAGGATGCCGCGGACTGCGAAGTGCCCGGGCGGGCTGCGTGGTTCCGGCTGGTCGCAGCTGAGCTCGAGCGGATCTACAACCATCTCCATTATCTCGGCCACCTGTGCCATACCACGACGCTCAAGGTCGGCGAGGCGCAGGGGAAACTGCTGGAAGAGCGGGCCAAACAGATCAACGCCCGCGCGAGCGGGAGCCGCTTCCTCAGAAGTCTGATCTGGCCGGGGGGCGTGCGGCGTGAACTGGACGTCTATGCCATTGCCGAAGGACTCGCCGCGCTGAAGCCACAGGTGGAGCAGTACATTGCGCTCATCGAGCGGACCACCAGTCATCTCGACCGGCTGATCTCCACGGCGCCGCTGAGCCAGCAACTCGCGTTCGACCAGGGCGCGACCGGCCCGATCGAGCGCGCATCGGGAATCGACCGTGATCTACGGCGCGACCATGCCTATGCGGCGTACCGGACACTACAGCCGACCGTGGCTCTGGCGCAGGAGGGCGATGCGTTCGCGCGCATGAGGGTGCGTATTGCCGAGCTGAGGGCGAGTATTGAACTGATAGAGAAGGCGATCGCCCATGGTGTGCCCAACGGTCCTCTGCTTGCGTCGTGTGCACCGGCTGCGCAGACGGAAGGACTGGGCTGGGCGGAGTCGTCGCGCGGCACGGTGCTGTATGCGGTTCATCTCGACGGCGAAGCCCGGCTCGCACGGGTCAAGATCAAGTCGCCATCGTTCTCGAACTGGCGCGTTTTTCCGTCGACGGTCCACGACAGCAACATGATGGACTACGCGATCAACGAGGCCAGCTTTGGCCTCACGATTTCGGGGTGCGCGCGCTAGCGCCCCCCAACGAGTAGCGAGGACATACAGACCATGTCGCTATGGACCTGGTTCGGACTGAAAGAAGGTAGTGCAAGCACGGCCTGGCCGTTAAAAGGCAGCGAGGATGGCCAGCAGGACGTGCTCGGCATGCCCCGCTACGAGCCGGCAAAGTGTGAACCTGGATGCGACGCGTGTGCCCGCGCATGCATCACGCACGCCATCGCATTCTCTTCCACCGACGGGGATGTCGTCGCGAAGCCCGAAGTGGACTGGGGCCGTTGCATCGTCTGCCAGCGCTGCACCGAGGTGTGCCCGACCGGGGCCTTCACCGCATCGGACGACTGGGCGCTCGGGGTGCATGAGCGTGCAGACCTGAAGTGGGACAGGCAGATGAGCGAGCGTACCGTGCGCGAAGTGTCGGAGCGCACCCGCCGACCGTTCAGGCGCAGCCTGCACGTACGGCACGTGGATGCTGGCTCGTGCAATGGCTGCGAGTCCGAACTCCAGGCGTTGAACAATCCGTATTACAACCTGCATCGCCTCGGGATCTTCTTCACGCCGTCGCCGCGTTTTGCCGACGTCCTGCTTGTGACGGGACCGGTGACGAAGGCCATGCATGCACCGCTGCTCGAGACCTGGGAGGCGATGCCGGTGCCGCGCTGGGTGATTGCGACCGGCACCTGTGCGGTCTCGGGCGGCATCACTGGCGGTAACTACGCCAGTGGCACTGGACTCGACGGCGTATTGCCGGTCGACATTTATCTGCCCGGTTGTCCGCCGAACCCGGCTGCCCTGATACACGCATTGCTGATGATCGTTGGGCGCAGTCGACAACAGATGCGCGGAGGCCTGATTGAGCGCTAACCTGCTGTTCGGACTTTCTGCCGCCCTGTGGGTGCTGGCGGCGCTTTTCTCCCCCTGGCGTGCTGCGCATGGAGCGGCTCGCGTGGGGCTTGGTGCCGGTTGTGCACTTGGCATCGTGGCGTGCCTGGTCGCACTGCCAGTTGGCACTGCGCAGGTGTCGTTGCACGTCGCACTTGCTTCTGAGCCGGTTTCGTTCGCAGTTGAACCGTCGGGGTTGTGGCTGTTCGGTTTCGGTCTCGTTCCGGCGATGTTTGCCTGCTGGCTGGGTTCGCCGCTCGCCGGGCGCTCCGGGCGCTGGTACGCAGGCGCAGCCTTCAGCCTGCTCGGCGCACTCGGCGTGGTGAGTCTGCAGGACGGCATTTCGCTACTGGTGGCCTGGGAAACCATGAGCCTCGGTGGCGCGTTGATGCTGGCCGGCGAGTACGCGCAGACGGAGGAGGGCAGACCGGTTCTGTTGATGCTCTCGCTTCTTGAGGTGGGCGCGATCGCACTCGTCTTCGCGGTCATCCTTCTTGCACATTCGGCGGGAGGGATCGCCTTCAGCGATTTTGTCGGGCATGCGGCAATGTCAGGCGACCTCGTGTCATGGTTCGCGGGTCTTGCGTTGCTGATCGGCTTCGGCGCGAAGCTCGGCCTCGTGCCGTTCTATGAGTGGTTTCCTCGTGCGTATTGCAGCGGTAGCGGTGCGACAGGCGCGATCTTTTCCGGTGTTGTGCTCAACGCCGGATATTTCGCATTGAGTCGGGGCTGGAACAGCTGGCTCGACGTGTCGCAGCATGCACAGACAGCATTCGGCCTCGGTGTAATCGCCATTGCGCTCGGCGTCGTCAGCGCCATTCTTGCCGTGTTCTTCGCATTCCAGCAGGACGACTGGCGTGCGTTGCTCAGCTACTCCTCAGCAGAAAACGCCTCGATTGCGGTGGTGATGCTGGGCGCGACGCAGCTTTTCCGCGCAGACCAGCTTGGTGATCTGGCGGGCCTTGCATGGACGGTCGCGCTGCTTCATCTGGCTGGACATGCACTGGCGAAAGGCGCGTTGTTCCTTACGGCGGACGGTGTTTTCCGCGCGTGCGGCGCATACGATATCGTGCCGCGCGGCTGGCTGAGGCGCAGTGGCTTCCTGCTGGGACTCGGCGCCGTGTTCGCAGTAATGAGCCTTGCGTCGGTGCCGCCGCAGGCCGGCTTCGTCAGTGAGTGGTACGTGTTCCAGTCTGTGTTTCAGGGCTTTCACCTTTCATCCTTCATTGGCCGGCTGGTTCTCGTGCTGGCGGGTGCCGGACTTGCGCTGGCGGCGGCGGTTGCGCTTGCGACGTTCGTCAAGCTGTTCGGTCTGGGCCTGCTCGGGTTCGCCGATGTCGATGCTATGCCAACTGTGCCGCGTGGCAATGCCATCGCTGTGGGAGTCCTCGGGCTATGCGTACTCGCCGTTGCCGTCGGGGCGCCGCTATGGCTGAACGCGCTGGCGGATGGTGCGCAGACGCTGTTTAGCGCAAACAGCCCGCATGCGATGGTCGCCGGATGGCTGCTCGTTCCGCTCACGGACAAGTTTGCGTTTATTTCGCCATCGAAGCTGATCATCGTGATGCCACTGCTGGCCCTTCTCCCCATCGCATTGCTATGGCTGACGAAGCGGCGCGCGGTTCGTCGGGCACCGGTATGGTTTGGTGGGATGACGACGAATGGACAGGATGCGACGACCACGCCGTTGACGTTTTCCAACGCGATGAGAACGTTTTACAGCTTTGTGTATCAGCCGACGATCGATACGAAGCGGGAGCACGAGCAACGGGAATACTTCATCAAGCGGCTAGTGTTCTCTACGGCGGTGACCGATCTGTTTCAACGGCATCTGTTCGATCCCGCTGTGCGGGTCGCGAACCTGTGGGCGGAAAAACTGCGCGCGCTGCAGTCCGGCAACCTGAATTTCTACCTGGCGCTTATCGGTGGACTGCTGGTGGCCATTCTCTGTCTCACGTTCGCGTAGAAGCGGCGTTTCCCGTGTGGCGCCATCGTACAACTCTCGCGGGCCAAGCACCAATCCGGGTCATTCGTGGGAATCGGCTTGCTGGTCGAGGTTCATTGCGCGCGCTGGGCAGACACCGAAACGGCGTGTCTCCGTTGCTGCAACGGTCGCTCTCGCGACGGGCGATGTCTGCACGTTGCCGACTGGAATGTCGTGTGGCTGTAGAGCTTTCCACAGCTGACCAGGCTGGGACAAGAAAACATGGAAGATCTGAAATGCAACGAAAAATCCGGAAAACCGCTGGCGGTCACCCGCTGGCCCTCTTGCGACGCACAGACGTCATGACCTGGGACCCGGCAAGGGAACGCCTGAAGGGGCGACTGATGCTCGCGGGTTATGCCCTGATTGCCAATGAGATTTTGGCGTGGGCATTGTCCTTCATGCTGGGCAGCGTCTATCCGGGACTGCCCCGATGGTGGCTGCTGGTCTTCGGTGCCGTGATGATCCCCTTCGCGATGGAGTGGATAGAGGGCGACGCGGAGAAGGCCTATAAACGGGCTGCCTCGCAACGGTTTCTCGGCTTCGAAGGGGTTCCGCCACGCGTCATCTCGATCGCTAATGACTGCCCTAGCCGGTGGCTCGTGCTGTTGCATATCCAGATGCATCCGGAACTGCGCTGGCGGGAAGACTAGCGTAGCCTGCGAACGCCGGCCTGAACCAGGAGAGCGGTCATGCAGATGGGTACCGCCACGGTTGCTGCGCGTCGCGCAATGCATTTCGTGCTGCTGGTGGGCGTCCTCAGCTTTTTTGCGGACTTCACCTACGAGAGCGCACGCAGCGTGCTGGGGCCGTGGCTCGCAACGATGGGTGCGACGGCCACGGTCATCGGGATAGTCACGGGGTTCGGCGAGCTGCTGGGATACGGCTTGCGTGTGATCTCGGGGCGTCTGGCAGACGCGACACGTCATTTCTGGCCGATCACGATAGTTGGCTATGTGGTGCAGATGAGCGCTGTTCCGTTGCTGGCCCTGACACACACCTGGCAGAGCGCGGCGTTTCTCGTCATCCTTGAGCGGGTTGGCAAGGCAATCCGCAATCCACCCCGCGATGTGATGCTGGCGAGTGCAGCAAAACGCATCGGCGGCTACGGCTGGGCATTTGGAATTCACGAAGCCTTCGACCAGTTCGGCGCGATGGTCGGGCCATTGGTCATTGCCGGAATCATGCTGGTGCGCAGCGACTATCGGTTTGCTTTTGCGATCCTCGCCCTTCCGGCCGTGGTCAATCTGTCCTTTGTTGTCCTTGCGCGGGTATCATTTCCGCGTCCGCAGGATCTGGAGGAGGCTCAGCCGGAGGTGGCCGGCGTCGAGCGCTATCCGGTAACGTACTGGGTCTACCTCGCCGGAGCGGGGCTCGTGGCGGCCGGATTTGCAGACTATCCGCTTATCGCCTACCACTGGACGGTTCGTCACATCTTGACGCGGGACCAGGTGCCGCTTCTTTATGCGGTCGCCATGGCTGTCAGTGGCGGTGCATCGCTGATGTTCGGGCGGCTGTTCGACCGGCTCGGCTTTCCGGTGTTGATCGGACTGACGGTGATCTGTACCGCGTTTGCTCCTCTGGTGTTTCTCGGCGGTAGTATCGAGATGTCAGTGCTCGGCGCTGCGCTGTGGGGGATGGGTATGGGCGTGCATGAGTCCATCATTCCTGCGGCGGTCGCTCCGATGATTGGCCGTTCGAAGCGGGCGTCGGCATTCGGCATGTTCACGGCTGTCTATGGCGTGTGCTGGTTCCTGGGAAGCTCGCTGATCGGCTGGATATACGACCATTCCGTAAATGCAACCGTACTGTTCTGCATAGTGGCACAGGTCCTTGGGCTTCCCGCGTTCCTGTGGGTCAGCTGGCGTCGTCGCGCCGCGCCATAGCATGGTTGCCCGCGCCTGGCGATTCAATGTCCCCGCACGGGGGGCGTGATGCAAGCCGTTAGCTGGCCATCGGTTCCTTTCGGGGATCGGTACGAAGCGTTCCGCACAGTGCGCGGCTCAACCGCTGCTCGATCTTTGGGTTCGATGCGTAGATGAGCGCTTCCGCAAAGTGTTTCAGGCATACGCCATCGGTCAGGGCCGCAACGGCATCGTCGTTTCCAGCGCGGGCTGCCTTGCGAATGAGAGAGGCAACGGCCCGTCGGCCGGCAATCTCCTGTGCGTCGCAGCCGGGGCATGGTTCTCGTAACGCCGTCCCGGCAGCCATCGTGCCTTTTTCCGCCGCCGAATCGAACCATCGCGTCCGGCTGCGCCTGCGGCGCTTCGGAGCCTCGCCGTCGGCGGGTGCAGGCGCAGGCGTTGTCCTGCCGGGCAGGGCGACCTCCAGATAGCGATTGAGCGCCGCGCGGCGCAGCGCAGGGTCGGGCAGCGCAAGACATTGCAGCAGGTGCCCGGTACAGGTTGGCAAGGTGATCCAGCCGGGCTGTTCCAGACGGACGTTCTCGGCCGCGGCTTCAAGCCATTGCCGTCCAGAGGCTGCAATCGCTTGGCACACGGGGCACTGACTGGCCACTGGAGGCCTGTCTTCCCCGCCGAGCGGATACAGTACCGTTCGAACGGAGAAACTGCCGCCTCTTGCTTCTGGTTCTGCTGTGAGCGTGGCCAGCGCCGCTTTTGCCTTTATGCGTAGCTGTCGCATCAGCCGTCCTCGCAGGGGGGGCTCGGTACGCTGCACCAGCATCTGGGTGTGTACGAAGCAAAGATCAGGGAGCGTTGCGCGCTTCGCGTGCCCGGCAGCGCGTAAGACACGCGCGATCGCCCGACCTTCCGCCCGATGCAGGTAGCCGCATGCGGGGCAGCGACTGCGAGCCCCGAAAAGGATGTCCTGGATCAGTTCGTCCTGCAGGTCGGATCGATCAAGCAGCGACGCGAGGTGACGGCCTGCGTCGTCGACGGCTGTCTGCATCGCGCGTGCTTTCGCCGTGCCGGACGATGTCGCGAGCGCCGTGTGCCTGGCGCAGAAACCCATGCTTGTTGCTATCGTCTGCGCAAGCGTCTGCCGTGAGCGGCTGTCGCGCAGCAGCTTGCCGAAATACCGGTCGTCCACGCCGGCGAGCTGCTCGCATATGACACACCCGCATCCAGGGTAGGCGTTGCCGCTTTCGTGCACGGTTGGGGCGGGAACGGGCACCGAGCCAGACGGTAAAGCGCCAGCGTCCGGCGCGCGGGACGGGACAGGGTGAGGACGAAAGTCTTGCGTCGTGGGCATCGCGGTCACGTCGGGGCGGGTTACGCGACCTGGAGGTGGCTGAGTATGTCTGCCTACGTCCCTTCCAGGGTCCGTAGGCATCATCAGCCCGTCGGGGAACGGGCGGTTCGTCGGAGGATGCCATCTCCAGTCCTGAGTTTAGCGCACTGCTGCGGCTTGCCACAATGCAGACGACCCGACGGTGTGGCGTAGCCAGGGCACGACGCGGGGTCGTTCCGGACACGTTGCGGTGCCGTGAGTGCGGCGATAGAATCGATGAACACTGGTGGAGATGGCATTCTCCCTGACCGCCCGTTTCCCGACGGGCTGATGATGCCTGCTGGCCTGGACGAAGGCGGCACTGGCACGACCACCAGTTCCTTTCGGCCAGATTGTGTCTGTCACATGCGGCCCGATCTGCGGTATCCCACTCAAGCCGGGGCCTGACGGCCAGATCGGTGGCGCGGCGCCATCATGCTGCGGTAGGGCCTTCATGGTCCGGCTGCTGCGATGGTTGCCAACGCTCAGTGAGGCAACACGAATGGAACTTGACGCACAGCACATCGAGGTATGGGAGGCGAACATTGTTGACCAGCCCGGCGGGCTCGCGCACGTGCTGGATGCACTTGAGGATGCCGGCATTGGCATTGAGTTCTTCCTCGCGCTGCGCGGCGCGCCGGACTCAGGGCGGGGTCGCGTGTTGCTCACGCCGTTCCGCGGCGAGCATGAGGTCGCGGTGGCCGCACATACCGGGTTCCATGTACCGGAGGACATCCACATGGTGAAAATCTCCGGGCGGAACCGGGCTGGGCTTGTGGCTGGCTTGCCAGGCATGATCGCACGGCTGGGCATCAACCTGCGTGGATTCACGGCATCGATAGTCGGCCAGGCGTTCGTTGCCTATATCGCGACTGATTCCGAAAGTGACGCGGACCGCGTCGTGCACGCGATGCGCCAGCTCTGATGGTGGGTATCGGGCAGAGGGAAAGGAACGGAGGACGGCCGATGAATCTGCGTGACTACGAGAACGCGAAGTTCGAGCTCGCCGGTATTTTGCGTGTACTCGCCGAGGCTGCAAAAGACAAGGGCGACTCGCTCACCGGGCAGATCCGGGAGCTTTTTGTGCGGCTCGCGGAAGACCGCTTCAACCTTGCGGTGATTGGCCGGTTCGGGCGTGGAAAGAGTTCGCTGATGAACGCGGTTATCGGCATCGACCGGCTGCCCACCGGTATCCTGCCGCTGACCTCGGTTATCACCACGGTGGTATACGGCAGTACCGAGAAGGCGATCATCCATTACGAAGGGCGTCATCTCGCAACTGAGGTCGAACTGGATCAATTGCCCGAGTTCATTACACAGCAGGCGAATCCCGGCAATGTACGGCATGTCCGGACAGCGGAAGTGCAGCTTCCTGCGGAGATCCTGAGGCGGGGATTTCACTTCATCGATACACCCGGTCTCGGCTCCGCGATTGCGGAGAATACGCGCACTACTGAATCCTTCCTGCCGGAGGCGGATGCGATGCTGGTGGTGACGAGCTATGACAGTCCACTCTCGGAAGAAGAGTTCGCCGTCCTGCGTCTTGCCGCTAGATACGACCGGCACGTGTTCATGGTGCTTAACAAGCACGATACCGTGACGGAGCCCCAGCGCAGGGAAGGACTGGAGTATGTGAACGACCAGTTGAGGCGCGTTCTCGGACCGCGCGCATCGGAAGCCTTTTCCGTCTCCGCGCGGGACGGTCTGGCAGCGAAGCTGGCGGGGGATGCCGATGTGCTTGCTGCAAGCGGAATAGTCGCGCTTGAGGAAGCGTTGGTCCGCTTTCTTGTCGAAGAAAAACAGCAGGCGTTCCTGTCCAGCTTTTGCGAGCGGCTGCTCGATGTAACGCATCTGGATGCAACCGACAGTACCTTTGCCGATGTGGCACTGCAGATCCATGATTTTCAGCGGCAACTCAAACCGGATAATGAACTCGTGCCTTTGGATCACGGGCGCCGGTCCATACAGGCGGTCGACGTCGGTTCGTTGCATGAACTGGAGCCGTGTGAGATCTGCCAGCGGATCCAGTCGGTCAGTTTCGACTTTCTATGCCGCTACCAGTACGAACTGAGTGTCAGCCAGGCGTCGCAGGACCGTCACGCGCACGCGAAGGGACTCTGCGTGAGCCATACGCGGCAGCTTGCGGCGCTCGCGGCACCGCGTGGCGTTGCTGTGGGTTATCCGGCCCTGCTCGATGCCCTGTCTGCAACGCTGGCCAAAGCGGCGAACGCCGCTTCCGTAGGCGTACATGATGTACTCGTCCGCGGCGATGTACTGCCCGCGCCGGGTGAGTGCGCGCTGTGCCGGTTATGCGTCGAGACCCTGAAGGAGGCAGTCGTGGCAATCGCGGCACGCCTGCAGCACGAGGACGCCCGAGGCATGGAATCCCTGTCTGGTATCTGCATGCTGCATCTGCCCGAGCTCGTGGCGGCGCTCGACGACACGGACGTCGTTGAACGTCTTCTCGGCCGCGAATCTTCCATACTGTCTCGTCTGGCAGACGATCTGAGGCGGTATGCGACCAAGCATGACGCGATACGCAGGCAACTGGCAAGCGCGGAAGAAACAGAGGCAGCCGACCGCACACTCCAGATGATTGCCGGTCTTGTCAACGTGCATGTTCCGGATGCCAGTGGCTAGGTGGCAACCCGGCTGTAGGCGCCGCGTCCACGCTCGTGCTGTGCGATTCGCACGGGCGGCGTGAGCCGGAACGAGGAAGTACCCGGAGATGGCATTCTCCGACAACCGCCCTTCAGGGCTGATGATGCCTGCAGGTCTGGCAACCAGGGTTGCGGGCGACGCACCGTTGATGTGCGATACGGGTTCTACGGTACCGTGCGCATGCCTGATTGCCGGCGCGACAAACCAGGCGGCAGCATGTACGTCCCGCAGAAAGGAAACGCCGGGGCCAGCATCCAGCCGCGTTGAGTGGGTAGCTGATCATCATGCTGGAAGGCAATCGGATTGAATCGGGCGGGACGAGCGAATTCCTGCAGGACGGGGCGGGCAGTCCCATGGTGCGGCGGCCAATTCATGGTGCCGGGGGCTGCATTCGATGAAACCCGCCGACCGGATGCGCCTGACGGGCCGGTTTACGGTGGTGGGTGTGGCGCTAGCCGTTACGGAGATCGAGGCCTTCATCATATCGGCGATTCTCCATGCGATTTCCTATCCTGTCTCCCCCGTTCTCTTTGGAGCCTTCGGTGCGGTTACAACGATTCTGGTGGGAGGATGGGTGCGACTTGACGCCGAGCAGGCGTTCAAGTGGGCGGATCGGCATGGGTTTCTCGTCCGGGATGAGGATACGTCCCGCGTGACCGCGGTGCGCCAGAACTGTCCGAAGCCCTGGCTTGTGGCACTTCACCTGCAACTGCATCCTGAGTTGATGGGACTCGCGTGATCAGGCGAGTCCCGGACATGCGTTACTCTCTGGGTTTGAATTGCAGGCTGTCACCTGCCGGGGGGCGATGATAGCCACCGGGGATACCGCTCTTCGAGAAGACCCATTGCCACAGTTGCGTTTCTCGAGCGCGAAAGAGTCCGGCGCACGATAGCAGGTAATATCGCCACATCCGATGGAAGCGTTCTCCGAGCTGTGACTGGAAGCGCGGCCAGGCGGCTTCGAAGTTCTCGTGCCAGGCCATCAGCGTCCGGTCGTAGTTTGCGCCGAAGTTGTGAATGTCCTCAGTGACGAAGAGGCCACCGGACGCATCGGCGATCTGGCCGAGTGCTGGAAGCTCGCCGTTGGGAAAGATATAACGATCGATCCACGGATCGGGTGACGTATTGCGCCGGTTTTTTCCGATCGTATGCAGCAGGAAAAGTCCGTCATCGACCAGGCACCGATGCGCGACCTCCATGAAGGCCCGATAGTTACGGGCGCCCACATGCTCGAACATTCCGACGCTCGCTATGCGGTCAAAGGGTTCGTTGACGCTCCGATAGTCCTGCAGCCGGAACTCGAGTGGAAATCCCCGGTAGCGTTGCGCGGCCCACTGAGCCTGTTCCTTCGAGATCGTGACACCGACGCAGCTTACGCCGTAGTATTCGGCGGCAAATCCCATCAGGCTTCCCCAGCCACAGCCGATGTCGAGCAGCCGCATCCCGGGGCGCAATTGCAGCTTGCGGCAAATGAGATCGAGTTTGTCTTCCTGGGCGCTGTCGAGCGTCTGTGCACCACCGGACCAGAAGGCGCAGGTATAGGTCATGCGACGATCGAGCATCGCTGCATAAAGATCATTCCCGATATCGTAATGTTGCTGCCCGACCTGCCAGGACCGGCGCGCAGTCTGGCGATTGGTTATTTTTGCGCGTAACGCGTGCAGTACGAGACGTGCGGGACGGACCTGCTCGTCCAGCCTTGCGCGCAGAATTCTGTCGAAGAACTGATCGATGTGGTCGCATTCCCACCGGCCATCCATGTACGCCTCGCCGAGTGCGAGGCTGCCGCGTGCAAGAATGTCCCCGGGGACATCGTCGTCGTTCAGGCGGATATCCCATGCACGGACTCCTTCCAGCTTGACGTCGGCGCGTGCGAGGAGTTCTCCAACGAACCTGTGGGCTGAGCTCGCGGCGCGTCCGTCACGGTTATTTTCCTGCTGGACTGACACAGACATTCGTCTTCTCCATTGTTTCGGTGCGGTTCATCGTGGCGCGGCCGTTGATCGTTGTGCGCCGGCGATCGGCGCACAACGAGTCAGTAACGCGGGGCGGTAAAGCTCGCGCCGGTTGACGGATTCGTGCCGAGGCTGGATTTGCGTCGAGCCGAAAAACACCGGGAGCGGAGTAGGGGGAACGTCGGGTCGGCCGGATGTGTTGTCCCGGCGCTGCTGCGATTGGGCAGACGTTGTTGGGGGTGACGTATTGCATGCTTTTCCAGGAAATGCATTGAAGTAGCGTTAATCCTGGACGGCAGGGGACCGGCGGGTGGCCTCCAACCTCCTGCTTCCAGGAAATCGGTAGGCATCGTCAGCCGGAATGTCGGCGGTTGTATGGAGGAATGCCATCTCCAGCGCGGCTATTTTAGGCAGAACGTGTCAGCGCTGCAACGAGCAGGTATGTCTGTGGTACCCGAGCGCTGAAGCCGGCGTCAGGGCCGCTGCGCGACACCACCGTCGATAACGGGTGGTTCTTCAAACGTATGGAACGGCGCCGGGCTGGGCACCGTCCATTCTAGGCCGGTCGCGCCGTCCCATGGCTTTGCGGGCGCTTTCTGCAATCCGCGTGCGCCGCGATAAACGGGCAGCGCGACGGCGAGGAGAAAATAGACCTGCGAGAGTCCAAAACCGAATGCGCCGATCGTGGCAACCTGGTTCCAGTTCGTGAACTGCGCCGGATAGTCGGCGTAGCGTCGGGGCATGCCAGCGAGTCCGAGAAAGTGCATTGGGAAGAATGCAATGTTGAAGAAAATAATCGACCCCCAGAAGTGGATCTTGCCGCGTGTCTCGCTATACATCCAGCCCGTCCATTTGGGCGCCCAGTAATACCAGCCGGAAAAGAGGCCGAACAACGAACCGGCCACGAGCACGTAGTGAAAATGTGCGACGACGTAATAGGTGCCGTGCAACTGGATATCAATGGGCGCCATGGCCAGGATCAGTCCGGTAAAGCCGCCAATCGTGAATACGAAGAGGAAGCCGAGCGCAAACAGCATGGGCGCCTCGAAGCTGAGGGAACCTCTCCACATCGTCGCGACCCAGTTGAATACCTTGACGCCCGTCGGCACGGCGATCAACATCGTCGAGTACATGAAGAACAGCTGTCCCATGACGTTCATACCAGTCACGAACATGTGGTGAGCCCAGACGAGAAAAGAGAGGATGGCGATCGATGCCGTGGCGTACACCATCGAGGCATATCCGAATAGCGGCTTGCGTGAAAATGCTGGAATGACCTGCGAGACAATACCGAATGCCGGCAGGATCATGATGTAGACCTCGGGGTGCCCGAAGAACCAGAAGATATGCTGGTACATGATTGGATCGCCGCCGCCCGCTGCGTTGAAGAACGACGTGCCGAAATGCCGGTCGAACAGCAACATCGTGATTGCTCCGGCCAGTACCGGCATCACGGCGATCAGCAGGAAGGCAGTGATGAGCCAGGTCCAGCAGAACATCGGCATCTGCATCAACGACATACCCGGTGCCCGCAGGTTGAGAATGGTCACGATGATGTTGATCGCGCCCATGATCGAAGACGCGCCCATGATGTGCACCGCGAAGATGGTGAGATCCATTCCCGGTCCCATCTGTTCTGAGAGCGGCGCATACATCGTCCATCCCGCAGCCTGGCCGCCTCCAGGGGCAAAGAACGAACCCAGCAGCAGTACGCCGGCTGCGGGTAACAGCCAGAAACTGAAATTGTTCATGCGGGCGAACGCCATATCTGACGCTCCGACCTGCAGCGGAATCATCCAGTTAGCGAACCCGACGAACGCTGGCATGATCGCGCCAAAGATCATGACAAGACCATGTTCGGATGTCAGCTGGTTGAAGAACTCCGGGCGCATCAACTGCAGTCCGGGCTCAAACAGTTCTGCGCGTATGAGCAGGGCGAATACGCCGCCGACCAGGAACATCGTGAAGGAAAAGATCAGGTAGAGCGTTCCGATGTCCTTGTGATTGGTGGCGAGCAGCCATCGGCGCCAGCCATGCGGAATCGGGTGTCCTGCAGCCTCGTGGGTACCGTGGATGTCGATCGAGCTCATACTTTCTCCTGGACGAGAAGGTAGATGCTGGACGGAAGGCGTCGATCGACGAGCGGTCGCGTGGCCCGGCTTCAAGGCCGGCCGGGCCGGACAAACGCTCGGGAGATGTTCAGTTTCGCGCGCCGGATCCGTCAAAAAATCCGGGCGGAAGGCCAATATCCTGCGACCCCGTCCGGGGGATCGTAGGCATCATCAGCCGTGACAGGCGGTTGTAAGGAGGTATGCCATCTCCCCACTGCCCCAACAGTCTAGGAACTCCTGCAGGGGATGGCAATCTACGCAATGTAGGGATTGCCCCTGACGCGCCTCATGCGATGGCCGCTCTCGAGAGCAGGCTGACCGTCGCAAAGCCGAGAATGGTCATGATCAGCGAGCCGGAAAGATGGATCACGATCTCTCCCGCAGCCCAGCCATACCGGCCCTGCTGAAGGTCGCCGACGACTTCCGCGGAAAAGGTGGAGAACGTGGAAAGCCCCCCCATCAGCCCGGTCGTGACGAACAGCCGCCATTCGGGCGGAATCTGTGGCATGCGGACAAAACATGCAATCGCGACACCGATGATGTAGCCGGCGATGACGTTGGCGGCAAGTGTGCCGAGTGGAAGGTCAGGAAAGAGCCCGTTAAGGCGGAGGCCCAGGAACCAGCGAAAGAGCGATCCAATTGCGCCGCCGATCGCGACAGCGAGAACCGATTGATACATGTCTAATACCCTGTTCGATTTAACATCGACAAACGCCACATGTGCGGGCGCTTGTCTGGCGGGTTTGTAGGCATCATCGGCTCACGGCGAGCGGTTAGGGAGAATGCCATCTCCAGCGGGAAATTCTATCATCAGTCGTAGCAACGTCAAGCGGACCCGACTGCAATGCGCCAGGACGCGCGGAGCCAGGATAGCAGTGGCGGACGCGGTGGTGTGCTCACCAGGAGCCGGGCATTGCAGTTGCTGGGAAGGGAACGCGGAACGGCACAGGCAGACAACCGGGATGGCATTGCCAGTCCCGCCACATGACGAATATTCACGGATTCCGCAAGCGCCGAAAGTGTCGCCCGATGGCTCGAACCATGCTTGCAGGTCTGCATATGCAGCGGTATGCTTGTGAGTGGAGATGGCATTCTCCTAAACCGCCGGGCGCGCCGGCTGATGATGCCTGCTGTTTCGCGGATGCGAATACTTTTCCCAACCAGCAAACAACAGGTGAATCATGGTTGCATTTCCCACATTCCCACTGTCCAGTCTCCGGCGTCGGGCAGCACGTCTATTCCTTCCCTTACAACCGCGAATCGTATTGCGGCCGTGGCCGTCTGTGGTCATGGTGCCCGTCCGGCTCGAGAGCCAGACGACGCTCCAGCGCAGCCGGCGGCAGGCAGCGTACCGTGAATAACCGGTACGGCCGCAGTCGACACCCCGGTTAATCGGCGGCCCGCTCCAGGGCCGCACTCAGGAAAGGATTTTAAAAATGCAGATCGCACTCAGTGATGATGCGGTGTGCGCAGTTCGCCCGGGACACGGAGGAACTGCGGCGCCCGCATTCGGGCCGGCTTCGCCCGTCGGCGACCTTGCCGGACTGGAAGCCTCGTTGCGCAAGCTTGGTCATCTCACCGTTTTTGCCTTTGCGTCCGGAGAATTCATGCTGATCGGCCGGAACGGGGAGCGTGTGCGCGATTATTCGCTCGTCTCGGCGCTGCAGAAGATGTTGCAGTGGCAGGGATTCGAGGCGATATCTCCAGAAGACATGAACTGCGCGACCTGAAACGCCGGTAAGAAGTTGGCACTGCAGAATAAGTTGGTACCACCGGATGGCGTATGCAACCGGCACACGGAGATGGCATCCTCCGCAACCGCCCGACCGGGCTGATGATGCCTACAGGTTCCGGAAGTAAACATGGGGCCGCCTGAGCGTGTGGTGGCCAGTCCCATGTTTTGTACGGACAGGGCACCAGGGCCTCGCGCGTTGACTGTTGCTGGGTAGCGGGCTACCTGCATGTTTTCGAAGTGGCCGGGGTTGCGGGCAATGGTACACAATACGTTGGATCGTCGCTGGTTATGGATGTAATCGAGAATTTCAGAAGAATCACGAGGGCGCGAGGTCTCGAGCCCGATCACTCCCAACTTGAGGCGCTCGGTCGCCTGCAGCGTTGCTACGAAGGATGGCAGGCGTATGAGGTGCACCGTAATCCGGTGACCCGTTTCCTTGTGCATCCGGCGCCGCCTAAAGGGCTTTATCTCTGGGGCGGAGTGGGACGCGGCAAGACGCTGTTGATGGATTGCTTCTACGCCGTCGTTCCGGCAAAAAAGAAGTGTCGCCTGCATTTTCACGAGTTCATGCATGACGTGCACCGATCTTTGGAGGAACTGCGAGGACAGGTTGACCCGCTCGATGCGCTCGCGCGCCAGCTATCGTCGGCGCAGGAACTTATCTGCCTGGACGAATTCCATGTGTCGGATATCGCTGACGCTATGGTTCTGTCGCGTTTGCTGCCGGTGCTTTTCGACAGTCATGTCGCGCTCGTTGCAACATCAAACTTCCATCCGGACCAGCTGTATCCGGACGGGCTGAACAGGGAAAGGTTTCTTCCGGCGATAGATCTGTTGAAAAGCAGACTCGATATCGTGAATGTCGATGGCGGCACGGACTATCGAGAGCGTTCGATGGCCCGGGTTCGGACCTACGTTTTCCCGGCGAATGCCGATGCGGAAGCAGAACTCGGCGAGTCGTTTGCGAGACTCGCCGCTGCTACCGAGCAAACGCCGGTGCTGCAAATCGAGCAGCGCGAGCTGCGGGCGCGCAAGCGGGGGGACGGTGTTGTGTGGTTTGACTTCGCGACACTGTGTGGTGGTCCGCGCTCGCAGAACGATTACCTGGCTCTTGCTGCACGGTTCCACACCGTCATTCTTTCCGGCGTCCCCCAGATGACGCCGGACCAGGAATCTGCGGCCAGACGATTTACCTGGCTCGTGGATATCCTGTACGACCACCATATCAAGCTGATCATGTCGGCGGATGTTCCGCCCGAGAAACTGTACGTGCAGGGACCGCTTGCAGCGGAGTTCGAGCGGACCGTTTCGCGCATAGACGAAATGCGCAGTGTTTCATATCTGCGCCGCGCGAAGCGTCTGGTATCTGCGGGGCCAACGGCTGGAATACCCGGCGTGGATCGTGAGCATAGCCATCACGAGAGACAGGCCTGATGGTTCCAATGCTGAATATCAGGCGCCTCGCGCTCGATGTCGACCAGCGCGGCCGGCAGGCTGCACTGGTCGAAATGGCAGAGACGATCACTGCCTGTAGTGGCGTTGAAGCAGTCAACATCACAATTACCAGCATGGACGTCGGGACCGTGGGTATGGACGTCACGATCGAAGGCCAGTTCCTTGACTATGGTGAACTGGTGAAAGCAGTGGAGGAACGTGGAGCCGTGGTCCTGCGTGTTGGGCATATCGCATGCGGCGAGCGGTCCGTCGAACGTATTGCGCGTGCCCGGTAAGGCACGCAGGGAAATTGCCGCGATTGCGGCCGGCCGCCTTGATCGGCTCTTGCTGAGTAACGTTCACATGATCGATACAAACACCGGGCTTGGCGCGATCAACAGTTCCCGCGAGCTGCAGGAGCTGCTGATAACCGTGCGGGCACGGGTTCGCAAGTATCTCGTGAGCCGGCAATCCACCAATGGCGGTTTCTGCTTCTATCGATCGGCATATGCCGATCATCCGAACCTGGCTGATACTGCCAGTGCCGTCCGGTCGTTCAGGTTGCTTGATATACCTGTGCCTTGCGCCGCGAAGGTAGGATCGTTCGTCGCTGCTCTGGCACTGCAGCCCCAGCCTGAGTATCTGTTTAACCTGGTCACCGTGCAGCGTGCTATTGGCTGCGATGACATCGCTATTCCCGTGTCAAAGATGATTCACGGACTGTCTCTCTCGCCCGCACCAGGCCCGGAATATCAGCAGACGGGCTGGTTCGAGCGCACCCGTTTTCTTGCCCATCTAAAGCGTGTGGTGGGCGATCTCCGGAGTGTCGCGTGCATTGCGGCACATATCGGAGAGATGCTGCTGGCCGATGGATTTGGCAGAACCCCAAACCTATGGGATACGTGGCTCGCTATCGACACGCTCTTGGTGTGCGGTGACGTTTCGATTCCGGAAACGATTCGGGAATTCGTTGACAGACTTCAATGCAGACCTTCTGGATTTACTTTATGCATCGATAGTCAGGTACTTAACCTGAACACCGTGTTTGCGGGCGTGCAGTGCTGCGACCTGCTGCACATTCCATTGAAGTATCGAAGGGAAATCCTCCGGTTCGTCCTTGCCTGTCAGGCAGGACACGGTGGGTTTGCGGCTTCGCCTGGTGCGGTGCCGAATCTCGAGCTGACCGAACGCGCAATCCGTGTGCTTGTTCGATTGTGGCCCGAAACTGCATCTGACGAAGCCGGGTAAATGGCTTGACGTGAGCGCGCGTATTTCCTATCGTGCCGCCCTGGGGATGGGGTTCCCCCATAACTGCCATCCAGGCTGATGACTCCTACTGCTGACGTTTCTTTTTCGCTGTATCGTGTGGTGGGAATTGTGAGAGCTGAGATGATCCCGTACCGCGTGCCGGCTGTGCCCGCGAGTTCCTGTTTTTTTGTCGATCCCCGTTGTATGGTCCGGTCGGTACCGCGTCTCTACGCGCATGCGACCGATGTCCGTATGGCCGCGCCGGATGCCTGTTTCAAACTCAGGTGGCTGTCCGTTTCCGACCAGTGTGAGCATACGCAAGCTGCAGCCCGTGCCGCCGATACAGGCAGTCCAGGCTTTCCGGCGTCGGTCCATTCACATGAATTGAATGGCTGGTTACCCGATGATTTCACGACACGGGAGACCATGCAGCATGTCGCATAAAAGAAAAAAGGCGAGCACGCGGAGGCGCCTGACGCGCGAACTCCTCCTCCCAATACCGGCCAGGAAGGCCCAGCAACGTTCGATTCAGGCGCATATGGCGCTCGAAACGCTGAGACTGGGGCAAGGGAATGGCAATCAGGCGGGTGAACTGATCAGATCTCTGTACATGACATGGCTGATTGCATGCGATTGCGGTGAAGTTGAACCGGATGTCTTTCTTGTCGCGGAGGCAGGGCTTCATCGATGCATAAGACGTGTACCGGAAGATGGGAGCTGGAGCATCGACGCAACCGCGTGCGACGCGCTGAAGGCGGTATTGAGTCTGCAGGATGACCTGCTTGCGACAGTCCCAGCGCACGTTATGTGGCGGGCCGCGCGGCGCCTCGACAAGGTGATTGATTCGGGCAGGATGCCGAGCGTGCAGGCCATCGTCGAATCAGGTGCTGAGGCGGGCGGCAGTTAGCCGTAGAGGTGTCCGCATCGGATGACGCCGCGATCGAGCGCGGGCCGTGACTCGTGGTTCGCGTTAGTCTCCCTCTCCGGGCGCGGACAGCGTCCGATCGAGGTGTGGCAGGTCCGAGCCACCTAACGCAGGACAAAGTGAAGTCCGACCACGATGAGGACGATGAAGATGAAGAGGGTAAGGAGGCCCTTTAGCATGGCGCAGGCTCGAACGAGTGGTTCACGGGCAGCATAGCGCATAGCGACAAAATGTTGCGCTGCACGAAAATTGGCGCTAAGCTGATCACTACGGAGATGGCATTCCTCCGATAATCGCTGCGACGTTCTGTCATGCAGCTAATGATGCCTACGTGTCCCCGACGGCGGGGGTGTAGGTGCTTCTCTTCATTCCGCCGTCCGGGTTTGCGTTAACTGAACCACGGCTCCCGCTTCTCTCACTGTCCCGCTCACTGCTGAATGGCACGTAGTCACGCTGTGAGACAAGGGCACGATTCCGTGGTTTGCAGGCGTCAAAATTCTGATCTCCATGGAAAGAAATTCTCTCGCAGCATCGCTGCACATCCCGGGTTTGAAGGACCCGATCGAAATGCCAGTCTATCGCGGCGTAATGGGTCCTGCCGTGATCGACATCCGCAAGCTGTACGCACAGTCCGGCATGTTTACGTACGATCCAGGTTTTATGTCGACGGCAGCATGCGAGTCTGCCATCACCTATATCGATGGTGACAAGGGGGAGCTGCTATATCGCGGCTATCCGATCGATAACCTTGCGCAGAACGCCGACTTTCTTGAAACCTGTTATCTGCTCCTGAAGGGCGAACTGCCCGACACCAGAGAGAAGCGTGCATTTGTCGAGGCAGTGACGAAGCACACCCTTGTCCACGAGCAGATGCATTTTTTCTTCCGCGGGTTTCGCCGGGACGCGCACCCGATGGCCATCCTCGTTGCCGCAGTCGGTGCGTTGTCGGCGTTCTATCACGATTCTCTGGATATCAACGATCCCGGACATCGCGAGGTGTCGGCGATCCGTCTGATCGCGAAGCTGCCGACGCTCGTCGCGATGGCCTACAAGTACACCGTAGGCCAGCCGTTCGTATATCCAGAGAATGACCTGTCATATAGCGCGAATTTCATGCGCATGATGTTCTCGAATCCGTGCGAGGAGTACAAGGTCAACGACGTGCTGGTGCGCGCGCTCGACCGTATCCTGATCCTGCACGCGGACCACGAGCAGAACGCGTCGACTTCAACGGTGCGTCTTGCCGGTTCGTCGGGCGCGAATCCGTTCGCCTGCATTGCGGCCGGCATCGCGTGTCTGTGGGGCCCGGCGCATGGCGGAGCGAACGAAGCCGCGCTGAACATGCTTGAGGAGATCGGCTCGGTCGACCACATCCCCGAATTCATCCAGCAGGTGAAGGACAGGAGCTCGGGCGTGAAGCTCATGGGCTTCGGTCACCGCGTGTACAAGAACTACGACCCGCGTGCAAAGCTGATGCGCGAGACGTGCCACGAAGTGCTCGAAGAGCTGGGCCTGCACGACGACCCGCTGTTCAAGCTCGCGATGGCGCTCGAAAAGATCGCGCTGGAAGACGACTACTTCGTGTCGCGCAAGCTGTACCCGAACGTGGACTTCTACTCGGGCATCGTGCAGCGCGCGCTGGGCATTCCGACGTCGATGTTCACCTGCATCTTCGCGATGGCGCGCACCGTGGGCTGGATCGCGCAGTGGAACGAAATGATTGCGGACCCCGAACAAAAGATCGGGCGGCCGCGTCAGCTCTTTATCGGCGAAGCCCTGCGAGAGGCGTTGCCGCTGGCAAGGCGTGGTTAGTCCGCGCGATTCAGGCTAATTCAGGAGGATCTGATGAGAACCGGGCGGGACCCGAAGTGGGCTGGCACACTGGCTTTACTCGATCTGTCGAGTTCACCGATAGGTCGTACCAGGAAACCGGGCGCTCCGGTCAGGCGTGCTACGGAAGCGGTGATCGGCGGTAGTAGTCTTCCGACCATCCGGCTGATTGATCGCATCGATGCGGAGACGGTGCTGCTGTCGTGGAGCGATCCCCGGGCCGGCTTTTGCGGCGAGCAGAAATGGAAGATCGGTGCTGCGAGACGGGCGGGCCCCTGCGTCGTCACGCGCATCCATGTCCGACGACGCGATCGCGTCTATCAACCAGCATTGCGCTGCGGACGTCGTCATGAAGGCGCAATGATCCTGCCTGACTGCATCGAGTGTGCGATGCCCGGTCAGCTCCTGGTGCCCGTTACGTTCGAGCCGGCCGCTGAAACAGCGATGATGTCCCTATAGGCGGCAAACCCAATCTGAGGAGAACGAGGTTGTCCGAGACATTCAAGGAAGTCCGCATGGAGAGCGACACGTTCGGTGAAATTGCCGTCCCGGCCGCGCGTCAATGGGGCGCGCAGACGCAGCGTTCGCTGCAGAATTTCTGCATCTCGACCGAGAAGCAGTCGCCTGAACTGATTGTCGCGCTCGCGCTGATCAAGCGCGCGGCCGCCGAGGTCAATCTGGAACTGGGCGTGCTGGACAGGACGAAGGCCGGCGCGATCGTCGCGGCGGCCGACGAAATCGTTGCCGGCAAGCATTCGGGCGAATTCCCGCTCGCGGTCTGGCAGACCGGCTCCGGCACGCAGACCAACATGAACCTGAACGAGGTGATCGCGAACCGCGCGAGCGAGCTGCTCGGCGGCGAGCGCGGCGAAGCGCGCAAGGTGCATCCGAACGACGACGTAAACCGTGGCCAGTCGTCGAACGACGTGTTTCCGACCGCGATGCACGTGGCCGCCGCACGCGCGTTGGTCGAGCATCTGCTGCCCGCACTGCAGGCGCTGCGCACGACGCTCGACCGCAAGGCGAACGCGTTTGCAGAGATCGTCAAGATCGGCCGCACGCACCTGCAGGACGCGACGCCGCTGACCCTCGGTCAGGAATTCTCCGGCTACGTCGCGCAGCTCGATCACGGGATCGAGCACGTCGAATCGGCGCTGCCGCATCTGTATCAGCTCGCGCTTGGCGGCACCGCGGTCGGCACCGGGCTGAACGCGCATCACCAGTTCGCCGACAAAGTCGCGGCCGCGATCGGCCGGCTGACGGGCCTGCCGTTCCTATCGGCGCCGAACAAGTTCGAGGTGATGGCCGCGGCCGATGCGCTGGTGTTCGCGCATGGTGCGCTGAAGACGGTCGCAGCAAGCCTGATGAAGATCGCGAATGACGTGCGCTGGCTCGCGAGCGGCCCGCGCTGCGGGCTCGGCGAACTGTCGATTCCCGAGAACGAGCCGGGCAGCTCGATCATGCCCGGCAAAGTGAACCCGACGCAGTCAGAAGCGGTGACGATGCTGTGTTGCCAGGTATTCGGCAACGACGTCGCGGTGAACTTCGGCGGCGCGAGCGGCAACTTCGAACTGAACGTATTTCGGCCGATGATCGCCCACAACGTGCTGCAATCGGTGCGTCTGCTCGCAGACGGCGCCCAGAGCTTCAACGATCACTGCGCGGTTGGCATCGAGCCGAACCGCTCGCGCATCGACACGCTGCTGAACGAATCGCTGATGCTGGTGACGGCGCTCAATCCGCACATCGGCTACGACAAGGCCGCGCAGATCGCAAAGAAGGCGCACAAGGATGGCACGACCCTGAAATCCGCCGCGTTGGCGCTCGGCCATGTGAGCGAACAACAGTTCGACGAGTGGGTGAAACCGCACGACATGGTTGGAACCAGCAGATGACAATCGTCCGCGTTGTTCTGTGCTCACCTGGGAGAGGGGTTATTGCGCCACCAACCAAAAGCCATTAAGCTCCCTTCAACGGAGATGGCATACCTCCGATAAGTGCCGGTCCAACCGGCTGATGATGCCTACAGGGCCCTGGATAGGGAACCCGTAGGCATATCTGCGGCGTTCTGCTGCCCAGGTTTGAGTTCTTCAAACCTATCTTCTTCTGCAAATCGACACCTGATTACCGCTGGCGCTTATATCCATGCCTCTGTCCGGATAGCACTCGTGCACGCCGGTCGTTTCCGTGGACCTTCGGGGCAGGTAAGGGATCAGCCCGCTGGGTAGCGAGCGATTAAAAGGCGAGCTCGATCGTATGCCCGGCGCGTGCGATTGCCTTTGGGGGAGTCGCCTGGAAGGCGGAGTCTGGCGTTGCGAGGAATGTATGAGCATCAAGCAAAAAAACGCAGGGCCTTATTCACTTGTCCTTGTCCGCCATGGCGAAACCGAGTGGAACGGGCAGGATCGTTTTACGGGTTGGACAGACATCGACCTGACTGAGCATGGCGCGCTGCAGGCACGCAAGGCCGGACAGGTTCTGGCCCGCGAGGGCTGGTCGTTCGATATGGCTTATACCTCCCTTCTCCGGCGCGCAATTCTCTCGCAATGGTTGATGCTTGAGGAGCTGAAACAAAGCTGGGTACCGCTGCAGCACGATTGGCGCCTGAATGGCCGGCATTACGGTGACCTGACCGGCAAGCTGCGCACGGAAGCCGCCAGGATCTATGGTCATCAGGAGGTGCTTCACTGGTGCCGCTCGTATTGCGGGCAGCCTCCCGCGATACCAGGCGGAGATGCGCGCGATGCCATTCTGGATCGTCGTTATGCGCATGTGTCGCCCTGGCGGCTGCCTCGTACCGAATCACTACGTGCGGTGGTAAGCCGCGTCAATGAGTTCTGGCTACAGGTCGTCCGGCCCGCGACTGTTTCCGGACAGCGGGTGATTGTTTGCGCGCATGGAAGCGTCATTCGTGCCCTGATCAAGATCCTCGATGGCATATCCGAATATGAAGCGGCCCAGTTGAACGTACCCAACGGCATACCGCTCATCTACTGGTTTGACCATGACATGAAACCGACCTGTCGATGTTATCTGGAAGTGGACAGTGCGGGCGATGTAGACCTTCCCGGCAGCCGCCGGCAGGCCTGCTAGCGCGAGCATGTCGCCCGATTTTGCGTGCATTCGGGGAGTGGGGAGTGAAAGTGATGCGTGGCAAAAACACAGGCAATGTCTGCTGTTGGCAAGGACGGCAGCGATCAGCGCAGGACGTGGCTCGGACACCCAACGTGGCGATGCGGTTGACCTGTCACCGCGCGTTGACTGCGTGCGCCGATTACGGCCTGACGAAATGCGGAAGGTAAGGCTGCTACTGGCGCGGGCGTTGCGCGTGATTGTGCTCAGACTGTTTCGCGTATCGGTACACATCGATCCAGCGACATGGGATCAGATCCGCAGCGGAAACGTCATCGTTTGTGCCAATCACGTTTCTCATCTCGACGGACTGATCGTCGCAATGGCGAGCCCGGTGCTGATGACGTATGCGATTGACACAAGCTATTCACGGGATGCCTGGTACGGCAGGGTGGGCCTTGCGCTGGGCGAGCGCCTGGGATTGTGCCGGGTTGTGCCGCTTGGGGCGAATGCGCCATTTGGGTTGAGACGGCTTCTGCAGGCACTCAGGCAGCAGCACGCCGTGATGATTTTTCCGACTGGCACCATCGTGCCCGGCGCGACCATCCGTCCGGGCGTGACATGGCTGCGGGCGCGTACTGGTGCGACCGTAGTGCAATTACAGATCCGGGGTGCCGAGAAAAGCCGGCTGTTTGCAAAGTGCGGTGCGCAGTGGTGGCCGCCCATCGCCATATCGGTGGCTGACGCAGCCGCATACCATTGTGGTCCGACGCAAGGCGCAGCGGAAGGTGCGATGACGATCGATACCGCCGGCGCAGCGCTTCAGGACGTGCCTTATGAAGCCGCGCATGACTAGAGCAACCGGCAACGCGTTGCATTTCGAAGAGTAAATCAGGGAGGACACTCATGCGTATCATCTTGACCCGACATGGGCAGGTAGAGGGAATTGATCCGCCGAGGTTCCGCGGACGTGCCCAGCTGGCGTTAACAGCATTGGGCCAGCGCCAGGCGCAGGCCCTGGCCAGCGCGGTTAGCGCGCGGTATGCGCCGACGATCATTTACACGAGTCCGCTTCAGCGATGCCGGGACACGGGTAACACGATAGCATCCGCCTGCTCGATCGAATCGCGCGTAGAACCCGGCCTTGACGACCTCGATTATGGCGAATGGCAATGGAAGACCTACGATGTCGCGCGTGCCCAGTTTCCGGCCCAGTTTGCGCTGTGGAAGTCCGCGCCGCAATGGATGCGATTTCCCGGCGGCGAATCGTTGCAGGCGCTGGCCTTGCGCACAGCCGACGTCATAAGGGAACTGCTTGGATCGCATGCGGGTGAGACGGTGGCGCTTGTCGCGCACGACAGCGTCAACCGGGTCATCCTCACGCAGGCACTTGAACTGCCATTGTCGGCCTACTGGCGACTGGAACAGGCGCCGTGTTGCATCAACGTGCTTGATATTGCGAAAGACGGGAGAGTGTGTGTCCGTCAGATTAACGAAACCGCACATCTCGATGGGCTGCGGTGACCGGTGGTCGTCTCGCCTTACGGAAAGCATATTGACGACCGGCTCTCCCTGTTCAGAAGCAAAGTTTGTTGCGCCGCACATTGCGTTCGGTTAGACTTTTACTACGGAGATGGCATACCTCCGATAAACGCTGGCTACGCCAGCTGATGATGCCTGCTAATTCCTGGGAAAGGGAAGATGCAGGCATTGTTTCCTGCGGCATTCTGCCGTCCCAGGTTTGAGTCCTTCAGACCTGTTATCAATGAAAGTTCTAACTCTTATTGCCGGCGCCCGCGAGAGCGCCTGGGCGTTGCGTGCGCTTATTCAGAACCGGCTCACATCGCTTCCTGTACAAGCGGCAGTTGCACGGGAATACAAGCTGTGTCTGCAACGACACCGTAAGTCTCCGGCGCGGCCGGTGACTTCGCGCATCAGTGAAGCCTTCGCACAACGATGCGCATTATTGCCGTTGTCATGCTGTCTCGGATGGCGGCACGAGGCGCAGTCACAGGTAGATCGAATCTCGGGGAATAAAGGCGTCGACCTCACAGCTGTCGTGAAGGATGTCGGGCGCCGCTATGAAGCGAGGCTGGAAAAGGTGGGGCTCGCAAAGCGCCAGCCGCGCGAGCCCCGTGTAGCGAAACCGTATGGCAAGAGGGGGTGTTTCGCTACGAAATAAGTATAACTAACTAAATATCGGTCGTGCAACAACGGTTTCGATCAAAGGTGAATTATGGATGTCAGACCGACGTTCATGGCTTCGTTCGTTCTGCGGTTGCCGGTTAAGGGCATGAATCGTTGACAGGAGGGGAAGCGTTGATGAAGACAGGTATGTGGAAAAGGTTGTGGCCTTGCGGTGTAGCGGCACTCCTCATGTGTCTGTCCGGCTGCAAGATGGACGTACTCGATCCGATGGGCAGTGTGGGCGTCGCTGAGAAGACACTGATTGCGACGTCCACCTGGGCGATGTTGATCGTCGTGGTGCCCGTAATCTTCCTTACGCTGCTGTTCGCCTGGCGCTACCGCGCGTCGAATCGCAGCGCGACCTACGCGCCGAAATGGTCGCACTCGACCGCGATCGAAGTCGTCGTCTGGACGATTCCGACGTTGATCATCCTGTTCCTCGGCGTGCTCACCTGGAAGACGACGCACGAGCTCGATCCGTACAAGCCGCTGCAGTCGGACGTGAAGCCGATCAACGTCGAAGTCGTTGCGCTCGACTGGAAGTGGCTGTTCATCTATCCGGACCTCGGCATCGCGACGGTGAACCAGTTGGCGGTGCCGGTCGGCACGCCGGTCAATTTCCTCATCACGTCGGATTCGGTGATGAACTCGTTCTTCATCCCGCAGCTCGGCACCCAGGTTTACGCAATGGCGGGCATGCAGACCCAGGTGCACCTGATCGCCGACGAGGCGGGCAACTACGCCGGCGAATCGGCGAACTTCAGCGGCGACGGCTTCTCGGACATGAAGTTCCGCACGCTGGCGAAGAGCCCGGCGGACTTCAGCGCGTGGGTCGCGCAGGTCAAGGCTACGCAGCAGCCGCTCAGCATGGATCAGTACGCGAACGTCGCGAAGCCGAGCGAGAAGGTGCCGGGGCAGTACTTCTCGGCGGTCGATCCGAAGCTGTTCCACAACATCATTGCGAAGTACAACAACGGCCAGGTCCTGGATCCCCAGAACGCTGCCTGCGGTACGACGGGTACGAAGGGGTAAGCACAGCATGTTCGGCAAACTTACATTAGACGCGATTCCATACCACGAGCCGATTATCGTGATCGCGGGCGCAGGCATGGTGTTCGCCGCGCTCGTCGTGCTCGGCGCAATCACGTATTTCGGCAAGTGGAAGTACCTGTGGACCGAATGGCTCACGAGCGTCGACCACAAGCGGCTCGGCGTGATGTACATCGTCGTGGCGCTCATCATGCTGCTGCGCGGCTTCGCCGACGCGATCATGATGCGCACGCAGCAGGCGCTCGCGTTCAACGCGCCGGGCTACCTGCCGCCGCATCACTACGACCAGATCTTCACCGCGCACGGCACGATCATGATCTTCTTCATGGCGATGGCGTTCATGGTGGGCCTGATGAACATCGTCGTGCCGCTGCAGATCGGCGCGCGCGACGTCGCGTTTCCGATGCTCAACTCGCTGTCGTTCTGGATGACCGCGATCAGCGCGATCCTGGTCAACGTCTCGCTCGTGATCGGTGAGTTCGCGAAGACCGGCTGGCTCGCGTATCCGCCGCTGTCGGAGTTGCAGTTCAGTCCGGGCGTGGGGGTCGACTACTACATCTGGGCAGTGCAGCTTTCCGGCGTCGGTACGCTGCTGACCGGCGTGAACTTCTTCGTCACGATCATCAAGATGCGCGCGCCCGGCATGACGATGATGAAGATGCCGGTGTTCACGTGGACCGCGCTGTGCACGAACGTGCTGATCATGGCGTCGTTCCCGATCCTGACCGTCACGCTCGCGCTGCTCGGCCTCGACCGCTACCTCGGCATGCACTTCTTCACGAACGATGCCGGCGGCAACCAGATGCTGTATCTGAACCTGATCTGGGCGTGGGGCCACCCCGAGGTGTACATCCTCGTGCTGCCCGCGTTCGGCGTGTTCTCGGAAGTCGTCGCGACGTTCGCGAAGAAGCCGCTGTTCGGCTACAAGGCGATGGTCTACGCGACCTGCGCGATCATGGTGCTCGCCTTCGTCGTGTGGCTGCACCACTTCTTCACGATGGGCTCGGGCGCGAACGTCAACGCGTTCTTCGGCATCATGACGATGATCATTTCGATCCCGACCGGCGTGAAGATCTTCAACTGGCTGTTCACGATCTACCGCGGCCGTGTCGAAATGAGCACGTCGATCCTGTGGACGATCGGCTTCATGGTCACGTTCACGATCGGCGGCATGACCGGCGTGATGATGGCGATCCCGGGCGCGGACTTCGTGCTGCACAACTCGCTCTTCCTGATCGCGCACTTCCACAACGTGATTATCGGCGGCGTGCTGTTCGGCTACCTCGCGGGCTTCAACTACTGGTTCCCGAAGGCGTTCGGTTTCAAGCTGAACGAGAAGCTCGGCAAGCGCGCGTTCTGGTTCTGGCTCGTCGGCTTCTATGTCGCGTTCGTGCCGCTGTACGTGCTCGGCTTCATGGGCGCTACCCGCCGTCTGAATCACTACGACAATCCGGCATGGCATCCGTGGATGCTCGTCGCGTTCTGCGGCGCCGTGCTCGTCGCGATCGGCATCGCGCATCAGTTGCTGCAGCTTTACGTGTCGATCCGCGATCGCAACCTGCCGGAAAACCGCGACCTGACGGGCGACGCCTGGGGCGGCCGTACGCTGGAATGGGCGATCTCGTCGCCGCCGCCGGCCTACAACTTCGCAGTGATCCCGCACGTGAGCGAGCTCGACGAGTTCGCGCACATGAAGGAAACCGGCCGCGAGACCGTGGACATCGCGAACACCGAGTACCACGACATCCACATGCCGTCGAACACGAGCGCGGGCTTCCTCGTCGGCATGTTCAGCCTCGTGCTCGGCTTCGCAGCGATCTGGCACATCTGGTGGCTCGCCATCGTCGGTCTGGTCGGGGTGATGGCGACCGTGATCATCTACAGCTTCGGCAAGAACGAGGGCTACTACATCCCGGCCGCCAAGGTCCGGGCCGATGAAGAAATGCGCAATCGCGCATTCGTCAAGGCGTTCGAGGACAGGCAGCGCCGTGACGGCAAGCGTCAAGAAGTTCTGGAGGCCAACTGATGTTGCAGAAAACTAGTGCTGCTGCGCTGGCGGAACATGATCACCACGATCATCCGCCGTCGCACTCGGTGTTCGGCTTCTGGCTGTATCTGATGACGGACTGCATCATCTTCGCGTCGCTGTTCGCAGTGTTCGCGGTGATGCAGAACCAGTTCGCGGGCGGCCCGACCGGCAAGGATCTGTTCGACATTCCGGGCGTCGCGATGGAAACCGCGGTGCTGCTGCTGTCGAGTATCACGTACGGCTTCGCGATGGTCGCCGCGCATGGCAAGCGCAATGCGCAGGTGCTCGTGTGGCTTGCGATCACGTTCGTGCTCGGCGCGACGTTCCTGTACTTCGAACTGCACGAGTTCGCCCACCTGATCGCCGAAGGCGCGGGCCCGGACCGTAGCGCGTTCCTGTCGGCGTTCTTCACGCTGGTCGCCACGCACGGTTTGCACGTGACGCTCGGCATGGTGTGGATGATCGTGCTGATGGTGCAGGTCGCGAAGGCGAAGGACGGACTGGGCGAGCGCGAACTGCGCCGCCTGACGTGCCTCTCTCTTTTCTGGCACTTTCTGGACATCGTCTGGATCTGCGTGTTTTCCTTTGTCTACCTCGCGAGCGTGATCTGAAATGGCCCAATCGCATTCCATCCACGAAGAAGAAGCCCACGGCACCGTCGGCAGCTATCTGGTCGGTTTCGTGCTGGCGGTGGTGCTGACGGCCGCATCGTTCTGGCTCGTGCTGCATGGCGGCTTCACGCGGGAAACCGCGGTGCTCGGCCTTGCCGCGCTCGCCGCAGTGCAGATCGTCGTCCACCTCGTGTTCTTCCTGCACCTGAACGGCTCGTCGAGCCAGCGCTGGAACGTCACCGCATTCGCGTTCACGGTGTTGACGGTCGCGATCGTGGTCGGCGGCACGTTGTGGGTCATGCATAACGTGACGATGAACATGATGTCGCGGTAGGGGAAATCGGGCAGACATGCCTGTCATGGGAAGACAAGTAGATGAACATTGATACTGTGCTGTCCAATGCTTTTGCTATGCCGCTTACGAGTCCCGCGTTCCCGATGGGGCCATACAGATTTGTGGGGCGAGAGTTTTTCATCGTTACGTACCGCACGGACCCGGGCAGGCTGCGGTCACTGGTACCGGAGCCACTGGAAATACCCGAGCCGCTGGTGCATTACGAGTTCATTCGAATGGCCGACTCGACAGGCTTTGGCGACTACACGGAGAGCGGTCAGGTAATTCCGGTCACCTATCGCGGTGAACCAGGCAGTTACACCCTTGCGATGTATCTGGACGATCACCCGCCGATAGCAGGGGGCCGCGAATTGTGGGGATTTCCTAAAAAGCTCGCGAAACCCGTACTTGAAGTCCATACCGATACGCTGATTGGCACACTCGATTACGGTCCCGTACGTGTGGCAACAGGCACGATGGGATACAAGCATCGCACGCTCGATGGTCAGGAGCAGATGCGACGGTTGCTTGTGCCGAATTTTCTGCTCAAGGTAGTACCCCACGTAGACGGTTCGCCGAGGGTCTGTGAACTGGTGCGGTATTTCCTGGAAGATGTCGAGATCAAGGGAGCATGGAGCGGTCCGGCGTCACTGGACCTCGCGCCTCATGCACTCGCGCCGGTAGCAGAATTGCCAGTGCTGGAGATCGTTGAAGCACGGCACATTGTGGCCGACCTCACGCTAGGACTGGGAGAGGTCGTGTTTGATTATCTGCAGCGCTAGATCACGTTGGTGCTGCGTTGGACATATGGCGCAACCGGCGCCGATTTGATTGGAGTGAACATGTTGGCCAAGGGTGCACTTGAAGGAAAAAACGCGGTGGTTACAGGCGCTGCGAGCGGCATCGGCAGGCAGATTGCGCTGACGTTCGCACAGGCTGGCGCGGCGGTTGCGATCGCCGACCTGAATCAGGACGGCGCGAACACCGTCGCGGCCGAAATCGCAGCGGCGGGTGGCAGGGCGATCGGGGTTGCAATGGACGTGACAAACGAGGAAGCAGTCAACCGAGGCATCGATCGCGTCGCCGCCGAACTCGGCCCGGTTGACATTCTGGTGTCGAACGCGGGTATTCAGATCGTCAATCCGATTGAAAGCTACGCGTTCTCGGACTGGAAGAGGATGCAGGCGATCCACGTCGACGGCGCGTTTCTTACGACGAAGGCGGCGCTCAGACACATGTACAGGGATGATCGCGGCGGGGTCGTCATTTATATGGGCTCAGTACATTCGCACGAAGCGTCGCCGCTGAAATCGGCCTACGTTGCGGCCAAGCACGCGCTGCTGGGTCTCGCGCGGGTATTGGCGAAGGAAGGCGCGAAACATAACGTGCGCTCGCATGTGGTGTGTCCGGGCTTTGTGCGCACACCGCTGGTTGACAGACAGATTCCGGAACAGGCAAAGGAACTCGGCATCAGCGAGGAGGAAGTCATCCGAAACGTGATGCTCGGCGGAACTGTTGACGGTATCTTCACGACTGTCGACGATGTCGCGCAAACAGCGCTGTTCCTCGCCACGTTCCCGAGTGCAGCGTTGACGGGGCAGTCGTTTATCGTCAGCCACGGATGGTTCATGCAGTAAGCGAAGCGGATGCCGCGGGCCAGGCAGGACGCGGCAGTGGCGTGTCTCAAGGAGGGTAAGTGGAAGCATTTCCGGTGACAGCACAGCAGATTGATTTTCTTCTCATTGGTGGAGGGCTGGCGAGTGCCAAGGCGGCAGAGACGCTTCGGCGCGAGGGAGCCAAAGGGACCATCCTGATTGTTTCGTCGGAGCCGTCGTTACCGTATCACCGGCCAAGTTTGTCGAAGCGTTATCTGCTCGGGCAGGCAGACGCCTCGCAGATTCTCGTGCACCCAGAGCAGTTTTATACCGATCACGAGATCGGAGTCGCCGTTGGCACCCGGATCGTTTCAGTAGATCCGACGGCCAGGTGGGCGGAGACGGAAAACCGCGATCGGCTCCATTTTGGCCAGCTTTTGCTGGCACCCGGTGTGAGACCGCGCCGGCTCGCGGTCGACGGCGCAGGTCTGGCAGGTATCCACACGCTGCGTTCGATAGCTGACTGCGACGCGATCCGGAAGGGGATGGCCCGGGCTCGAACCGCCGTTGTTGTAGGCGGGAGTTTTTTGGGGATGGAGGTTGCAATGTCCCTGCGCGAAGCGGGACTCGCGGTGTCGGTAGTGGAGGGCGATGGGTGTCTGCTCCGGCATCTCGAATCAGGGTCGTTGTCTGCTTTTTTCAGGGAGTATGCGCAGTCAAGCGGAGTGGCCATACACCTTGACGACCCCGTCGTCGGTTTTCGCGGCAATCACAAGGTGGAAGCAGTTGAGCTGGCGTCCGGTATCAGCCTTCCCTGCGATCTGGTGATCATGTGTGTCGGCGTCGAGCCTGTGACGGAATTTCTGGCAGGCAGTGGCCTCAAGCTGGAGGGTGGGCGCATTGCGGTCGATGAACTGCTGCGCACCAGCGCTGCCGGCATATTTGCCGCTGGCGATGCGGTGTCATTCTACGATCCGGTGTTTCTGAGGCGGCGCCATATAGAGCATTGGGATAACGCTGTCCGGCAGGGAAGACTGGCGGCATTGAACATGCTCGGGCGGCGTCATCGTTATGATGAAGTGTCCTATTTTTTCTGCGAGATCGGAAGCATCGGCTTCAATGTGCTGGGCGATACGGTGGGCAACGACGAGCACATTGGGCGAGGCTCGCTGGAGGCGCATGCCTATACGCAGTTTTACCTTCGGGGCGACGTGCCGCGGGCCGTCTTCTCGTTTGGCCGGCCTCCGACCGAAATCCGGCAGGCTGAGGGATTGATCCGCTATCGCGTGAACGTGTCGGGAGAGAAGGCGGCCCTGTGTGACCCCGGATTTGGACTGGATGAACTTGCAACGCAAAACGTGCTGATTCTCCAGGGCGGAGGTGCACTGGGGGCGTTCGAGTGCGGTGTCGTCAAGGCACTCGATGAGCATGACATAGTGCCGGACGTCGTTGCTGGCATTTCGATAGGGGCCCTTAATGGCGCGATCATCGCGGGCAACCCGGATAACCCGGTGGGAGCCCTGGAATCATTCTGGTCCGAGCTGCAGATCTGCTCACCCAGGATTGCGTCCGAACATCTGCAGCGGGCGATGTCTGCCATGCAGGTGTTGCAGTTTGGCGTACCCAGGTTCTTCAGGCCGCGCTGGTTGCCGTCGTTTGATCAGCCATGGGCAATGCCGTGGGAATGGACGGGCTTTTACGACACTTCGCCCATGAAGCGGCTGCTGTCTGAGTACGTGGACTTCACGAGGCTAAAGTCGAGTCCGATCCGGCTCATTGTGGGTGCGGTTAACGTGCTGACAGCAGAGCTGGAGGTGTTTGACAGCTACGTGGATGACCTGACGCCGGAACACATTCTTGCAAGCGGTAGTCTTCCGCCCGGTTTTTCATGGACCTTTGTTGACGGCAAGCCGTATTGGGACGGTGGCGTGGTCAGCAATTCGCCACTTGACCTCGTGATCGATCGTTGTGGACCCGATGGCAAGCAGGTCTACATTGTCGATCTCTTTTCCGGGGAGCGGGCCCTTCCGACAAACATGATGGAAATCATGGCGCGCCGGGATGAAATTGTCTACTCGGAGCGCGTGCGCAGTGACCTTCGCAGCCGGGAGATGAAGGACGCGTACAGGAGCCTCGTGGCGAGCATCCTGAGCGAGGTGGATCCTGCGATGCAGGACAAGATCAGGCAGCGTCCGCGCTACATCCAGCTGATGGGAGACGGTGCGCCCATGCGTGTGACGCGGTTCGTGCGCAAGGGGCCCGAAGGTGAACCGTCGTCACGGGATTATGATTTTTCGGACGTCGCGATTGAGTCGAACATGCGCGGGGGCTATCTTCTCGCGATGGATGTGTTGTCGGAGCAGGAACGGCATTGGCATTCGCACGCCGGTCGTCGATTGCTGTCCGATCACGATTTCAATGAGAAACCCGAAGCGGTGATGCGATCCGTCAGGGAGCGAGCGAACCTTGATCCTGCCTCGAACTGAGAATAATGTTCTTTGACGGAGAAGAGCAATGAACGATGAGATGGTCGACGCACTGATGCAGTTCTACAGGATCAACGCGGGGCTGATGCGCAAAATGAGTGCTGTGCTGGCCGGATCCGGGAGACAGTGGTACGAGGTTCAGCAGCAAACGCTGGCTGCAGCGATTTCGGATACGGGTGCCGAGCTGGAGGAACTGCTCGGGGCGACGGACGCACCGGCATTCATGTCGGTGCAGGCGAGAGTTGTTCAGCGGCACTGGGAGGCGCGGCAACGGTGCATGCAGGAGGCTTTGACGTTCGTTTCCAGGGATAACAGGCTGGCCGGGGAGGTAATGAGTGCGATGAAGGACTGGCAGTACGGCGTGATCGACTTTGCGGCGCATGCGGGCAACCTCAGCCATATCACTGCTCCATGGATGGTTTACCTCGGAAGGCTTGAACGGAGTGTCAGGGAGAGCGGGCGTGATGCTGGTAAGCGTAGTCCCGGCAACGATGGGCAAGCCTGAGCAATATGGGCCGCTGCTCATGTGCAGCACGTGGGCTGAGGCTTCGGCTGGCAGGAGGGTTGTGAAATAATCGGTACTTTATTTCAGCTCAGCCGACGCGCCCCATTGTCCGGAAGGATGGTATGGCGGCGGGCCGCAGGATCGCAGCCGTTCGGGTGCGTATGCGGTTTCCAGGCTGGCCAAAAGATCCTTCGGGGTCCGGGGTCCATATGAACATGCAGAACTGGCTGCTCCTGATTTACAAGGTACCCACTGAACCCGCAAAAAAGCGCGTAGCACTATGGCGGCGGCTGAAGGGTATGGGGGCCGTGTACCTGCAGAGCGGCGTTTGCCTGCTTCCCCGTACGGACGATCATGTCCGGCGGTTGAAGATGGTCGAAAACGAAATCGCCGGGATCGAAGGGGAATGTCTGCTTCTCGAGACCACCGCGCTCGACCGGTCCCAGGAAGAAAAGGTGGTCTTGCGATTCAAGGCAGACCGTGACGAGGAGTATCGAGAGTTTCTAGACAAGTGCAGTGATTTCCACCGGGAGATTGAGAAGGAGACGGCAGCGGGACATTTCACCTATGCCGAGCTCGAAGAAAATGACGTCGACCTCAAGAAACTGCAGTCGTGGCTCGAGAAGATCCGCAAACTGGACTTCTACAATGCTCCGCTATACGAGGACGCAGAAAAGCAGCTTCGGAGCTGCGAGACGCTGCTTGATGCTTACGCACAGAAAGTATTCGACGCGCACGACGAAAATCGCTGAGGCAGGGCTACGCGCGACGCCGACCCTCTCGCGCAACTGGCACAGTCGAGTGATATCTTTTTCGACCTAATTGGGCCGGAAAAATATATTGGACGACTCACAGGCGCTGGGTCAATACTTGAGTCCCCCATAGCCCGGTACGCTGCTGCGGACGTGCGTATGTCCACGCTCCGCGGTAACAGTGTTCGCTTCGGCGCAGCAGTCCGGGTACAAAACTCTTAAAACGGAATACCGGAGAAGACAGATGCCCGAATACCGCTCCCGAACTTCGACTCACGGCCGGAACATGGCAGGTGCCCGCGCATTGTGGCGCGCCACCGGAATGAAAGATACCGACTTCGGCAAGCCGATTATTGCTGTGGTGAATTCCTTTACTGAATTCGTGCCGGGCCACGTGCACCTGCGTGATCTTGGTGCACTGGTGGCGAAGGAGATTGAAGCCGCGGGCGGGGTTGCAAAGGAGTTCAACACCATTGCCGTGGACGACGGCATTGCGATGGGACACGGAGGCATGCTGTATTCCTTACCCTCGCGTGAACTCATCGCGGATTCCGTGGAGTACATGGTCAATGCGCATTGTGCCGATGCGATGGTCTGCATTTCCAATTGCGACAAGATTACGCCAGGAATGTTGATGGCCGCGATGCGCCTCAATATTCCGGCCGTGTTCGTGTCGGGAGGCCCGATGGAGGCTGGCAAGGTCAAGTCGAACGCGGACGGACAGGCGGTCGTCAAGATCGATCTGATCGACGCAATGGTCAAGGCGGCTGATTCGCGGGTGAGCGACGCGGAGGTAGCTGAAGTGGAGCGCAGCGCCTGCCCGACGTGCGGCTCATGCTCGGGTATGTTTACCGCGAACTCGATGAACTGCCTGACCGAGGCGATCGGCCTCTCGCTCCCGGGCAACGGCACGCTTGTCGCAACCCATGCGTGGCGTAAGGGACTTTTCGAACAGGCTGGCCGCCTGGTGGTGGACCTGTGCCGTCGCTACTACCAGGAAGAAGACACGTCTGTCCTGCCGCGCAGCATCGCCAGCCGGCAGGCATTCGAGAACGCGATGGCGCTCGACGTGGCTATGGGTGGCTCGACCAATACAGTGCTTCACCTGCTTGCAGCGGCTCAGGAAGGTGGTGTCGAGTTTTCGATGTCGGACATCGACCGCATCTCGCGCAAGGTACCCTGTCTTTGCAAGGTGGCGCCGTCGAGCCACTATCACGTCGAAGACGTGCATCGGGCGGGTGGCATTCTTGGCATCCTGGCGGAACTCGCGCGTCTGGATCTCGTTGACCTGTCGTGTGGCAGCGTCCACAGCGGCACGCTGGGCAACGCCATCGCCCAGTGGGATGTGGCGGGTGGTACGAATGCGGACGCGCAACGATTTTTCCGGGCGGCGCCGGGCGGTATTCCCACCACGGTCGCATTCAGCCAGGAAGCGACGTTTGACTCGCTAGATATTGACCGCCAGCACGGCTGCATTCGTGACGGTGAAGGCGCCTATTCAAGGGATGGCGGCCTCGCCGTGCTCTATGGCAATCTCGCAGAGCGAGGCTGCATCGTCAAGACTGCCGGCGTTGATCAATCGCAGTGGCTGTTTTCTGGGCGTGCGCGTGTCTTCGAAAGCCAGGAGGCTGCAGTCGAAGCTATCCTCGCTGATAAGGTTGTTGCGGGCGATGTGGTCGTGATTCGCTATGAGGGACCGAAAGGTGGGCCGGGCATGCAGGAGATGTTGTATCCCACCTCGTATCTGAAATCGAGAGGACTCGGCAAGAGTTGCGCGCTGGTTACGGATGGACGTTTCTCTGGCGGCTCCGCAGGTCTCGTTATCGGGCATGTCTCGCCCGAGGCAGCCGAGGGTGGCGCGATTGGCCTGGTGGAGGAGGGCGACATGATCGAAATCGATATCGCCGAACGAAAAATTCATCTGGCTGTGTCGGGGGACGAACTTGCACGCCGGCGTGAGGCCATGAATGCGCGTGGTGATCGTGCGTGGACGCCAGGTGCCCGCGTACGCACGGTTTCACAGGCATTGCAGGCATATGCAGCGCTCGCCACTTCTGCGGACCGAGGCGCCGTGCGGGACGTCGCTCAATTGAAGCGTCGGTAAGACTGCAGGATTTCGTTGCCGGTAGCGGTACGTCCAGCTGCAGACGTACCCTCCGCGTCAGTCGAGTGCATGCGTTGCGACTATGGTGCGGCGGCGCGGATCATTCGCGTTCGCCGGCGTAGTGTACCAAGGCGAACAACGAATTCCGTCCAACGTCGGGCGACGTTGTCCTTTTCGGCTCGGACGCTGATGTTGGACCTCTTGACGCCGTGCAGTTGCTTTATTATCGTCTCGGGATGGGGATGGAGTTCCCCCTCAAACGCCAGTTCGGCTGATGACTCCTGCTGTTGCAACACGGCGATTCCGCCTCGCACATGGAGTGCATCGTGCCAACGCAAAACGGCTGGTTGTCAGGCTTTGCAGACTCAACTTCGGGTTACGGTTTCCCGATCGGACGTAATTTCCCCGGATCTGCGCCTCATCTCTTTCGCGGTTTTCCCGATCACTTTTTATCCTCGCGGCGCAGTTGCGGCTCAGGCCGTGCGGCATACGCAGGTGCGTGCCTAAGATGCGGGAAAATCCGCGGCGAGGGTGGTCGCGCATGAATCACGAAATCGGCCCCCTCTCGGACAAACTGAGCTTTGACGGCGATGCCGGAGTGGTTGCGCTGAACCACCATGACATCGTGACGAGCATCTCGTCGATGCTCTCCGGTCACAGAATCGCGCTGCTGCATATCCTGTATCCGCGTACCGATGCCAGGACTCATCGTAGCCTCGATGCGTTGGTCGATGCGCTGCGGGGTCATGGGGAGCACGAGGTCGCAACCCTGCTTCAGAATCAGGCCCACTATCTGTTCTTTGCCGATCCGGCCAAGGCATGGGTCGTGCTCCGCGAAATCCGTCTCGATTCACTAGCCATCGGCGTGCATCTCTACTACTGCGGGCTGACCGGAGAGCGTGCTGAGCACGCGCTCGAGGAAAGCGTGAAGGACGCGACGGGGCGGAATGAGTGGCGGCGAAAGGCCGCACCGCCTCGCTTCTGATTCGTAGCGGCGAGCCGCAACGAACTTAAGCGCATACCCACCGGACACTCGCGAGTGACTCGCTGGGGAGCATTAACTGTCGAAAATGAGGAGAGAGAGGCCATGAACCTTGACATGAAAGACATGCGCCATATCGCCGAACTGGCGCAGCTTGATCTGCCGGATGCGGAAGCGGACCGCGCACTTTTTCAGATCAACGAGTTCTTCGGACTCGTGCAGCAGATACAGGCTGTCGATACAGCCGGTGTTTTGCCTATGACGCACCCTGTGGAACTGATGGGAGAGCTGGAGCTACGTCTACGAGAGGACGTAGTGACGGAAGTTGTCGATCGTTCCGCATTGCAGGAAGTGGCGCCTGAGGTGCGCGATAGCCTCTACCTGGTTCCGCAGGTGCTTGGACAGGAACCGAGGGGATAGCGCAACGCGGACTGTGCGACCGTCAGCGCATTTTAATGCCGGGTCCTTCGACCGCAAATCCGGTTCATACGGGCGGAGCAATGGGTGGAGGGCAGGCGCGCCGTTCTATGTTCGCGCACGCTATGCAGCATGGCATGTCGGGTGCCTATGGAGAAAATAATGAGCAGGTCAATCTGCATCGTGGTCGCAAACCGTGCGACCGCGCGAATATTTGAAGCGGATGGTCTTTCGCGCGAACTGGTGGAGAGGCGCACGCTTGTTCATCCCGCCTCACGGCTCAGGGAGTCGGATCTTGTGTCGGACACGCCTGGTCGGACGCACGACAGGTTTGGGCATGGTCGTCATCGGACGGATCCCGACAGTTCGCAGCGTGAACACGAGATGATCAGCTTCGCCTCCGAGATCGCGAAAGAACTCGGCGATGGTGTTACAGGTGGCACGGTGAGCTCGCTTGTTCTCGTTGCGCCCGCAGCATTTCTTGGGGTGCTACGCAACCGGCTCGAAGCAACGACACTCGAAAGCGTCGTACTGGAACTCAACAAGGATATCGTGCACCTCGACGCGCGTGCTATTCGGGCACGTCTTCCGGAGTTTCTGCCACGCCGTTAGGCATGCTCTAGGCTGGCGCGGCCAACGGCGCCTGTTCGCGGCCTCATATAACCGGTTATGGATTCGGGTCGGGTGGGCCATTTGTCGGCCCGGATACCGTCCTGTGATCGCCCGGAGGGCACCTGAAAAACGCATCCTAGCCGTAGGGAGCTCTCATGGATCAGTGCGGGGCGTCCTTCGGAGGAGTGAGTCTGACCTGCTGGATACTTCTCGCATCGGCTTCTGCGACTTCGAACAACCAGCCGCTGATGCGTATCTGCTCACCGCTGGCGGGCAATCGCCTGAAGTGCTCAAGCAGCAGACCAGCGGTTGTCTTGTAGGTTGGCGTCTGGCCACGTCCGATGCCAAGGTATTCTGCGAGATCGTCTGCCGGCAATTGTCCAGATACCAGATAAGTTCCGTCCGGTTGTTTTCGCAACTGTTCACCATCCCGACGCCGCCTTTCGGGCTCAGGGACATCGCCTGCCACCGCTTCCAGTACGTCGGTGAGAGTAACGATTCCCATCACAGTCCCGAATTCATCAACTACAAAGAGCATCTGCGCGCGGGCGCGTTTCAGGGTACTGAGAAGTGCGAGAATCGGGGTATTCTGGGCCACAAATGCAGGCGGCTGGCAAAGGGCTTCGAAATCGAGTTTGCCCGTCGACAGCAGCAGGCGAAGGATGTCCTTCTTTGCCGCAACGCCTAGTGGGCGGTCGATGTCACGACCTTGCGTGACGATCAATTTTGAACACGGGGACTCGGCGATGCGCTGGCTCAATTCTTCCTCGGTCATTCCACGGTCGACCCATTCGAGATGACGCCGCGGAGTCATGATAGTGCGGACTGTCCGAATCCTGAGCTGCAGGATACTTTCCATCATGTTTCGCTCGGCATCCAGAATGCTGCCGGAGCGTAGGGCACTGGAAATCACACTGCGAATTTCGTCTTCGTTTGTCTCATCGTCTGTTTGCGCGGGTATTCGGGCTAGATCCATAAGTACGTCGTTGGACCAGCGAAGTAGAAGCACGAAGGGACGTGCGACACGAATCGTCCAGTCGAGTGGGCGTGCAATCAGTGCTGCGCTGTATTCTGGAGAGGAGAGTGCGAGGCGTTTCGGCGCGAGTTCACCGAACACCAGGGTGAGATAGGCGGCGATCAGGATGGATGCTGCACTGCCTAGTGGCCGGGCATAGGTCACAGGTACTGTGAGTCGTTCGAGGAGGGACTCTGCTGCGACGGCAAACGCGGTGACGCAGAACGTACCGGCAAGGATACTGGTGACCGTGATCCCCGCCTGTATCGCCGACAGAAAGGTCCCTGGATCCTCTTTCAGCCGTATAGCGAGGGCAGCCGACGCTGATGGCCGTGTGACCAGCGCATCGAGCTTCGGCTTGCGTGAAGCGACGAGTGCCATCTCTGCGATGTTGAAGAAGGCTGTCAGCGCTACAAAAAAGAGGAACAGAGCGGCATTAAACAGCAGCATAGACACCACCTCGGCGGACGTGTGGACGCTCGTACAGTGAACTGCAGAGGGTGTTCCGGCACACTATGGGTTGGTGCTCGAACGTGCTTTTGCAGTCGGAGGCTGGGCGTCCAAAGCGGCGCTTCGCGAAACTGATAATTGCGCCCGCAACAGGGGTGGCGATGCGCACCGTAGCCGGCGCATTTGGCTCGCCGGTCAGGCGCATGAGAAGACCGGCGACTATATGCAGCACGGTGCGGGCATACCGGGGCTCATTCGCAGTCGAGCGCGGTAGGTGCCGGGACGCGGGAACAGCGAAACATCTTCGGCTGTGCCACGCGTTATCAGTCGTGGTAGTGCACGACGTGACTTTGCCGGGATTGCAGCAAGGATTCGGGATATACACGAGCAGACCCACTGGCCAGGACGCGTAGCTAATCCGGACGAGGGTCGTATCAATGACTCCCTGAACCCTGGCCGGCAACAGTAGGCATCATTAGCCGCAAGGGCAGTTTGTGGAGGAATGCCATCTCCCGTTTCCTTTCAGGATTCTATTTGTATGCGTGGCGGGCGGCAACCCTGCTCCTTGTAACGTATCCCTCACACCGTCAGAAGGCTGCACCGGTCAGCGGTGACGATTCGTCACCGGGCACGACTTGTCCGGCGAACCCCAGACGTTGCATGCGCCGTTCGTGCTCGGTACACTTACCGCCGATGGAGATGGCATACCTCCGATAACCGCCGGGCGCTCCGGCTAATGATGCCTGCGCGTTCCTGGGAAAAAGGGAGGTGCAGGCCGATCTCCGTGCCAGCCCAGGTTTGGATCATTCGGACACTGGAGCTACCTTGATGTCTCTTCTCCATTCACCTATCACGTTGCATCGTTGCCCTCTTGCGGTGCATGGCCGCATTTGCGCGATTGTGCTGCCCACATTCGCCTGGACGTGCCTTTGAGACGCTGGCTCACGTAAATGTAGTGGGTATGCCCGATCGTTTCACAACAGTCATCCTTCGATCCAGGCGATGCTGCGGCAGAAGATACTGAGCTACGGGCTGCGATTCACGGCGCTATGTGCTGTGGCGACCCGGATGAATGCCGGGGGCCGGAGTTTGCGCAAGAACGGAAAAATATATTTCGCGCCAGCGGCGCGGGTCCAGTCGTTCAGGCTGGGCAAGGAGTCAGCATGTCAAGTTTTCAGGTAGAGGAGGCGATGGCGGCGATCGGCCGGGCCATTGCGAAACATCGGGTCCGGTGCGGCATCTCGCAACTGGAGCTCGGACGGCAGCTCGGCGTAAAGGACGAAGCGATGTCACGGCTGGAGCGCGGCGTCGTCACGCTTACTGTTGACCGTCTCGTGCAGCTTGCCGACATATTCGGGTGTAACGTGGCCGACCTGTTGACTCAGGGCAGCCATCGCACCACCGATCAGGCCAGGTACGTATCGCAGTTACTCGGCAAACTGGGTACGGACGATCGGACGATGGTGGTCGAATTTGTGGAGCGACTGGCCGCCCGGCTGGCTCACCGCTGAAGCAGCATCAAGAAGTGTGGAGCATCGGTGCTCACGCCAGGCTGACGATGGCCGGCGTGGGCAATTGCTGGGATAGCCCGCAGGAAGCGCGAGTGGCAACCGCAGTATGGATTTGCGCCCGGATGAGGCAGTCATGTCTTTGACTCCACGCAGGCAAGCGCCACGGTGCCCACTGCCATCAGCCCGGCCGCCAGTGCAAAACCGAGCACCGGTGAAACCGTCGACCACACTGTACCGACGACCGCACTGGAAATGAATTTCGTCGCACCGTTGATCGTGCCGAGTGCGCCGTAGCTGATGGTAAGCGTATCCGGCTGGACCATCTCTGCCGTAGTCGTTGATTCCAGCGCCTCCTGTATGGCGACGTACAGACCGGCAACAAGGAAGATACCCGCTAACAGCGGCACGCTGTCGATATGCCACCAGAACGCGAGCGCTGTCAGCACCGCAGTCAGCGCGCCCAGCACATAGCCCGAAATCAGTACCGCAAGGTGCCCGGTCCGGTCGGCCACGACACCCACCGGGTATGAAACGGCGACTTGGACGATATTGCGCCACACATAGAGCAGCCCTGCGACCTGTGCTGCCTCGATCGTGCCGAGCCTTGGCGTAAGTAGCGTGGTGGCGGCCAGGATAAGCAGGCTATGGGAGAAGTCACCGATGCCAAAGATGCCAACCGCACCGAGGTAACGCCGGAATCGCTCCGGTAATGCACGTAGTGAACTGAAGAATCGCAGTGCCGGATTCACCGACTGCTGCGGGTCCCTCACCAGCGTCAGGAAGGCCAGCACGGCCAGTGCACCGGGAATTACGGACACCCAGAGGGCCAGCCGGAATGGACCGGTTGAGTCAGACCAGTGCAGTTGCTTTGCCCAGCCGAGCAACGCGACGCCGAGTAGCGGCCCCAGCACAGCGCCAATGGTATCGGCAGCCCGATGAAAGCCGAATGCTCGTCCTCGCGTTTCGGGCGACACGGCCTGGATCACGATGGCGTCGCGCAGCGGGCCGCGCAATCCCTTACCAAACCACGATACGATTCTGCCGAGCAGCAGCAACGGCCAGCCTGCGGCCAGCGCGATCAGCATCTGACCGACGGGTGTCAAACCGTAGCCGAGCAGCACCAGCACTTTGCGATGCCCGAGCCGGTCAGCGATGTACCCCGAGACCATCTTGGTGAATGCGGCCACGGCATCGGAAATGCCTTCGATGATGCCCAGCATGGCCGCTGGCACGCCGAGCGCAGCCAGAAAGCCGGGCAGGATGACCGTCGTCGTTTCGTAGCAGAAATCGCCCAACGCACTGGTGATTCCCGCGCCTGCAACCGTTCGGTTGAGCCAGTTGCTCCGCGCTGGAGGTGTGGCTGCCGGTGGGGCTTCGCCGTATTCGTTCATCTCAGTGTCCCTTCTTTTCGCGTGTTCGCTGCTAACGCGCCGGGCCAGCGTCATCAGATACGGTATGTGGCGCGGTTGCCGCTTCATGACTTACAGCTCGAACGTCACCAGCACCGGATAGTGGTCGGAGGCCATATCGGTGATGTCATTGCGGATGACCCGGTAACTGCGGGCGGTGGCGCTGAGTGCCTGCGTTGCGAGCAGGTAGTCGCAGCGCATCGTGGCGAACTCGACGTCGGGATAGGCTGCCGTGGGAACGGTTGGCCCGCGCTCCGCATCCAGCTTGTAGCCGAGATCGACCCAACCAGCGGCTTCGAGGTGAGCAAGTACACTGCGGTCGATACCCCGCAGATCATCAGCCAGGTAGCGCGCACGGTGATGTGGCGCAAGGGCGGCCCAGTCCGCTGGTTCGAGGTCGTGCGGCGAAGCCGAATTGAAATCGCCCGTGACCAGCGTGAGCCGCTCCGGCGCGGCCTGGACTGCCAGATATGCGGCTTCACGACGACGCACCTCAGGGCCGTTCGGGCACAGATGGGCGCTAATGAATGTGACGGGCAGCTCGCTGCCCGGTATTTCAACTTTGAGAGTAGCCAGCGTATGGTGAAAATTCGCACCGTCTGCCTCGAAGCTCAACGGGCGTATCGGTTCACGAATGAAAATCGCGATGTTCTGGCCGGTGCGAGGCGCGATCGCGAGAAAGCCGCGCATCCCGATCTGCTGCTCCAGCCAGTAAAGCCAGGCGCTGCCGTTGGCGTCAAAGCTTTTCGCTTCCTGCATCAGGAAGACGTCCGGCCGTAGATCGTTGACCAGGTTGACCTGGGCGATGGCGCGGTGGTCCGCCGAGCCATCGCGGCCGCCGAAAAGAGTGTTGTAGGTAAGAACAGTTAGTGTCGTCACGGTTGTTCCTGGTGTTACGGTGGTAAGCGGTAGAGGTGCGTGCTACGAGCGATCCGAGGGACTACCTGTTTTCGTCGTGTGCATCGAAGACGCGCTGCGCATATGAGTCGAGCAACGCTTCGCAGTATTTGAGTTGCTGCTGTGCTTCGAGCTGCAGGGGCGCGCTATAAAAGTCGAGCTTGCGAATCTTCTCCAGCCAGGACTGCAGTTTTTTCAGGTCTACGTCGTTCTCTTCGAGTTCGGCGTAGGTGAAATGACCATCAGCCGTCTCTTTCCCGATTTCGTTGTGAAAGTCCTGGCACTTGTCGAGAAACTCCCGATACTGCTCGTCCCGATCGGCTTTAAAACGGGAAACCACCTTTTCCTCCTGCGACCGGTCGAGCGCAGTGGTCTCGAGCAGCAGACATTCCCCTTCCATCTCGGTGATCTCGTTCTCAACCATTTTTAGTCGTCGCACGTGATCGTCGGTTCGGGGGAGCAGGCAGACACCGCTCTGGAGATACACGGCGCCCATGCCTTTGAGCCGGCGCCAAAGTGCGACGCGTCTTTTGGGTGGCTCGGTGGGGACCTTGTATGTGAGCAGAACCCAGTGCGAAATGACTTCACTCATAGCTGATAGCGGCTAGCAAAGCCCGGTTTAAGCGTGCTATCCGGGATTTTCGAATCGCACTTTCGACGAGGATTGCCGCAACCATAGGAAGAGCAGCATAAGTCCGGTCAGTAGCCATCTGATAACTCCGTTGGGGCGCAGTGGCCAGAATTGGGCTGCACACCGTTACGAAAATACTCTGAAATTGTATCTTTAAAAATGTAACTGCGGTTACTTTTTTGATGATCTCATCCAAGAGCATCTATGCGCGGCGGCCCCATGGCGGTTTCGTGAAGCACTGCGGGTCTTGGTGGACGGCAGGGCGCACAGTCAGTAAATAGGACCCGATCCTTTTTGTTAACAGCTGCCAGCTTGAAGGTCTCGTAATCATTGATTAAAATGCAATCAATGATTGGAGGTTGCATGGCTAGCATGACCATTCGGAACATTGACGAGCAGTTGAAAGCCCGTTTGCGTGTCCAGGCGGCATTGCATGGACGCTCGATGGAGGATGAGGCGCGCGATATCTTGCGCGCGGCACTTTCGACGGATCTGGCGGTCGGGAATCGCAGCTTGGCGGCTTCAATTCGGAGTCGCATTGAGCCACTCGGCGGCGTTGATCTTGAACAGCCGGGACGCGAAGCGATTGTGGAAAGAGTGGACCTCGGCTCATGATCGTCTTGGATACGAACGTGCTGTCAGAGACGTTGCGGCCTGTACCTGACGATCGAGTGATGGCATGGCTCGCCACTCAGCCGCGTGCTGGGCTTTTCACGACTGCGGTTACTCGGGCCGAGATTCTTTATGGCCTCGGCCTCCTGCCGGACGGGGCCCGCAGACACGGATTGGTTACAGCGGTTGAAGCGATTTTCGCTGAGGATTTTGCCGGTAGAGTACTGGGATTTGATAGCGATGCAGCGGATGCCTATGCAACGATTGCAGTGGCGCGAAGGAACGCGGGCAGGCCGATCAGCCAGTTCGACGCGATGATAGCCGCCTGCGCTCGATCAAGAGGAGCTGCACTGGCGACGCGCAATGTCAAGGACTTCACCGATTGCGAAATCGCGATCATCGACCCGTGGGCCTTCTGAGTGGGATTCGAACCGTGTTTCGGCCGGTCGAAACTGGGAATCGGACCGTCCCAGGCAGTCAAAAAGTCGGTTCTTTTTCGTATGGGTAGAAGTATGGGTAGGGAAGGGGCATTTTCTCAAAGCCTTGCCAGGCAAGGGTTTCCGGACGATTTGGTATCCCTCCGTCTCCGCCAGTTTGGTCTGTAAAGTGTTGATTTATAAGCACTTTTTCTGGTGGCACATGCGGTACCCACGTTTCTACCCATGCGATGAAATGCGGTGCAGTAAAGCAAAAAAGCCCTGTCCATTTCGGTGGATAGGGTTTTTGCCTTTATGGGCGCAGCGGTGCGTCGTGCCGAGGTGCTGTCCGTATCGCAAGACGTGGCATGATGTTTTATAGCTCAGCCCAATATCCTGGCAGGCGTAACTGAATACGGGGTTCGCACTACGGTTGGCTTTCCCTCTGTCTCCCGACCAACAAAGGTATGCCGATGTCGCTGCATACCTACCTGCTGTTTCTCCGGCCTGCTTTGCGCTGACGATGGCGTGTGGACCAAACAACGTGCTTTCGTTGTCCAACGGTGCACTCCATTCCGTGACCGCCTCGTTCGGGCGGCTATTCGCCTTCATCATCATGATCGCGATTACCGGGTTCGGCCTGGGAACGTTGCTGCCCGCGTCGGAAATGCAGTTCACGGTGTTGAAGTTCGGTGGTGCGGTCTATCTCGTGTGGGGGGGGCATCAAGCTGCTGCGCTCGAAGCCGGACGGTCAGCCAGTGGTGACGACGTAGCCAGCAGGGCTGAAGGGCTGGCTGCTCAAGCACGCGAAGCAGGAGTTCTATGTGGTGGTTGGCGATCCAAAGGCCGTCCTGCATCCGCCAGTTGCATGGCTTGGCCGCCCGGCTGTTCGATGATGTCGCGGCGGGCGAGCATGGCGTGAATCGCATTCGGAACCGTTCCGTGGCTAACGTCGGCGGCCTCGGCGATATCCCGATAGGTTTTTCGCAGCAGCCCAGGATTCATGAGCAGAGCGAGCGCGGCCCGCAGCGTCGATGGGGTTCAGGCGGACCTGTGTGACGGAGCGTTGTCTGGCCGCGGGCGACCGGACACGAGAATGATGTTGTCGCCCAGCAGGACACTGGCGTGCCGGCCACATCATCACTTCAACGAATTGGCGGAGGCTGGATTCAACGTCGTAAGTCATGCGAATCAACTGTTACGCGCTACTTTCCCCCGCCATGGAGAAAGTGGCCGAAGGAATTTTGGAGAACGGATTATCCCTTGATGTTGCTGCCCATACGGGACGTCCTTTCACTAATACTAGGTACCGCTTGAAATCACCACTCCGCTTGCATTTTATTCATTAAGCATTGTATTTACGGCTACCACTGCGGCGCGAGCATACGGCTCCAATCGGGTAGATAGCTGGCTCGGATTTATATCTGGCCCCAAGATCCCGACACCAACTGGTTTCATGAATTCCACTTGCAGTTCGATTATTGAATTAATCACTGCCTGGGCCATCACAAAGCCGTGGCTTGTTTCACCCTTTTCAATGATTCCGAGAACAACAACGCCATCTATTTCCTTGTTTAGGAGCAGCCGTTTAACCGCCAACGGCTTTTCCATTGATCCGGGGACAGCTATCTCTGACGCAATTTTGAGACTCCGTGTTTCTGCTTCTGATCGGGCGGCGTTTACCATCCGATCAACGAGTTTCTTGTGGTACGAGCCATACACGATAGCAATTCGTGTCATTTTTCTTAACCTCAATCAATAGGATCTTTACGAATTTCCGCACTGAAGCGACGGACCAAAAATGCAAAACCAGCTTGCAATCCGGGAGGCGTCCACATAAGCGGCTCTTAGTCTGCCGCCAACCCGATCGAGAATCGAGGGCCAGAGATATGAACGTTCTATGGTACATGAGTGAGCTGCTTCAAGTTTCTCGCGTTGCGCCTCCAGTGCCGCATTGCTGAACCTGACGTCTAGTCCGTATTCGATCACCAGATCCACCATCTTCGCACCGAAGGCTGCATCGCCCCCGGCATCAAGCGGGCGGCCGAACTTTTCGCGAACGAGCAGCAGGCCGGTGACCATTGCGTCGGGGGCGGCCCGGTACGAACTGAACCCAACCTGTCTGCCAGAATCCGTGAAGACGTGTTCGTCGATCCGGTGCCCCCGCGACTCGCCCTTAAGCAGACATGAAGCCGCACCAACGGTCGCTGCCCGATTAGTCCGGCTCGGTCTGACAGCCGTGACAGTGTTTGCGTCTGCGCTGTTCCGCATAGCACCAGCCATGTAGCTGGCTGATCGCCCCTTCGTCGCCACGTTGGGCATGCTTCTCGATCCATTCGCGATACGTCAGGTGGCGAATCGACGAATTGTCGTGAGTCACGGCGCTCGCGCTGTACCGCCTTGAGTCCTTCGAGGTCGTCGCGGGTGCGTTCGAAAGCATTGACGCTGTATAACGCCTTGCGTGTCAGGCCCAGTATGGGACGCAACGTGCCCAGAGTTGGAGGGCATGGGTGGGTTTGTACTGCAAGGATTGCGAGACTGTTGAAATGGATGAGGATGAGCTGCCGTCCTTCGTTGGCGTTCGACTGCGAGAGGTCAGATTAATACCTGGGGAGTTCGTGAAGGCAGCGGCCTCAACCCCGTCGGAAGCGGGTTAGCGCGCTTAACGCTGATTCGGCTTAGGGTTCGGTATCTTCGTGCGGGATGTAGTTCCCGCATGAGGGAGGCGCAGGGCGCACATGTCAAATTATAAGCGGCAGTTACGAACTCGACATTTGAAGACCCTGATCGCGCTCCGAACGTTGGTAACAGGATCCGGGCGCGGCGGCGAATACTGCAACTCACACGCAAGGAGATAGCGACCGCCGCTGGCATCTCGGCACCATTTCTGTCGCAAGTCGAACGGGGTCTGGCGGCGCACCATCTGTCAGGTCAATGACTGACATTGCGCGGGCGCTCGGGTAGAGGCGCCTTACCTTTTTGACACACGCGGCGACGGGCGTTCCGTACATCCCAGGGAGCAGATGCAGCTTTTCTGCCTTGAAGGGTCGCGAACCTCATTCTCCAGCTTGACCAGGCTTTCTGAGGGCAGCAAGGTGGATTCGAATCGTGCGGGCGGCACGACTCGAATGGTTGCTTTTAGGTTAGCTCTTTCACGAGTTCAGGAGCTACGATGAACAGATCGCCTACGAGACCATAATCCGCCACGCCAAAGATCGGCGCTTCCGCGTCCTTGTTTATCGCGACGATGACTTTCGAATCCTTCATTCCCGCCAAGTGCTGGATCGCGCCCGAGATGCCAACTGCGACATACAGGTTCGGCGCGACGATCTTGCCGGTTTGGCCGACTTGGTAGTCGTTCGGGGCGAACCCGGCATCGACCGCTGCACGCGATGCGCCCAGCGCCGCGCCGAGTTTATCCGCTAAAGGCTCGAGCACCTTAGTGTAGTCCTCGCCGCTGCCCAATCCCCGTCCGCCAGACACGATGATCTTCGCCGACGTCAACTCCGGTCGATCCAGCTTCGTCAATTCACGGCTCACGAACTTGGACATACCGGAGTCGGCCGAGGCTACGATCTTCTCCACCGATGCACTGCCGCCCTCTGCCGCAACTGGATCGAAACCCGTTGAGCGAACGGTGATCACTTTAATCGCATCGCCCGATTGAACTGTGGCGATGGCGTTGCCTGCATAGATCGGGCGCTCGAAGGTGTCGGCGCTGCCCACTGCGGTGATGTCGCTGATCTGCGCCACGTCCAGATGCGCCGCAATACGCGGGGCTATGTTCTTACCGTACGGGGTCGCCGGAGCCAGGATATGCGAGTAGTTCTTTGCGACTTGAAGCACCGTGCCGTCGATGTTTTCGGCAAGGCCATCGGCGAGTTGCGGGGCGTCGGCTAACAGCACTTTGCTCACACCCGCGATCTTCGCGGCTACGTCGGCCGCTGCCTGCACGTTCGAACCCGCCACCAGCACATGAATATCGCCACCGATCTTCTGTGCGGCCGCAATAGTGTTCAACGTCGCCGCTTTGATCGACGCGTTATCGTGTTCGGCAATTATCAGAATTGTCATTTGCTCTGTCTCCTCACAACACCTTGGCTTCGGTCTTCAGCTTCTCGACCAGCGTCTTCACGTCAGCGACCTTCACGCCGGCGCTACGCTTCGCAGGCTCGACGACCTTCAGCGTCTTCAGGTGCGGCGTCACATCCACGCCAAGGTCTGCAGGCTTGATCGTTTCCAGCGGCTTCTTCTTCGCCTTCATGATGTTCGGCAGCGTCACGTAGCGCGGCTCGTTTAGCCGCAGGTCGGTCGTGACGACCGCTGGCAAAGTGAGCGACAACGTTTCCGAGCCTCCATCGACTTCACGCGATACCGTAACTTTTCCGTCAGCAATAGTCACCTTCGAGGCGAACGTCGCTTGCGGCAAACCGGCCAGCGCGGCAAGCATCTGGCCCGTCTGATTCGAATCGTCGTCAATAGCCTGCTTGCCGAGGATGATCAATTGCGGTTGTTCTTTGTTGACTAAAGCCTTGAGGATCTTCGCGACTGCCAATGGCTGCAATTCGTCAGCCGATTCAACCAGAATCGCGCGATCCGCACCGATCGCCATCGCAGTCCTCAGCGTCTCCTGACATTGCGTCACGCCGCACGATACCGCGATCACTTCAGTCGCCACGCCCGCTTCGCGCAGGCGCACGGCTTCTTCCATGGCGATTTCATCGAACGGATTCATCGACATCTTCACGTCCGCGATGTCCACTGCGCTGCCATCCGGCTTGACACGGACTTTCACGTTGTAGTCGACCACGCGTTTGACTGGCACCAAGATTTTCATTGTGTCTCCGATTACATCTAAAGCTATGTCGACAGAGTGTCCGCAGTAAAGCGAGCTTACGCAGGATGCCCTCCGTATTGAACAACAAAAAAATGCAATCCGCGAACGCGGACTAGTCCGCGTAGGCCATCAGGCACTCCTGGGTAACCGATGCGACGAGTCGGCCCCTGCGGTCATGGACCTCCGCAACTGACAGGCCGCGCCCGCTGGCTGCGCAGGGACTTCGGGAATGGAAATGCATCCACTGGTCGGCCGCTACCGGTTGGTGGAACCAGATGCTGTGATTGAGACTGGCTATGTAAAGATTGCGCTGCTCGCTGAGGGCATGCAAATGCGGACCGAGACTGCTGAAGTTCAGCCACCAGTCAGAGAGATAGGCAAAGGCCCCGGCATGTATGCCTGGACTGGCCGATAGCTGATCACGGGTTTTTATCCAGAATCGCAGGCCGGACCGCGCCGCGTCCGGGGCCATCTGGCGCTCGAAATCGGGTACGCGGAACTCTATGCACGGCTTCTCACGCAGCGAATAGCCACCCAGGCGCCGCAGCCGTTCCTCCCAATCGCATGCCTGCGTCGAAAACGCCGGCAACGCATCCGGATCCTGTTCGAGCGCGCTGGACGGGGTAGCGTGTTCAGGAGCAGACAGCGGCAGGGCAAATGTCACGTGGGCGTCGAGAATGAATCGGGTGCCGCCCTGGCTACCGCGCACGTGCCGTGACGAGAAGCGCTTGCCGTCCTGGAGGGCGATGACCTCAAAATCAATGGGCTGGTCGGGCATGGCGCCTTGCAGGAACAACAACTGCATTGCCGTGGCTGCCCGGTCTTCGGGCACCGTTAACGCCGCCGCTGCCATCGCCTGACCAAGCAATTGTCCACCGTATACGCGGCCATTGAGGTTTGGGTCGCACAGGCAACTGCGGTAGCGCCCTGTTGCCGATTTTTCCAGCGTGAGCAGCTCAGCAAGATCGGCTTCATTCCAGGGCGGCAGAAGGCGGTTCGGTTCACTCATCAGTTTCTCCAGGATGTCGATACCGCGGAGGCGGGGGCGCAATGAGGCGTATCTGGCATCTGCCGGTGGATGAATCCGCCGCGCGCACAGTGCGTCCGACCTCTCCGCGGCGACGGTCGTGCTCCGTCGCACTGTAGTTCAGTTCCAGCAGTACGCTGGCCGGGTGATCCAGTACGGTTGCATTGGACAAGTCCCGCCGTTCGGGGGAGTCCAGCAAGGGCGTGTGCCCGGTTTATCCCTGATCCTCAGGCAGGGTGACCACGATCCCGTCAAGTTCGGGGCTCATCCTGATCTGGCAACACAGCCGGCTTCCTTCCCGCAACTCGGGGACGGTTTCGAGCATGAAAGATTCAGTTTCCGAAACGGGAGGCAGTCTGTCGGCCCATTTCCGGTCGATATAACCGTGACATGTAGCGCAACTGCAGGAGCCGCCGCAATCGCCAAGGATTCCTGATACACGATTATCGACGGCGATCTGCATAAGAGATCGGCCGGGCTTCGCCTCGACTGTATGGGCGGTACCGTTGTGCTCGACGTAGGTCACGGTAGGCATGAGTGCTGTCTCCTGGGCACGTTAAACGAGATCGCGTCCGGCTCCTTGACATAGTCCGTCGCGTCGGACTATTATTGCATTAATCGCTCATCTGAACAACCGTTGATGCCTGAGTTACGCAGGCCGGCGCATGGAGGTAATGTCTTGAACAATTGCACTCGTGTCATTCCCGTTGCGCCGGTGGCTACCGCTGCGCGGCCGCAATGGGATCAACTGGTCCAGTCCGAACATGTGCACGGGTCCCTCTATACCGACCCTGCGATCTTTCAGGCCGAACTGGAAAAAATCTGGTATCGAACCTGGGTGTATGTCGGGCACGAAAGTGAAATCCCGAAGGCGAACGACTATGTAATGAAATCGATCGGCCCTGAGCCGGTCATCATGACGCGCGACCGCGCGGGTGAGATACATCTTTTGCACAACCGGTGCCCACATCGGGGCAACCGTGTCTGCATGACGGAAAAGGGAAGCGCCAGATCCTTCACCTGTCCCTATCACGGCTGGACATTTGCCAATGACGGTGAGTTGCGCGGCTATCCATTCCCTTCGGGGTATGAAGGCGTGGACCGTTCCCAGCTGGGTCTTGGCCGGGTGGCCCGTGTGGCGTCCTACAAAGGGTTCGTGTTCGGCTCGATGGCCGCGGAAGGACCGACGCTTGAAGAGCATCTTGGTGCGGCGAAGGATTCGATCGACCTGCTGTGCATGAATTCGCCGGAAGGCGAGATCGAGCTCACCGCCGGGTTTCTGAAACACAAGGCCCGGGCGAACTGGAAATTCCTCGTCGAGAACGAGACCGACGGCTACCACCCATCATTTGTGCATGCATCGATCTTCGAAGTGGCGCAAAGCGGTATCGGGTCGCTCTACAGTAGCGAGTCGACGGCTGTGTCCCGTTACATGGGCAACGGTCATTCGGAGAACGACCTGCGCCCCGAGTTCCGCAAGCGCGATGTGCCCTTGAGCTGGTTCGGTACTACCGCGGATCGCCTGCCCGATTATGTGAGGCGCATGGACGCGGCTTACGGCCCGGAGAAGGCTCGCAAGATCCTGATCGACGGCACCCCGCACGTGATGATCTTTCCCAACCTGTTCATTGCGGAAATCCAGATCTTCGTGATCCAGCCCCTGTCGGTCAATGAGACGGTCCAACACGTGACGGCCCTGCAATTCAAGGGCGCTCCCGACCTGAACCGGCGTCTTCGCCAGCAGACCATGGGCTCGGTGGGGCCGGCCGGCTTCCTGCTCGCCGATGACGCCGAGATGTATGAGCGCACGCAGCTCGGGGTGCAGGCCCGCAATCCCGAGTGGCTGTTTCTCGGGCGCGGCAAGCATCGAGAGCGCACCGACGAGAACGGCTACCTCATCGGTGACGCAACCGACGAAACGCCGTCGCGCGGTATCTGGCGTCACTATCGCTCGCTGATGGAGGCTGAATAATGGCATGGGATGCAAAGCAGCAGGACCTGCTCAATGAGGTTACGCAGTTCATTTACCGTGAAGCACGTCTGCAGGATGACCACGAATACGACGCGTGGGAAGCGCTATGGGCCGATGACGGCATTTACTGGATTCCTGCCAATGGCGAAGGCACGGACCCTGAAAACGAGATGTCGATCATTTACGATAACCGCTCACGTATCGGCCTGCGTATCAGGCAGTTCCACACGGGCAAGCGTTTGAGCCAGACGCCGCGCTCGCGTCTGCGTCGGATCGTCTCCAACGTCGAGATTCTGGAGCATGACGCCGCCGAAATACGCGTGAGCGCGAACGCGATGGTGTTCGAGTCTCACACGCGTGGGGACACCGTGTGGGCCTCGCGCAACGAATACAGGCTGCGTCGCGAAGGTGACGATCTGCGCATGGTGCTCAAGAAGGTGATTCTGGTTAATAACGACACGGCTCTTTACTCCATGGCTTTCCTCATCTGAAGCCCGACCCATCTTTTCGGAAGATAAAACATGACTGGAGACAACGAGGTGCGGCCCAGCGTTCTGGTCGCCGAAGGGCCCGTGCTGCTTGAACTGCATCCTGATGGAGTCGCTCATATCAGGCTGAATCGCCCCGACGCTTCTAACGGCCTGGATATAACGCTGCTCAAGGCCCTGCACGAAGTAGTGATGCAGGTCCACGGCGACGGCCGGGTTCGCGCGGTATTGCTGACCGGCGAAGGCAGGAATTTCTGCGCCGGCGGCGATGTGCACACTTTTCTTTCAAAGGGAGCAGCGCTACCAGACTACATCCGCGTGGCGACCTCGTACCTGCAGATCGTCGCCTCGCTGTTAATGCGTCTGAATGCGCCGGTGGTCGCGGCGGTGCACGGTTTCGCCGCGGGCGGCGGAGGTTTGGGGCTGGTGTGCTCGTCCGATCTCGTCGTAGCCGGGGAGTCGGCCAGATTCCTGGCTGGCGCGACCCGCGTGGCCATGGTGCCCGATGCCGGTGTGTCAGTGACGCTGACGCAACTGGTTGGCCTGCGCAAGGCGATGGAAATCCTGATGCTCAACCCGGTCATCAGCGCTGCGCAAGCGCTCGAAATGGGCTTGATCAATCGCGTCGTACCCGACGACCAGCTGGGCGATGAGGCGTTGGCGCTGACGCGCCAGCTTGCCGCTGGCGCACCGGCCGCGCTGGCAGGCACCAAACGGTTACTGTGGAGCGGTCTTGGTCTGGGCGTCGAGGCATGCATGCCTGAGGAGAACCGCACCCAGGCCCAACTTGCGGGTATGTCGGATGCGCTGGAAGGGTTAGCGGCGGTGATTGAAAAGCGTGCTCCGCGCTTCCTGGGGCGCTGATGGATACGAACCGGACGCTCACGGGACGCAGGGCCCTGGTAACCGGCGGCGCCAGGGGAATCGGCGCGGCGATCGCCCGTCGGCTTGCGGCTGACGGCGCATGCGTTGTGATCGCGGATCTCGATGTCGAGGAGGGCCGCCGCCTCGCAGCGGACATCGGCGCGGCGGCGGTGCAGCTGGACGTGACCGAACTGCTGCAGGTCGGTGAAGTGATTGACTCACACGGCCCCTTTGACATCCTGGTCAATAACGCCGGCATGGATCAGCATGCATTTTTCACGCAGACCACGGCTGACGACTGGCGGCGCTTGCTCGCGGTTAACCTCGAATCCGTGTTCGCAACGACCCATGCGGTGCTGCCCCACATGCAAGGTGCAGGTTACGGCCGCATTATCAACATCGCCTCCGAGGCTGGCCGCCTTGGCTCGCGTGGCGGGGCGGTCTATGCGGCGGCCAAGGGTGGCGTGATCGCGTTTACCCGGTCGATTGCCCGCGAGAACGGGCGCAAGGGTATTACCGCGAATGTGGTGGCACCGGGGCCGATCGACACGCCGATGCTGCGTGAGGCGGTGGCACGGGGCGGTGAGCGGCTGATGGGCACGATGACCGGTGCAACGCTTGCCGGCCGTCTCGGCACGCCCGATGAGGTGGCTGCCGCTACGGCGTTCCTCGCATCGGACGCAGCGGGTTTTATTACAGGTGAAATCCTCGGGGTGTCCGGGGGCATGGGGTGCGGCGCATGAGCGGAATCATTGAGACGCCGGTCGATGCGGTTGTTGCACGCATCAGCAAGGTTTATCGGAGCTGGGGCCGCTCTACAACTGTCGGGCAGATGCGCCGCGACTGGGACAACCTGTTCGGTTCGAACGCCGGCGTCGCTCGGGTGGTACCGGTGGTGGCCAATGGCGTCAACGGCCAGTGGATTTCCGCACCCGGGGCGCGTGACGACAGGGCCGTGCTGTACTTTCATGGCGGCGGTTTCCAGGTCGGCTCGCTGAGCTCGCACCATGAACTGATGGCGTGTATTTCGCAGGCCAGCGGCTGCCGCGTACTCGGTGTGGATTACCGGCTGGCGCCTGAACACCGTTATCCATCTGCCCTGTACGACGCCTGCGCTGCCTACGAATGGGTGCTGGCGCAAGGCCTCCATGCCGACGAAATCGCACTGGCCGGAGACTCTGCCGGTGCGGGTCTGGTGCTCTCGACGCTGCTGTCAGTGCGCGATGCGGATCTTCCGCTGCCGGCGGCGGCAGTCCTGATGTCGCCGTGGACCGATCTCACTGCGTCGGGCGAGAGTTACGAGACGCGCGCCGCGGCGGACCCAATCCATCAGCGGCCAATGATTCTCGCCATGGCGCGTAACTACCTCGGTCCGCACGACGACGCGCGCGACGCGCTCATTTCTCCGTTGTTTGCCGATCTGACGGGGCTGCCGCCGTTGCTGATCCAGGTCGGCGATCGGGAAACGGTGCTCAGCGATTCTACCGAGCTCGCCGACAGGGCACGCGCTGCCGGTGTCACGGCTGAACTGCAGGTCTGGGACAACATGATCCATGTCTTTCAGCAGTTTCCGTCCGAGCTGGTTGAGGCGCGGGACGCACTGCAGTCCATTGGCGCCTTTCTCCGGGCGCATCTGTCAATGCAACCGATTTCAAAAGGAAACTGAAACATGTTCGGAATCGTCGGATATGGAGGCTATATACCCCGCTTGCGGCTCAGCCGCCGCGCGGTCGTCGACGCCAACGGGTGGTATGCGCCACACCTGATAAGCAAGGCAAAGGGCACGCGCTCAATGGCGAACTGGGATGAGGACAGCATCACCATGGCAGTGGCGGCAGCACGCGACTGCCTGGGGCCGGTCGGAGACCGTGGCCGTGTGCGCACGGTCTGTCTCGCTTCCAGTACCTTGCCGTTCGCCGAACGCATGAATGCGGTGGTCGTCGCTGAAGCGCTAACGCTCGACGAGGGCATCGAGGCGCTCGACACGGGCGGTTCGCAACGCTCTGCCCTGTCAGCCATTACGCAGGCCATGGCCCGGGTTCAGGCCGGTGCCGGGGATGCGCTGGTTATCGCGGCTGACAGCCGCAAGACCCGGGCAGCGAGTTCACAGGAACTGGACTTCGGTGACGGCGCCGCCGCGATGCTGCTTGGCTCCAGCGACGTCCTTGCCGAATACCTGGGGGCGGGCACGGTGTCGGTCGATTTCATCGATCATTTCCGCCCCGCGGGTGAGGATATCGACTACGCCTGGGAAGAGCGGTGGGTGCGTGACGAGGGCATTGCAAAGCTCGTCCCGAAGGCAGTCACTGCAGCGCTTTCAAATGCCGGTATCGACGCCCGACAGGTCGACCACTTCATCTTTCCCTCGGTCTTCGCCAGGATTGACAGTCAGCTCGCGAAGACCTGCGATATCAGGCCCGAGGCCGTGGTGGATGCGCTTGGAGACAAGGTCGGCGATACGGGTGTCGCACATGCGCTCCTGATGCTCGCCAATGTTCTTGAACGTGCACAGCCCGGCGAGCACATCCTGGTGGCGCAGTTCGGAAGCGGCGCGCAGGCCCTTGTGTTTCGCGTCACCGACGCCATCCGCTCGTTCCGACCGGCGAAGGGCGTGACTCAATGGCTGGCCCGCGGTACGGAGGAGCGCAACTACACCAAATTCCTGTCGTTCAAAAACCAGCTGCGACTGGAGCGTGGCATGCGCGGCGAGCAGGACAAAAAGACTGCGCTGAGTACTGCGTACCGTCATAAGTCGGCCCTGCTGGGCCTGGTGGCAGGCAAGTGCTCAGTGACCGGCAGTGTGACTTTTCCCCCCTCGCGCCTTTCGTACGACCGGGACGGGCCGCGACAGGATACGCAACAGCCTTACAAGCTTGCCGAGCGCGGGGCGAGCGTACTGAGCTGGTCGGCTGAGTACCTGTCTTACCACATGGCGCCGCCGCATCACTACGGGCAGATCGACTTTGATGGTGGCGGCCGGATCCTGATGGACTTCACGGATCTGGATGTTGGAGAGGTGCAATCCGGAACCCCAATGGAAATGGTGTTTCGCATCAAGGACGTCGACGAGCTGCGCGGCTTTACGCGCTACTTCTGGAAAGCCACGCCTGTGCGCGACGCGGCGCCTTCAGCCCCCCAAACCGTTTCGGAGTGATGTCATGGCAGCAGGTATCAAGGATAAGGTAGCCATCCTCGGCATGGGCTGCAGCAAGTTCGGCGAACGCTGGGATGCGAGCCCTGAAGACCTGATGGTAGAGGCCTACAGTGAGGCGATGGCCGACGCCGGTATCACACCGGATCAGCTTGATGCGGCCTGGTTTTCGACTCACATGGAGGATGTCGGGGTGGGACGCGGGGGTACGCCAATGGGGATAGCGCTGCGTTTGCCCAACATCGGCGTTACCCGTGTGGAAAATTTTTGCGCGGGTGGCTCCGAAGCGATCCGGGCCGCAGTGTATGCCGTGGCGTCGGGCGCGTGCGACATCGCCCTTGCGCTAGGCGTCGAAAAGCTCAAGGACACGGGCTACGGCGGCCTGCCTGTGGCCACGGTGGGGACCTATATCCCGCAGTGGTATCCGAACGCGGTGGCGCCCGCAAACTTTGCGCAGCTGGCTTCCGCATACCGGCGCAGGCACGGCATCGATGCCTCGCTACTCAAGCGCGCTATCGCTCATGTGTCGATCAAGAGCCATGCTAACGGCGCGAAGAATCCGAAGGCGCACCTGCGAAAAGCGATCACCGAAGAGCAGTGTCTGAAGGCCCCGATCATCGCCGAACCGCTGGGTCTGTTCGACTGTTGTGGCGTGTCCGACGGCGCCGCTGCGGTCATTGTGACCACGCCCGATATCGCGCGTGGTCTGGGCAAGCGTGATCTCGTCACTTTCAAGGCACTGCAGGTGGCCGTGTCCAACGGCTGGGAGATGCAGTCGAACGAGTGGGACGGAAGTTACGTGCACACTGCGCGGATTGCCGCGAAACGCGCATATGCCGAGGCGGGCATCGGAAAGCCGCGCGAACAGATCAGCATGACCGAGGTACACGACTGTTTTTCGATCACCGAACTCGTGACGATGGAGGATCTGGGACTCTCCGAGGACGGACGGGCCGTGCATGATGTGCTCGATGGTGTTTTCGACGCCGATGGACGCCAGCCGTGTCAGATCGATGGTGGGCTCAAGTGCTTCGGTCACCCGATTGGAGCCAGCGGAATTCGTATGCTCTACGAAATGTATCTCCAGCTCCAGGGGCGCGCCGGCGAAAGGCAGCTCGGCAACCCGACCATCGGCCTGACCCATAACCTTGGCGGTCAGCCATCGCAGAATGTCTGCTCGGTTTCGATCGTTGGCCGGGAAGGGGCTTGAGGTATGGCGGCCAATGTTGTCCTGACAGACCGCCCGCACGCGCATGTCGCACGCGTGCTCATCAATCGCCCGGACAAGCGCAACGCGATCGACCACGACGTTCGGCAGGAACTGACCGACACGCTGAGTGCATTGCTTGCCGATAGCAGTGTGCGCGCACTGGTGTTCGGCGGAGTCGGCGGAACCTTCTCCGCCGGCGGCGACCTGCCTAGCATGGTGGGGCTGAGCGAAAGTCAGGCCCGGGCACGCATGCAGCATATCCATTTTCTCTGTGCGCAGGTCGCCGGCGCAGGTATTCCCGTGGTCAGCGCCATTGAAGGGATTGGCGCCGGTGCGGCAGTCGGACTCGCGCTGCTGGGCGACTATATCGTTGTGGGCGAGGGTACCCAGATCCTGTTCCCGTTCCTGAAGCTCGGGCTTACGCCCGACTGGGGTCAGCTGCTGACCTTGCCCCCGCGGATCGGGTTACCGCATACGAGGCGCATCCTCGTTGCGGGCAAACCGGTGACCGGAACCGAGGCCTTGCGCATCGGCCTGGCGGATGCGCTGGTGAGCGACGAACAGGTCATGGACACTGCCGTTGCGAAGGCGGTGGAACTGGCACAACTGCCACTCGGTGCCTTCGCCCGCATGAAGGACAGGCTCAACAACGTGTCAGCATCGCTGGCGGAGGAATTTGTCCGGGAGAAAAACGACCAGGCGGTCTGCCTGCTGGGCGACGACTTCGTTGAGGGCTATGACGCCTTCAAAAACAGGCGCGCCGCTGACTTCACCGGCAAGCCACGAGGGACGGAATGAACTCGCCCGCTCAATCTGAAAGCGATCTGCCGGTGCTTGTCGAGCGCGAGGGCGCGGTTGGCGTCGTGGTGCTGAACCGTCCCGAAAAGCGCAATGCGCTGGACCTGAGCATGCGTCAGGCGATTGCAGATGCCTTCCTTGAGCTGGAGGGCGACCCTGATGTGCGGGCAATCGTGATTACCGGAAGTGCCACGGTGTTTGCCGCCGGTGCGGATCTGAACCTGCTGGTGGACAAGGGCGCGCAACAGGTCGCGGAGATCGATCTGGGCCGTTACTGGGCGCCCGTGGCGAACTGTAGCCGCCCGGTGATCGCGGCGGTGAGCGGCTTTGCCCTGGGCGCGGGCTGTGAACTGGCCATGATGTGCGACTTCATTGTGGCGGACCCGACGGCCCGTCTGGGGCAGCCTGAACTTGGGGTGGGCATCATGCCGGGCGCCGGTGGTACCCAGCGGCTGGTGCGCTCGGTCGGCAAGCAGGTCGCGGGGCGCATGTTGATGACAGGCGAGGCTCTCACGGGCGAGCGCGCCTACCAGCTGGGACTGGTGGCCGAACTGACCGCTGAAGGGGCGACGCTGCCTCGCGCGATGGAGCTCGCACGCAAGGCCGCCCGCATGCCACCCAAAGCCGTTGCGGCAACCCGCCGGGTATTGCGACAGGGCGCTGATCTACCTCTCGATACAGCGCTGTCTCTGGAGAACCGCGAGTTTCTGCTGCTGTTCGACACGGAAGACAAAACCGAGGGCATGCGTGCCTTTCTCGAGAAACGAAAACCTGAATTCAAGGGACGCTAGCCTGCGATGTCTTCTTCAAACACTATCCATCAGATTGGCGTCGTCGGTGGCGGAGCCATGGGACGCGGCATTGTGCAGTTGCTGGCCCAGGCCGGCCACCAGGTATATTGCTTTGACGCCTTCGAAGGCGCTGCTGCCGGGGCTGTCGAGTTCGTTATCGGCAAGATCAGGCGCGGCGTTGAGAAAGGAAGCCTGAGCGCGGCAGAATTCGAGCGCATCTGCAGCAGTATCCATGTCTGTGCCGCGCTGTCCGACCTGGCCGGTTGCAGCATCGTCATTGAGGCCATCGTCGAGGATCTCGAAGCCAAACGCCAGTTGTTCCGTGCGCTGGAGTCGGTGGTGGCCGATACCGCCATCCTCGCCAGCAACACTTCATCCCTGACGGTGGCGGAGATCGCCGCGGCGTGCGCCCGGGCGCAGCGCGTCGCCGGGCTGCACTTCTTCAACCCGGTGCCGTTGATGAAGGTGGCCGAGGTGGTCGCTGCCGTGCGCACCTCGGACGCCACCGTGCAGACGCTGCACGCGCTGATCGATGGCGCGGGCCACCGCGCGGTGATTACCGCTGACCAGCCGGGTTTTCTGGTCAATCATGCCGGCCGCGGCCTGTACACGGAGGGCTTGCGCGTCGTCGAGGAGCAGGTCGCAAGCCCGGCTGACGTGGACAATCTGTTGCGCGACGCTGCAGGGTTCCGCATGGGTCCGTTCGAATTGCTGGATCTGACCGGTCTCGATGTCTCGAGCAGGGTCATGACCTCAATCTACGAGCAGTTCCAGCACGAGCCGCGTTTTCGCCCGTCCTCGCTCGTGCCGCCCCGCGTGGCCGCCGGCCTGTATGGGCGCAAAACCGGCGAGGGTTGGTATGTCTACGACGGAGACAGGAAGCAAACCGGTTCCCCGCGGCTCATCCCAGCGCTGAGCGCGGGCATGACCGTCTGGATCGACCCGCAGGCGACAGGCGCAGGGGCGCTTGCGGCGCTTGCCTCGGCTGCGGGCGTTCGTTGCGTGGACGAACCGGCGCGGGCGGATCTGCTGATTGTCCAGCCCTGGGGCACCGACGCCACGACGACCGCCATTGAGCGCGGGCTCGATGCGTCGCGCTGTGTTGCGCTCGATCCTTTACCGCCCTTCGAGCGGCACAGGACCCTGATGCTGACAGCGTCCACCACGGGGACGGCACGCGATGCGGCGCTGGCGCTGCTGGCCAGCGATGGCACCCCGGTGACGGTCATCAACGACAGCCCGGGCTTCGTCGTGCAGCGGGTGCTGGCGACGATCGTCAACATTGCGGCCAATATCGCACAGCGCGGTATCGCATCGGTCGAGGATCTGGAGGATGCGGTCATGCTGGGTCTGGGCTACCCGTACGGGCCGCTCTCCTGGGGTGACAGGATCGGCGGCGAGCGGGTGCTGGCCGTCCTCAGGCAGATGCAGGCGGCCACAGGCGATCCGCGCTACCGTCCCTCTGCCTGGCTCGTGCGGCGTGTGGGACTTGGTATATCTCTGCTCACACCGGAAGCCAAACGCTGACATGAGCGATATCGACATTGAACACCTGCGCGGCTGGGTGGGCAAATCCGTTACCTCGGAGCAGAACATCGAGCCCTTTCCTGCTCGCGCGCTGGCGGGCCTGCTTGATCATGAGCAGACCTGTCGCACCGGTGACGCGTTGCCGCTGCCCTGGCACTGGCTGTATTTTCTTGACACGCCCTCGCGCGCCGGCACCGGCACCGACGGTCATCCGGCACGCGGAGACTTCCTGCCACCCGTGCCGCTGCCGCGGCGCATGTGGGCGGCCGGCCAGTTAAAGGTCCAGAGCCTGCTTGTAACCGGTCAGCCAGCGCGCAAGGTTTCGACGGTGCGTTCAGTTGAGCACAAGGAGGGCAAGACAGGGCCGCTCGTGTTCGTCCAGTTAGCGCACGAGCTTCTCCAGTCTGGACGGCTCTGTATCCAGGAAGAACAGACACTGGTTTACCGCGAGGCGGCGATCGGGCCTGTTGCGCTGCCACCCGGCGAACCGGCACCCGCGGCTGCACAGTGGTCCCGCACCGTTACGCCGGATCCGGTGTTGCTGTTCCGTTTCTCGGCGTTGACCTACAACGGCCACCGTATTCACTATGACCGTGACTACGCGGTTCATCAGGAGTTCTATCCGGCGCTGGTGGTGCATGGTCCGCTGCTGGCAACCCTGCTGCTGGATCTTCTCTATAGCGAACGACCCAATGCGGTCGTTACTGACTTTCGTTTTCGTGCGCTACGCCCCACTTTCGACACCGACGCATTCCGGTTGTGCGGCCACCTGCAGGGCCACACGGTGCAGCTATGGACCGTCGATTCCGGGGGCATGGTGGGCATGAGCGCCCGTGCCGTCATCACGTGAACCTCGCGAGAATCCCATGAGCCTCCCGTATCCCCCGGTCTCCACGCCGATCTGGCGCTCCATGCTTTTCGTGCCGGCGCATGTGGAGAAGTTTATTGCACGCGCCCACGAGCGTGGTGCCGACGCCTGCATCCTTGATCTGGAGGACAGTGTGCCGCTGGCGCAGAAGGCGACGGCTCGCCACCTTGTGCGATCGGGGGCGCAGAGGATCACGGCTCAGGACACGGCGGTGCTGGTGCGGGTCAATCAGCCCTGGGATCTGGCCGAACCCGATCTTGAGGCTGCCGTCGGAGCGTCGGTCAGCGCGATCGTATTGCCCAAGGTCAACACGCCCGATATCGTGAATCAGGTGTCGTGCAAACTCGACCAGCTCGAAGCCCAGCGTGGTCTGATACCCGGACACACACGCGTCATTGCGCAGATTGAGGACGTGCAGGCGCTGCCGCGTCTCGACGACATTGCAACGAGTTCGTCGCGCCTGTTGGGGATGATTCTCGGTTCGGAGGACTTCTCTGTCTCGGCCGGAATGGCGCCCGTCCCACAGGCGTTGATGTTACCCAACCAGATGGTGTTGTACGCCTGCCGTCGTGCCGGCATTCTGCCGTTCGGTTTCCCGGGCTCGATCGCGGATTTCGCCGATCTGGACGCATTTCGCCAGCAGGTTCGCCTTGCGTGCCAGTTAGGTTTCGTCGGCGCATTCTGCATCCACCCGTCGCAGGTGACGGTGGTCAATGACGAATTTACGCCCAGCCCCGAGGAGCTCGCGCATGCGCTGGGCGTACTCGCAGCCTTCGAGGCGGCTAGCAGGGAAGGCCGAGCCGCTGCTGAATATCGCGGGAAGATGGTCGATCCGCCCGTGGTCGCGCAGGCGCAGGAGCTGCTGCGGCGTCAGCCCCCCCGACGGTCAGCCTCACAGGAGCACCAGGCATGACTCAGCCGGGTGCCTCCATGCCGGCACGCGCCCCGGCCGGTGGCATGTCGACTGTTGCGCCGGGCTCAACTGCTATCTGGTTCGCAATGCCGTACATCGATGCCCGGCCTTACGGGCACAACAGTAATGGAGATGACAATGGACAATTACCGACCGGGCGATATCGAGATCGCGAGGCGACTGACAGGATCGGTACGGCGCCTGTTTGAAGAAGCGGTACTGGCGCTGGCCACGACCTGCAGCACGGGAGACCGGCTGGTGGGTTCCCTGCTTGACGAGCGGCAGGTCGCGAGCTTCGAACTGGCGTGGGCGGCCGCGGAACTGCTGGCAGCCGAAGTGGCGATGAGCGGCCCGGATGCCGGGACGGACGAACTCGATACCCGACTGGCACTGATCTTTGTGGTTGATGCGGTGGGATCGGTGCTTGCACGGCTAGAGTCGGTCTATCTGGAACTGGAGCTGGATCTGGATCCCTTGCAGGCACTCGCGGCCGATCCGTCGTGGGCGAGTCTGCGACGCTCGGGTTGCGGCGCTGAAGCTTTGGCCGCAGCGGGTCGGGCACTGACGCGCGCCGACGGCGAGTTCAGTCATGTCGCGCTCGACGGGTCGCTGGCGATGGCCCAGGAAGCATTCCGACGCTTCGCCGCCGAGATAGTGGCGCCACAGGCTGAAGCCATTCACCGTCACGACCTGACGGTACCCGAATCCTTGCTGCAGCCCATGCGGGAGATGGGTGTATTCGGCCTTTCGATCCCTGAGCAGTATGGCGGGAGTGCCCCGAATGACCGGGACGACACGCTGATGATGGTCGTCGTCACGGAGGCGCTGTCCGAAGCGTCGCTGGCTGCTGCCGGAAGTCTGATCACGCGCCCGGAAATCCTGAGCCGTGCCTTGCTCACGGGAGGAACGCAGGAGCAGAAGACGCACTGGCTACCAAAAATCGCGGCGGGCGATCCGTTGTGTGCCATTGCGATCACGGAACCGGACTATGGCTCCGACGTGGCTGGCCTGGCGCTGAAGGCAACGCCCACCGAAGGCGGCTGGCTGCTCAACGGCGCCAAGACCTGGTGCACATTTGCCGGCAAAGCCGGCCTTCTCATGGTGGTGGCACGCACGGATCCCGACCGGACGGCGGGCCATCGCGGATTGAGCATCATGCTCGTCGAAAAACCTTCGTACGACACGCATGCCTTCGAATATGCCCAGCCCGAAGGCGGACGTCTCACCGGCAACGCCATTCCGACTATCGGTTACCGTGGCATGCACTCGTTCGATCTCGCTTTCGATGATTTCTTTGTGTCCGATGCCAATGTCATCGGCGGTTCATCCGGTCTCGGAAAGGGCTTTTATTTCACCATGGCCGGAATGATGGGTGGTCGCATGCAGACTGCGGCGCGCGCCTCGGGCGTCATGCGGGCGGCCCTGCGCGCGGCGCTCCTGTATGCCACGGACCGGAAGGTATTCGGTGCGCCGTTGCTCGACTACCCGCTCACGCTGGCCAAGCTCGCACGCATGGCAGCGCGTTTTGCCGCGTGCCGTAAGCTTACCTACGATACCGCGCGGGTGCTCGACCAGGGTGGGGGCAGGATGGAGGCAAGTCTGGTCAAATTGCTGGCGTGTCGCTCGGCCGAACTGGTGACGCGCGAGGCCCTGCAAATCCACGGTGGCATGGGGTATGCCGAGGAAGCGCCGGTCAGCCGCTATTTCGTCGATGCACGCGTCCTCTCGATCTTCGAGGGCGCCGAGGAGACGTTGGCTCTCAAGGTGATCGCGCGCAGCCTGCTGGAGGGTGCGCTCACGCCGGTTCCTGCAGGGAGCCCGGCATGAATGTGGGCGACGGCATTCTCGCCGGTCTGCGTGTTGTCGAGGCCGGGGCTTTTGTGGCGGCGCCGCTGGGCGGCATGACGCTGGCACAGATGGGTGCTGACGTGATCCGCATCGATGCACTGGGTGGCGGCCTGGACTATCGGCGCTGGCCGGTGACGGGGGACAACGTCAGCCTTTTCTGGTGCGGGCTTAACAAATCCAAGCGTTCGGTGGCGCTTGATCTCGCGTCGCCCGAGGGGCGGGAGCTTGCAGCGGCGCTGATCTGCGCACCTGGCGAGGACGCAGGCATGCTGCTGACCAATTTCCCGCCGCGCGGCTGGTTGTCCTTCGAGAAGCTGCGGGAGCAGCGCGGCGACCTGATCCAGTTGACGTTGCAGGGCGACCGCCACGGCGGTTCGGCCGTGGATTACACGGTGAACGTGCGCGTCGGTCTGCCTGTGCTGACTGGCCCTGCAGACGGCGCAGAGGTGGTCAACCACGTACTGCCCGCATGGGATCTGATTGCCGGCCAGATGGTGGCGACCGGGATGCTTGCCGCCGAACGACATCGGCGCCGCACCGGGCAGGGGCAGTACGTCAAGCTGGCGCTCGAGGATGTCGCGCTGGCTGTGATGGGACATCTGGGGTTCATCGCCGAGGCACAGCTTGGGCAGCGGCGCGAGCGCTATGGGAACTATCTGTTCGGCGCATTCGGACGCGATTTTAAAACGCGTGACGGCGAACGCGTGATGGTCGTGGGACTGACGGCAAAGCAGTGGCGCTCGTTGACCGATGCGACGGAAACTGCGCCGCAGATGGCGCAACTCGGCGAGCGGCTCGGAATGGATCTCAGCCAGGAAGGCAACCGCTTTCGTGCCCGGGAAGAAATCGCCCGGATCGTGGAACAGTGGATCGGCAGTCGTGATTTTGAGCCCGTGGCGGCGAAGTTCGATCTGCATGCCGTGTGCTGGGGGCGGTACCAGTCAGTCGACCAGATGGTGCGGGAAGATCCGTCCTGCTCGGAAGCCAACCCGATGTTCGCCACCGCCGTGCAGCCCGGGGTCGGGCCTTGCCTGTTGCCGGGCATACCGCTGGATTTTTCCGCCGTCCCCCGGGAACCTTCCCGCCCAGCCCCCGTGCTCGGAGAGCATACCGAACAGGTGCTGCTTGAACTGCTCGGTGTGGACTCGGCGCAATTCGGGCGACTGCACGACAAGGGAGTAGTGGGCAGTTCCCCGTCGGGTTGAAGCAGCGCACCGGATTCTTGCCACAGGTTTTTCCGCGGCGGTGTTTTTCACATGCTGGTGTTCCGCAGGCACGACGTAACAGTCGCAGCAATATTGGGGCATCGACGCCCTTTGACGCAGGAGGGAGGCCCACTGGCGGACCCCTTCCTCGGCTGCGGCTTGTGTCGCTGGCAAGCCCGTTTTCGCGCGCTGTATCGGCAGACACGGGCGGCTGGATGGTACTTGAACCGGTCCCGTGTTTGGCCTATATTAGACCGACGCGTCGGTCTAATATAGGCCAAACAGATCTATCTAACATTCAGGGAAAGTCATGAATTCTGAGGCTACGTTGCTCATTATCGGCGCAAGCCACGCTGGCGTGGAGCTTGCCTTCGCTGCACGGCAACAGGGCTGGACCGGACCTGTCACGCTGATTGGCGCCGAGAACTCCCTTCCGTACCAGCGGCCGCCCTTATCCAAGGCTTATCTCAGCGGAACTGCAACGGATGATTCGTTGCAATTGAGGCCTGCGCAGGCATACGCAGAAGCTGACGTGACGTTGCGACCCGGCGTGAGGGTCGAGCAGATCGACCGCCTCAGCAGAACGGTCCGCTTATGTGATGGCTCCACGCTCGCCTATACCAAACTGGCGCTTTGCACGGGCGGGCGGCCGAGAACCGTGATCGCAGAAGGGATGCGAGCTGATGCGACACCGCCCAATCTGCATTACCTGAGAACCCGGGCTGACGCTGACGGGATCCGGGGCGATCTGAGGCAGGGCGCCCGCCTAGTGGTGATTGGGGGCGGTTATGTGGGCCTGGAGGTTGCCGCCTCGGCACGCAAGCTCGGCGCGGAAGTCACCGTGCTGGAGGCGCAGCACCGCGTGCTCGCCCGCGTGACCGGGCCTGAGCTTTCAGCGTTCTACGAGACCATTCATCGCGAAGCTGGCGTGACGATCCGCACCGGAGTTGCGGTGCAACGCATCATATGCAGTGACACCGGCGCAGTCGAGGCAGTCGCGTGCAGTGATGGCACGACGCTGGAGGCCGATGTAGTACTGGCCGGCATCGGAATGTTGCCCAATGTGGAGTTGGCTCAGGCAGCGGGGCTTGACGTGGACGGCGGGATCGTCGTCAACGAATTTTCCGGAACATCTGACCCGGACATCGTTGCCGCGGGCGACTGCACGGTTCATGACAGCGCCCTGTACGGACGGCGCATCCGTCTGGAATCGGTGCCGAACGCGCTGGAGCAGGCGCGTGCAGCAGCGGCGGTGCTGTGTGGCAAGCCCAGGGCGAATGGCTCCATTCCCTGGTTCTGGTCTGATCAATATGACCTGAAGTTGCAGATGGTTGGTCTGTCGGAAGGCTATGACCGTTGCATATTGCGCGGGGCGGTAGAGACGCGCAGCTTTTGTGCGTTCTACCTGCGCGACGGAATGCTCATCGCTGCCGACGCTGTCAATCGACCGATGGAATTCATGCTGTCCAAGCGCGCCGTTGGGAAGGCCGGCCCCCTCGACGTGGAGGCATTAGCCGATGCGTCAATACCGCTCAAGGAGGTGCTGGCCCCGCAACCGCGTGCAATCGTCTGAATGGTGAACTTGCGCCGGTTCTCCGTTATTTTTCGTCGGCCGGGCGGATCCGGACCCCGCTGACATATCGGGGACGGTGTGATCGAACGCGGGCTTCGACACTGATCGCCGGAGGCGCGTGGGAACCGGCCGGGCATATTCTTTTGCCCGGAAGCCCGCCCAAGGAATGCCACAATGGCGACCGGGAAAGGCAATCTTGTGATGACCCTATACTGGCGCAGTTTTCAGGCCGGTGGCATGTCAGCGAGGAATCCGCGCAGGAAAAGGTGCGATATCTGTGCACACAGATCCTTCGGCTTGAGCTCGCCCCCCGGCCTGTACCAGTAGTCCGTCCAGTTCAGCATGCCAAGCAGATGCATGGTGTACGGTTTGTACATCTTGCCGGGAAGGCCAGGTTTCAGTTCGCGCAGCATTGCGGCAATCAGATCCGTTATCTTCTTCTCGAGGACCAGCAACGGCGCTTGCATGGCCTTCGGAAGGTACTTCATGTCATTCATGGCCGTCACGTGCCGCCTGCGCGACTGTGCTGACTTCTGCGCATACACCTGCACCAGTGAATTGAAGCGTTCCAGGCCCGATCCGCGCATGGCGGCCACTTCCTCTATTGCGGCAATCGTTTTTTCGAGGTGTTCCTTGAGCATCGCGTAAAGCAGATCATCCTTGGTCGGAAAATAATGGTAGAGCATCGACTTTGTTGCTCCGCATGCGCTGGCGACGTCCTGCATCTTGGCGCCCGGGTAACCTTCCTTGGCGAACAGCGCGGCAGCGCTGTCCAGGATAGCCTGACTCTTGGTCTCATAGTCATCCGAACGTACTCGTGGCATCAATCTTCTCCAATCCTGTGGGTATCTCGCCGCCCGTCGGCGCCGCCAGAATATTACATCTTCGAGCGAACTCTATCGAGTGCCGGGGCCGCCGTTAGCTGGACTTGCGGGGGTTCCCCTTTATATAATAGTTCGACGCGTCGGTCTATGAATTGACGAGTTTGATTGACCCACCTCATTCAGAAGCAAAGCGCGTGAGTCGTACGCGCGACGTTTGCGAAGCCCGTTCGTCCCAACATCCGACCGCGTGATCTGGATGGACGGCGTGCGGTTTGAGATGCAGCTCCCGCTATCACCTGACTATTCAAAATGAACGACCCCTGGATTGACCATTTCGTGGATTCGCTGCCGACGCTGGCAGCGCTGAGCCTTCCCGCGCCCGTCTGGCGGGAGGTCTGACATGTCAGGACCTCTTGCAGGCATCACCGTGATTGAGTTGGCCGGCATTGGCCCGGCGCCGTTCGCCGGCATGATGCTGGCCGACATGGGTGCACGGGTGATACGCGTGGACCGAATTCCGTCTGGCGGGAACAGCGCGCTTGAATCCCTGATGCGCAACGATGGCGTAGTCGATCGGGGGCGCCGCTCGATTGCGCTCAACATGAAGGATCCGCGCGCCATAGAGATTGTGCTCGAGCTGATCGGGCGCGCCGATATCCTGATTGAGGGTTTCCGTCCCGGCGTAACCGAGAAGCTCGGGCTCGGCCCCGTGGCCTGTCATTCGCGCAACCGCAAGCTGGTCTACGGACGTATGACCGGTTGGGGCCAGTCCGGCCCGCTGTCACAGGCAGCAGGGCACGACCTGAACTACATTGCCCTGTCGGGCGCCCTGCATGCAATGGGGCCGAGTGACCGTCCACCGTCACCCCCACTTAACCTGGTGGGCGACTACGGTGGTGGTGGCATGTTGCTGGCGCTGGGCGTGACGGCGGCCCTGTTCGAGGCGCAGCGCTCCGGACAGGGGCAGGTCGTGGACGCAGCGATGAGCGACGGCGCCGCTGTACTGATGGCCGCGCAATACGGCTTGATGGGGAAGGGCTTCTGGCGCGACGAGCGCGAAAGCAATTTCCTGGATGGTTCGGCCCATTTTTACGGCAACTATGAGTGTGCGGATGGGCGCTATGTATCGATCGGGCCGATTGAGCCGCAGTTCTACCGTCATTTGCTGGAGAAGTGTGGAATAGATGATCCGCAGTTCGCGAGGCAGTGGGAGCGCAGCGAGTGGCCGGCGCTCAAGGCCCGGCTGGCTACCCTGTTTCGCACGCGTAGCCGCGACGAATGGTGCGAACTCCTCGAGGGCAGCGACGCCTGCTTTGCGCCCGTGCTGTCGATGAGCGAGGCACCACACCACCGACACAACGTGGCACGTGGCACGTTTGTCGAATCGGACGGCGTGGTGCAGCCCGCGCCAGCGCCGCGCTTCGACCGCACAGCAAGTGAGCTGCCCTCCCCGGCGCCTCAGGTAGGGCAGGACAGCGGCGAACTGCTGCGCGAGTTGGGCCATGATGAGGCCGAGGTCGCGCAGCTGGTGGGGGCGGGTGTGGTCTACGTTTCCCAGGCGTCCTGACATGCGCCGTGCCGGCATGCCACGGCTGGGCTTCGCTCTGTGCGTCACCCCGTAGAGCGGCAATCAGAGCTGGATGTCCGGCAGTTGCCAGCAGCGGTGCCGCGCACGCGGAAAGCCGTCACGATGGCGCAGCTCCTTTGAGAGATACGGCGCGACGATAGACTGATCGACGTCAGGGGAAGGACTGATGTACCAGCCAGGACTCGATCTGACAGTAATCGGGCCGAGAGAAAAGACGCGATCAATCGCAGATGAGCTTCTCCTGGCGAGCGAATGCAGAAGGTGCGCGGCCGGTGCCTTGCCGTAACACAGGCGTATTTGATGCCCGCGTTCACTGTTGTACTGGCAAGCCATACATCAGGGTCGACCTGCATGGCGTCAATCGGCATCAATCGGGATCGTAGACCTTCTTGCGGAATGTCACGTGGTAAAAGTCGTCAGGCATGGTCTTGTGCAACCGATCCACCATCGCGTTTGTTTGGGGTGCCCCGGCCTTTATGCGAATGGGGCGTATGTTTCCGACGGCCAGATATAGGTCGTATCGTGGTGCTCGGGATTTCCGCAATATCCTGTATCCCGATCAGCCGGCGCGCGCCGCAGCGGGATGCTAAAAACTGTCGAAGAAACCAACGGCACGATCATTGAAGAGGTCTGCCGCAGCCAACGGCGACTTGCGGTCATAGAGCCTGGCGAAAGCGACCTTCGAGCAGCTATCCATCGACGAACGTCTGCTGACCGACCGGACTGGGGTGTAACATTCGGCGGCTTGCCAGATAACGCGATCGCCGGTCAGTCCTTTACTACCTGAAATGATGCAGGCGTATGAAGGCGCGCGCATCGACCCAGGCTGTAGGTGCGCCGCCGATGATGCAGACTCGATGGGCCTGCCTCGCGCAGCGCACTGGCCAATCAAACCAGCATCCTCCTGCGAACAGCTTTGCACAGAAGGCCCAGTTGATCGTCGATTTGTCTTTTCCGATCCATTGCTTCTGTTGCATGGGTCGCGGTGTTCGACCTTCTGGCTTGTGGCCTGCTCAAACCGGGCCGGGTGACTACATTCCTTTGGCCAGGCTGCTTCGCTCTGGCTCACTGGTCCGTTGTATCTTTACTCTCCCAGAATGGTCTTCGCAGCGCGACCTTGAGGATTTTTCCTGCCCCTGACTTAGGCAGCGGATCGCACGTAATGTCGACGCTGCGTGGGCATTTATAGTTCGCAATTATCGACTTGCAGTGAGCGATCAGGTCAGTTGCCTGGGCCGAGGCATCGTCCTTGAGACGCACCACAGCATGGACCCGCTCGCCCCAGGTTTCGTCGGGCACCCCGAACACAGCACATTCCACAATGTCGGCATGAAGGTAAAGCGCCTGTTCTACTTCTGCCGGGTAGACGTTTTCGCCGCCGGAAATGATCATATCCTTGAGGCGGTCGACGACATGAAGAAACCCCTGATCATCCAGATAGCCACTGTCGCCAGTATGGAGCCAGTCGTTGCGCAGGGTGCGGGCAGTGAGTTCGGGCTGGTTCCAGTAGCCGAGCATGATGTTTTCGCCCCGCCCGCAGATTTCGCCAACTGTTCCGTGCGGAACTTCCCTGTCATCTGGATCAAGGATCTGCACCTCGCAACCGATGACGGCTCGTCCCGCAGTATTGAGATATTTGGCGTTCGGCCCTGTCAGCACATGGTTTTCTCGCGAATTCAATGTCATGACGGGTGTCGCCTCCGTCTGTCCATAGGCACCGACGAACGTGGTACGCGGCATCAATTCAAGCGCACGTCGAATGAGAGCTTCGGGCATAGGCGAGCCGCCGTACATGAATGTGCGAAGCGTCGACGTGTCATAGCTCGAAAGGTCCGGGTGATTCAGGACCATGTTGAGCAGCGTCGGTACGCAAAGCGTGTCAGTGACGCGCTCCCGCTCGACCGCCGCAAGAAATGCTGATGGCTCGAAGCGCGGGATGAAAGTATGCCTGCCCGCAAGCGCGGTCACGAGAAAACTCGCCGCGCCGTCGGCGAGATGGAACATAGGTCCCGCATGCAGCCATACAGTGTCCTGCGAGAAATTGAAGTCGGGCGCGCAGTTGATCGCATTGGCTACAATATTGCGATGGCTGAGCATAACGCCCTTCGAACGGCCAGTCGTGCCGCCTGTGTAGAAAATGCCCGCTAATGCGTCGCCGCTCCCGCCCGAATCGGCAAGCGTTCCGTCCTGCGCAATCAGATCTTCATAGGCCAGCATCCCTGGTTGCACCGCCCCGTCCCCGACATAAATGATGTGGCCAACGTCCGGCGCAGCCGTACGCAGTTGATCGAGCGTACCGACGAAAGCGTCGTCGATGAACAGCCCCGTGCAACCAGAATCGGTCAGCCAGAAAGCGATTTCAGGCGGGGCGAGACGGGTGTTGACAGGGACGAAGATAAAACCGCCCCACGCCATCGCGAAAAAATACTCGAGATAGCGGTCAGAGTTCAGCGCGAGGATCGCGATGCGATCGCCTGGCGCATAACCGAGGCCTGTCAGTGCGCCGGCAAGCCGGACTACGCGCGCCTCGAATTCCCGCCAGCTTCGCGTGCGCCCCTCGCAAGCTGTCGCAGGTCCGTCCGGATTGATTTGTACAGCACGACGTAGCATTTGTGTGATTCGAACCATTGTCCCCTCCATCTTTAGCCGGCTCAACAGGCCTTCCCAAGGCTTGATGCCGGAACTGAATATTCATATCAGCAGTGTCGCTCTTCCTGCAATCAACGGTCGCACACCGCATCCTCGCGCTCGCGTCGACCACGTACTCCCTTCGGCCTAAGCGAGCTGGAAGAATTGTCTTGTCGTTCGTGATGCAGATGAGTCCGCCTTCATGTGAAGGAACAGCGCGCCGCTACCCCTTGCAAACATGAAGCATCGCTCAACGCAGAAGCGTCTCTTTCTCCCGACCCGATGCAAACCGGAGGATCAAATCAGTCACCGGGACCTCCGCGGTCGAAATGGATTGCGACGCGAAGATCACTTCTGGAAAGCGGCCTGGCGAGGCTCGCGCGCAGATCGAAGTCGTGATGTGGAAGCGCGGCCGACCATGCCCTGATGATTGCCTCGCGAACGGCGACCGGAACATTCGCGCAGCTGTCCCATAGATGGTCTGTTGCATGGTGCGCGAGCGCGTAGCTGCCATGGTCTTCCACTTCGACCTCGTTTCCGGCCAGGCGCGCGGTGCCTGCATACAGTTGCGCTGCGGCCAGAGGAGTTCGCACTGGCGTCAGACCGAGCGCCGCCGGAAGCCACTGCCAACGTTCAACAAGGACCACCCGGAAGGCGTGCTCGATAACTGCGGCGGCGGCGACAACGCCAAGTCGTTCGCACAGGACGATCATCCGCGATGCCGCGTCCCGCAACAACTGGCCGATTGCGGATGCGGGGGCGCGAGTTTGCGGTAGCTGTGCAACCAGGCGTGCTGGGTCAAAAGTCGGGATTCGCTCGCTAGTACGGCGTTCGTAGTGGTTTCCAGGCGCCACCGGCTCACCACGGTCGACAAAATATCCCGCATCCCACGCGTCTCCCTCGGTGAGACTATGCGTGTGCACGAAAATGACAGTGGGGCCGCCGACGGTCAGCGCTGTCGTGGCGTGGCGGGCCCGGAACCAGGCCTGGCCGATCTCGGGTCCCAGTGCAGCTGGCGCGGTCGCTGGCGCAAAGGGGCCGTCACCCGTCCGGTACGGTGGACGATAGCGCAGCCAGTGCCTGCCGGCAGCGTCTTCGACCCACTCAGGCTGAATGCCAGAACCATCCTCCAGCCTTAAATGGGTCCGGACGCAATTCAGGACGGAATTGGCTCCAGCGTCCGCAGACAACGAGAGAAGGGTGATTTCATGCGTTCTTCGCAGCGTCTCGTACTCGACCGTTGCTGCCTCGTGCTGGCCGAACGTCCTGATACAGGACAGCGTCAGCGCAGAGTTGATGCTCGACCAGAATACGTTCGCCGCGTCAGTCGTATCTTTCACCCGTTCGCCTGCACTGTTCTGATCGATGCTATTCATACGTGTCACCTTTTTCGAAGATCCACCGGTAGCCGAAGGATTCCCCCTGGACGAGACGGCAAGAGAGTCCTTGCGCGTGTAAGTTAAGTGTCTTGGACCACGCGCGTGCCATCGCCTGGTCGATTTCTGGAACAGGTGCTGGCACCCCCTTCCAGAAGCGCATCGTCCGCTGATGAATGACGGGCACATCGCCTGTCAGGTCGATGTCAACGGCATCACCGGTGATCTCTGCGACTGCGGCGAAATATCGGGCCGCGTCGATTGCTGATTCGATCTTCTGGATTCCAACGGACCGGGGAAGCGCTTCCCATCCCTGGGCCAGGAAAACGGTGAACGCATGCTCGATGACGCGAGCAGCATTCTCCGGCCCCAGTATTTCCGCCAATGTGCTGCATCGGCTGGCTGTAAAGTCGATGGCGAAGTTGCGCAATGCGCGCAGACGCCGTTCGGGGGGCCAGTCTGCCTGAGGTAGCGCCGGCGCACGCGCGGGCTCGAATCGCGGCCCCCACTCACCGATCCGTCGCAGGTATCCGTGACCCGGCTCAAGCGGGCGGTCGTGCAGGGTGAAATAGCCGGCATCCCATGGATCGCCATCAAGGAGACTTTGCGTCTGGACGAAAACAAGGCGGTCATTGCCCAGATAGGCGCCATTGTTTGCATGCCAGCCCAGATACGGTGCACGTCCGAATTCAGCCCCTAAAACCGCCGGCCCGGACGATGGCTGCACAGGACTGTCGCCCATCCAGTACGGAGCGAGGTAACGAATCCATACACGCTCGGGTGACTCTTCCACGTAATCCATCGGGAGGCCACCAAGGGAGTTGGAAAAATAGTGGTACTTGGCGCAGCGGATTACATCGTTGGGTTCGTTATCGAGTCCGAGCTTTCGCATACCCTCCAGAAAATGCTTCGCCTGGTGATGGTTGATGCTACGGCGCTCGAGTTCGACGATCCTGTCCTGGCCGTGCTCACGCAGACACGCGAAAACGACCGTCGAGCAGATTCCCGTCCAGAACTTGTAAGCCAGGGTGCACCGTTCCTCTATTGTTAGTGTCTCCATAGACAGGTCCGTTTGATGTGTTTCAGTTGAGTGTCGGCTTCTCGCATGGCGACTCCTCAAGGCCACGGCGTCGCGGGCACATCGCCCCATTCGCAATTAATAGTCCGACACGATGGTCTATAATAGGCATCCGCTGTGGCGATTGCAAGCAGTGTTTGAACCGGGCGATACCTTCAGGCGGAGTCCAGATCCCGCAGTGATTGGTCTGCTACGCGGGATGTGAATTCGTTCGGGTTCCGCAGATATACTGCCCGCTTGCTGTACGACGCGTTTTCTGACATCGGCGACCCTGGCGGGCAGGGTCGCCGCAGCTTGACGCCAGAATCCGCGTGTTGCCGCAACCATGCCGGATACGAGAGGCCACGTCGTTCAAGTCCTGGAACTCTGAAACACACAGCCGCGCGTAGACCGGATATAGCGTGCGTGGTGCGTCTGTCTAGAATGCCTTGACGAGTGTGACGAGAAGCGCACTCTGATGCGCGGTGTTCCTGGTATAGACGGGAAGCTGGAGTTTGGCCTTGACAACGCTTTTCCAGCTAGGAATTTCATAAGACACCACAGGCCCTAGCGTCACAAGGCCAAGCCTGTCGCCTCCTGGCACGACCGTTCCGTTGAGCTTGTCGTCGTTGAGTTGGACCGCGTAGTTTCCCGCGATACCGTACTGCCAACGGCCGGAGCGTTGCGAGACGGCGAAGTCGATATCGATGGTGTCTCCGGATTTATACTGAGTTGCATCGTTAGTGGGTGTCACGCCATAAAAGAACTGCGTTGAAATCTCAACCCCGTCTCCGAGGACATTCGGACCCGTGAGATAAGTGAGTGCAAAATTGGGGATGATGCGATACAGATTGGACCCGAAATTCGGAACGGGCGAATCGGCGCGGTACTTTCCCGTCGGAAAACTCATCGACATGGCGGCCTTCACCGTCAGCCCGTAGGGCAGGTTGTTTGCCGCGCCACCGGTTCCCAGGTACTTGCTCCACATCAGGATGTCGCTGTACAGGTCGCCAAAACCATTCTGGTTCTTGCATACGTTATTCAGACAAAGGCGAGCCACTAAGGCGTAAGTTTCCAGAACGCTGGATGCCAACGTGCCCCCGGCTAACTTGAAAGGGTACACATACAGGAGTCCGAGGCCACCGACTATCGGAGTGCCGTCAAACTTCACGGCGCTATCGCTGCGCGCGTTATTGCCATAATACCCATTCGCTGTTGCTCCCCAGCCAAGGGCAATCCCATAGAATCCACTGACTGGAGGTAGGTATGCTCCCCCTATGTCCGTCCCACCGCGCGGGCCGCCGTATGTAATACCTTCAGCCGCACTGGCATTAACTGTCAGACAGAGCAATAACGAGGAAAGCGCCAATGCGCCGTTTTTCTTTAAAGTTCGCGGCGTGGTCTGACCGGCGGTGGATTTTTTTCCGTTCGAAGCGTAAAGCATGCCTACCTCCTTGTTTGGTGTCCGTCCCTGGCAACGCAGGCCAGACCCGTCTCCGTTATTTAATTAGTAATACGAATTTAATAAGACTCGGATATCTATTAATGTCGGTAGAAACCATGTCTGTTCTGAGGCGATTCCGGGTTCGCCTTATTCATCTCCTTTCTGGCAGAAAAGACGCCAGCGATGCCAGGAGTTCTGCCTCCTTTCACCACCGCGGATCAGGCGACCGGGAATGGGGACATGCAATTCCTGTTTGCCCGAAGTCATTGAAGACGGATAGAAATACGGTCACGAGCAGTCGGCAGCGGCTTGCTTCGAGCGGTAGTCGCAACGCGTGGGGTGTCCTGTTCCGGCTGCAGTTGTTGATCAATGCCCGTGACCCGATCAACAAAGATCTGTTCGCTGTCCTGTTCTGCGGGTAGCCACTGCCGGTCGCATCGATCAACATGTCCACGATGAGAAGCAGTATCCAGTGGCACGGCTTTAGTGCCGTCTCGGCTGGTGCGGCCGGATCCACTGTCTACCCCAGGAAGGGCATCGATTGGGCGCACCAGGCGCCATGCACGGCGGGATGGCCGTAGCCACGAACGCGGTTATTCGGTGTTGGAGACATGCGCCTGTCTCCTCAGTTGGGACTTGAGAATCTTGCCCGCAGCCGAGATCGGGAGCGCATCAACGATCTCGAGTGACCGCGGTGCCTTGTAACGCGCGATCCGAGCCGTTACGTGGTTGCGAAGGTCCTCAGTCGTTAGCGAAGCACCCGGGACCACAACAACCACCGCATGCACGCGCTCTCCCCATTCTGGATCGGGCACGCCGATGACCGCGCACGCAGCCACAGACGGATGGGCCGCTATGGCGTTTTCCACTTCGACCGAGTACACATTCTCACCGCCCGTGATGATCATGTCCTTGAGCCGGTCTATGACCTGGACGAAGCCATCGCCGTCCATCACGCCAACGTCTCCAGTGTGCATCCAGCCGCCGCGTAGCACCGCCCGGCTCAGTTCGGGCTGGTTCCAGTAGCCCAGCATCACCTGTGCGCCCCGCGCGACGATCTCTCCCGGCTCACCGCGAGGCTGCTCGTGATCGTCCAGATCGACGATCTTGACCAGGGTGTGTGGCGCAGCCTTTCCTGCGGTGCGCCGGCGCATGCCGACGTGATCGGCCGGGCGCAGGATCGTTGCTACCGGCGCGAGTTCGGTCATACCGTAGATCTGGGTCAGAGCGACGCCCGGCAGCACCTGCTCGACGCGATCCAGTAGCGCCTCGGGAATGGGAGACCCGGCGTAGAGCAAGTTTCGCAGGCTCGGCAAACGCAGGCCTGACTCCTCCAGATGGCCGACAAGCATCTGGATCATCGTCGGGACGAGCAACACGTCAGTGATTGCTTCTGCGGCGATAATCGCACTCGTGGTTTCGGGCTTGAACGATTCCACTACTGAATGCTGCCCACCGATGAGCATCTGTAGAAGCCATGGCCAGATTCCGGCAAGATGGAATAGCGGAGCGACATGCAGCACGGTGCCCCCTTCCGTCAGCAGCGGTCCGGTGGCTGCGGGACCTAATGCAGCCGTCACGAGATTGGCGTGACTGAGCATGACACCCTTGGGCCGCCCTGTGGTGCCACCTGTATAGAAGAGACCTGCGAGGTCTCCTCCGTCGCAATGAACGTCATCCATCGGTGTTGAGCTGGCGATCAGCTCCTCGAACCCGATCGTGCCCGCCGGGGTTGCGCCTTCCCCACAATAGAGTACACACATGTCAGGGCAGCTCGCTCGCAGGTGTTTGACCAGCGGTAGCGCCGCGTCGTCGACGGCGACGATCCGGCTGCCGGACTCGATCAGCGCAGGCGCGAGCTCGTCGGCATTCCAGCGCAGGTTCAGCGGGTTGAAGACCGCGCCGGACCAGGACGCCGCAAGCAGGAACTCGAGGAACCGGTCGCTATTGCGACTGATGATGGCTGCGCGACCGCCGCGTTCGAGTCCCAGCCCGCGCAGCCCGGCCGCAAGCCGCCCAACCCGGTCGGCCTGCTCCGCAAATGTTCGGACGCGGCCCGCACATCGTGTGGCGACCGCATCCGGCGTCGACTGCACCGATCGTTGCAAACCCTGAGTTATCGACATCGGCTATCCCCTCAAGACGTATGGTCAACCTGCGGCTCGCGGGCTTGCGGGCTTGCGTTGGCGGCGCGAAGCGCGCGGTCGATGTTGTGGTGATAGTGCGTAAGTGCAGGCTCGTTGCGGCCGAAAATCAGTTCCGGCAGGATGCCGGCGCGCAAGTTACTGAAGATCGTCTTCTGCTGTTCGAAATCCTCACCCACAAAGCTCATCGTGAAGTCGACCATCTTGTCCCAGAACGTCCGCTCCTTTTCGCTCTCGGGCTCTCCCGGGGTGTAGAACCGGACGTGCACGCGGGTCTGATCGACGGCGTCATTCTCCGGATAGAACTGCCACAGCTCAACGTGGCCAGGGGCCGGCAGGTTCAGGATGGTATTAGGGAACAGCCAGAAGAACAGGTTCCCATGTCCGCGCAGGTGCCACTCGCGCTCATCGCGGTCGAGCAGGCGCAGGCCGGACCGGCTCATTACCAGCCCAAGTCCATGCGGACCGGATGACTCGACCAGCATTGGCGTCGAGAGCACCTCCTTGGAGAGGGAGTCCCGATGCAGCGAAAAGATGTGATAGGCCTCAAGGAAGGTGTCAAAGGGTTGCTTCCAGTTCATTGCCCAGCTGCTGTGGCGTTCGGCGAAGAACCTGAAGCCGTCGAAGTCGATCTTCGAGAGTTGCGGTGCGAGGCCCGCCAGCTCGCTGTCGACGTCGATGGGGTCGCCGTCGGCCGTTGGTCGCACGAAGATCAGGCCGTTGGCCTCTGCCGCTGCCAGGGGAATAAGCCCGGTGCAACCAGGCTTGACATCGTCGAAAGATTCCTGAGCCGAAGGCTGCCCGAGAAGCCGCCCTTTGGTGTCATAGGACCAGGCATGATACGAGCACTTGAACAGGCGGCCTGCGGCGCCCCGACCCTGTGCCACGCTGCCGCCGCGATGCCGGCAAACGTTAAGAAAGGCGCGCACGCCGCCGTCCTCTCCACGTACTACCAGCACCGGGACGCTGCCTACGTCGACCGTGAAGAATTCGCCGGCACGCGGCAGGTCGCAGCTCAGGCCGACGATCCGCGGCGCACCACGGAAGAATGCCTGCATCTCCTGATCGAAGCGGTGGGGATCGGTGTAGTGGACGGTGGGTTCCCGATGCACCGCATCCGACATTGACGTCGTATTGGCGTCACGCAGATCGAACCAGCGCCGCAGAAGCGTACGTTCAAATTCTTGATCCATCTCAAAACTCCTTTCAGTTACCGATGTTACGATAAAAAATTACGCGATTCGTAAACGTAACATCCATGAGAGGAGGACGCAACCAGGTACTTTCGCTAACCAAAGGAGTCGTCTGTGCCTGTGGTACCTACTTGTTCTATCTTTCTGGTGCTAGCATGCAAGCCGCTTAGGGGCAATATGGGCTGTCTGCCTCGCGCAGAAGGGTGAGATCTGACGAGCGTGCCGCCGTTTGCGGGTTCATCAGCTCCCGCTGGGGGGCAGATTGAGCGTTGTCAGCCGGGGCTCGACAGGTTGATCAGTAAACGGCTGGAGCCGCTTTCGATCGACGCGCGACAGGAGATGAAGCGCAAAACCGGCGGAGCTGCGTTGACGTGACACGTTGGCTGCAATTCCCGGCCGTTCCACAGTCGGTCCCGCTGCGCGCCCTGTGTCGAGTGAAGACAGATCGCGGAAGTCATGTCTGCCAGCCTACGGCTTCGAGGTTCCGGTACCGTTGGGTTAGACCCGGCAGTAACTCGGAGCCTGGACGAAGCTATCGTGATCAACGTCCTGTCGCACGACGAAACCTGGGATAGCGAACTATATAGAACTCGAACGTCCGTACGGCTGTTTCGTGCCCACGACCCGTGACGTCATTTCTGTGTAGTGGATGCTCCGATAGATGGGTCGCCTAATGACAGCGTCCGACGCCACGCAGCAACCAGGCCGTTATGATGTATGCGGTGCGCTACTGGACGCGCGGGTTTAAAGAACTGCCTGAACTTCTTCCAGTGGCCGCGCGGGCGAAAAACCGGCTTCGGGCACCGCCTGCGCGGTTTTTGCTGCCCGTGAACAAACGGAGACCTCATTTGCTACAGAACTGGACAATTTTGTTGTTATCGGAAAAGCCGATCCTGAAGGAAGAAGAGGAACGCATATGGCGTCGATAACCGAAGACCGTCATCTGCCGGCGGTGCAGCCCCTTACGGCGCGTTCCGTCGTACTTACCGTGCTGCTGGGCCTTCATCCGCCAGAACTCCCGGTTAACTCCCTGGTACGCGTCGGTGCCCTGTTCGGAATCGCTGAGCGCACGACACGGGTGGCGCTGACACGCATGGCCGCCAACGGCGACGTCATAACCGAAGATGGTGTCTACCGCCTGACAGAGCGGCTCGTGCGCCGTCAGGCTCAACAGGAAGCGGACTGCTCGCCTGCTACGCGGCCCTGGAATGATACGTGGGAGATGGCCGTCGTCACCGCCGAATCGCGCCCCCTTGTCGAGCGTGTCGCCCTCCGGCGAAGCATGGTTGCTCTGCGGCTGGCCGAGTTGCGCGAAGGCGTCTGGCTTCGACCAGCGAATCTGCTCCGCCTTCCCGACGACACGGTGGCGGAGCAATGCACATTTTTCAGCGATGTCCGCTACCGCGATTCCTCAGTGTTGGCCCGCTCACTCTGGGATCTGCCTGCGTGGGCGTCCGAGGCGCGGCGCCTGCAGCGCGAGCTCGACCACGCCAAAGATTTCAAGGATGGCTTCATGGCTGCCACGAAAGTTCTTCGGCATCTGCTGCTCGATCCTGTCCTGCCCCCTGAAATGCTTCCGGGCAACTGGCCGGGGGCTGACATTCGCGCTCGGTTTGCCCAATTCAGCACCGAGTACGCTGCACGTCTGCGGGACTATTGCCAGAGCTGAATACGTGACTGTAAAGAATCTGCTGCTCGGTCATGCGCTGTTATCGGGTTGCGCAAAGGCGCTTTGTCACTGCCGGGTCTTCTACATGAGTTGCCTTCGCGATCGATGTCCTCACGTCGCAGCGTAGCGTCAGCGATTTTTTGAGGTTGATCAGTTCAGTAAGTCTTCACTTGGAAGTCAGAGCAGGTTTTGGAAAGCACTGTCGTGTAGCGAATCCTCTTGACCCCCTCGCAGAAGTCCTGTGGCGGCCCTCAAGATCAGCCAATTTCTGCGCTAGGGTCAGCTTGAGACCAAGAAAAGAGATGCGCTAAGAGACCGTTTCAAAAAGACTGCTCCGTACGTCTGAAGATGTTCCAGCAGACGAGGGAGCAACCGAGTTTGAGGAATGCTTCGTGAATGTCGGCGCGACGCTCAAAGCGAATGCGAAGACGACGAAA